>JAEEZZ010000057.1 GCA_016292255.1 Oscillospiraceae bacterium
CCCGAGGAGACCAAGCGTTCTATCCATCATTACAATTTCCCCGGCTATTCCACCGGTGACGCCAAGGGCTCCCGCAGCGCCTCCCGCCGTGAGATCGGCCACGGCGCCCTGGCGGAGAAGGCCCTGGTGCCCGTGCTCCCCTCCGTGGACGAGTTCCCCTACTGCATCCGTGTGGTCTCTGAGGTCGTGAGCTCCAACGGCTCCACCTCCCAGGGCTCCATCTGCGGCTCCACCCTGGCGCTGATGGACGCCGGCGTGCCCATCAAGCGGCCCGTGGCCGGCATCTCCTGCGGTCTGATCTCCGACAAGGAGACCGGCGAATGGCGCACCTTTACCGACATCCAGGGCGTGGAAGACTTCCACGGCGAGATGGACTTCAAGGTCGCCGGCACCACCGAGGGCGTCACCGCCATCCAGATGGACCTGAAGAACGACGGCCTCACCATGGAGATCATTGCCGACGCGCTGGAGCGCTGCCGCAAGGCCCGCCTGGAGATCATCAACGAGGTCATGCTCCCCTGCATCCCCGCCCCGCGGCCTGAGGTCAGCGAGTACGCGCCCAAGATGATCACCATCAAGATCGACGTGGACAAGATCCGCGAGGTCATCGGCAAGGGCGGCTCCATGATCCAGAAGATCGTGGCCGAGTCCGGCGCCCAGGTGGACGTGGAAGACGACGGCACCATCCACATCGCTTCCCCCGACGCCGCCTCCTGCGACGCCGCCAAGCGCATGATCGAAGACATCTGCTTCGTCCCCGAGGTGGGCAAGCTGTACTACGGCAAGGTCGTCCGCATCATCCCCATCGGCGCCTTCGTGGAGCTGGCCCCCGGCAAGGACGGCATGGTCCACATCCGCGACCTGGAGTTCAAGCGCACCGAGAAGGTGGAAGACGTGCTGAACGTGGGTGACATGACCTGGGTCAAGGTCACTGAGATCGACGAAAAGGGCCGCGTCAACCTCTCCCGCAAGGAAGCCCTGAAGGAAATGGGCGAAAAGTAAACCCGGATCTTTGCCCAAGAGGTAAGAGGTAAGAATGTTCCCAATTCCTGCCTCTTGCCTCTTTCCTCTTATTCCCAGCCTTTGCGCTCTCTCTATCCTACCGCAGCCAAAAAAACCGACACGGAGTCCTGACTATGAGAAAACTGCCTGTTCTTGTTCTGACGCTTCTGTGCTGCTTCCTCGCGGCGCTGCGGGTCAGCGCGGCCGCCGGAGACAGTCCCCTTCTGATCCATCCCTACGGGGGTGGCCCGGAGGAAATCGAGTGCATCCGTCTGTACGCCCCGGACGACCAAAGCTACTGCCTCTTTCTGCCCTCCGGCACCCAGCCGGAGACTGCGGCAGTCTATCTGAACACGGAGCTTCCCGTCTCTCTGGACGGCGCGCCCCTGGAATCCGGCTGCAGCGCGGCGGGCTTTACCCCCGGCGTCCACAGCCTGTGCTGCGGGGAGCAGGAATACAGCCTGACGGTGTATTGCGCCGGTCAGCTTCCGGCGGTCTTCATCGCCACCGACTCCGGCAGCATGGACTACGTCCACGCCGACAAGGCGAACCGGGAGCCCGCCAGCATCCGGGTCTATGAAAACGGAGCCCTGTGTCTGGACAAGCGGCTGACCCAGATCAAGGGCCGGGGCAACGCCACCTGGGGCTACGACAAGCGGCCCTACAACATCAAATTTGAGAAGAAAACCGATCTGCTGGGCATGGGAAAGGCGAAAAAGTGGTCGCTGCTGGCGGAATACATCGATCCCTCCCTGCTCCACAACGCCTGCGGCTGGAGCTTCGCCACCGCCCTGGGGATGAAGTACTCCAGCGATCACCGCCATGTGGATCTCTACCTCAACGGGAACTACGCGGGCTGCTACACCGTCTGCGAGAGCGTGGAGCTTGGCGAGACGCGGATCGCGGAACGGGATCTGGAAAAGGCCAACGAACAGGCCAACCCCGATATCGATCCGGAGACAGCTGCCCGGGGAGCCTTCGGGGAAAACGGCGCCAAGGGCTCCCGCAAGTGGGTGGAGCTCCCCGCCGACCCGGAGGACATCACCGGCTGCTATCTGCTGGAATACGACCTGCTGGCCCGCTACCAGGAGGAGGCCTCCGGCTTCGTCACCGAAAACGGACAACCCATCGTGATCAAATCCCCGGAATACGCCTCCCAGGCGGAGGTCAACTACATCGCGGACTTTGTGGAGGCCGGAACCCAGGCGATCTGCTCCGACAGCGGCTTCAACAGCCAGGGGCGGCATTACAGCGAATACTTTGACCTGGATTCTCTGGCCAGCGCCTTCCTTCTGCAGGAGCTCAGCATGAACCACGACGCGGGCATCTCCAGCTTCTACGCCTACAAGCCCGCCGGAACGGAGCGGATCTTCTTCGGCCCCATCTGGGACATGGACAACGCCTTCGGCAGTCCCCACAGCTGCTTCGACGTCCCCCTGAGCACCACCGATCTTTGGTGGGCCAACCAGCGGGGTTGCAACGGGATCCCCACCCTGCTGGCCGCCGCCTACCGGCACGAGGACTTCCGCGCCGCCGTCCGGGAAAAGTGGAACGACCTGGCCCAGAGCGGCGAGCGGGACGCGCTTTTGGCGGACATCGACGCCCTTTCCGCCGTTCTGGAGCCCAGCGCGCGCATGAACGAGCTGCGCTGGGGCGATAACCGGGCCGCGTTCTTCGAGCTGCCCTACCTGAGCTGGGAGGAGGCCACCGCCGCCTGCAAGGACTTTTTGGCGGCCCGCTGCGCCCAGCTGGACAAGGGCTTCGGCCCCCAGGGGGCGTACCTGTACTACGATCTCAACGGCATTGCCGGCGGCGATTGGGTCACCCCCGCCCCCATCTGCCTGGTGGGCGACCGGGTCTCCGTGGCAGATCCCCTTGCCCACGGCGAGCCCATCCCCCAGCCCGGAATGCAGTTCTACTGCTGGAATACCCAGGCCGACGGCAGCGGCGACAGCTATTTCCCCGGCGACAGCTTCCTGCTGGAGCAGGAGAGCGCCACCCTCTACGCGATCTGGAAGACCCAGCGGGAGCTGGACGCGATCCACCAGGTCAACCCCTTCCGGGATCTGAGCCCGGACAGCTACTATTACGCGGCTGTGCTCTGGGCCTATTACCACGAGCCCCAGATCACCAGCGGCACCGCGGAGGATCAGTTCTCCCCCGATGCAGGCTGCACCCGGGAGCAGATCATCACCTTCCTGTATCACGCCTGGCAGCACCCGGAATTCCAGTGCGACGCCTGCCCCTTCCTGGATCTGGCCCCCGGCGAGTATTACTGCGATGCCGTGCTCTGGGCCTACGAGACCGGCATCACCGCCGGGGAATCCGCCGATCGCTTCGGCGTCGGCCATCCCTGCACCCGGGAGCAGATCGTGACCTTCCTGTGGATCGCCGCCGGACGCCCGGTCCCCGCCGGGAGCGACTGTCCCTTCGCGGACGCATCGCCGGAGCAATACTTCTATCTCCCCGTGCTCTGGGCCTATGAAAACGGCGTTACCGCGGGGATCGGAGCGGATTGCTTCGGCACCGGTGAAATCTGCACCCGCGCCCAGGCCGTGTGCTTCCTCCGGGCCGCCATGCAGGCAGCAAGCGACAATCCGTAGGCTGCCGCAGCCTGAATAGAATAAACCCCGGGCGGGCTGGAATCCTCCAGCCCGCCCGTTTTAAAACCTCCCCTGCTTGCAGGGGAGGGGGACCGCCTCAAGGCGGTGGAGGGGTGCCTCCCCTGCTTGCAGGGGAGGGGGACCGCCGCAAGGCGGTGGAGGGGTACTCCCCCGTTCGAAGCCGCTCCAAGTATCGCACCACCCCTCCGCCCCAGTGTGCGCACTGGGGCACCTCCCCTGCTTGCAGGGGAGGTTTCAAAGCCGCTCCGAGGATCGCACCACCGCCTCGTCGATCGCCTCACAGACACCGCGCAAATTCTTCCAAATCTGGTCGTTCGGGATACGAAGCACCGTCATTCCGAGGCTTTCCAGATACGCCGTGCGGGCTCGGTCATAGGCCAGCCCTGCCTTTTCGTAGTGTTGGGAGCCGTCAAGCTCCACAACCAGCTTCGCCTTTGCACAGTAAAAATCCACAATATAATGACCCATCACCCGCTGGCGATAGAATTTCACAGGATAAGTCCGGAGGTATTGATACCAAAGCTGCCGCTCCTCGGCAGTCATATTCTTCCGAAGCTGCCGCGCGTTTCCAGTCAGCTCAGGGTTATATTTGGTAGGCATTTATTCCCTCCTCGCACTCTTCCATTTTTCAACCCGGCAAAACCTCCCCTGCTTGCAGGGGAGGGGGACCGCCTCAAGGCGGTGGAGGGGTGCCTCCCGTTCGCAGCCGCTCTGAGCATCGCGCCACCCCTCCGCCCCAGTGTGCGCACTGGGGCACCTCCCCTGCTTGCAGGGGAGGTGGACCGCCTCAAGGCGGTGGAGAGGTGCCTCCCGTTCGCAGCCGCTCTGAACATCGCACCACCCCTCCGCCCCAGTGTGCGCACTGGGGCACCTCCCCTGCTTGCAGGGGAGGGGGACCGCCTCAAGGCGGTGGAGGGGTGCCTCCCGTTCGCAGCCGCTCTGAGCATCGCACCACCCCTCCGCCCCAGTGTGCCCACTGGGGCACCTCCCCTGCTTGCAGGGGAGGTTTACGGAAAATAAAGCTCCGTCGCCAGATTTCCGTGGGTATACAGGCAAACCGCCTTCTTCAAAAACGTCTCGTCTACGCCGAAGCGGTCGGCCAGCTCCCAGGGCTCGGTGCAGCCCTGGGATACGGCTTCGTTCAAGGCCGCCTCGGGGATCAGGGCGCGGACGGCGAATTTGTCCGCCCGGTTTTCGTGGAGCTTGCGAATGTCGCAGGGGCTGAATCGGTTGTAGAAGCTGCCGGTGACGCAGTGGCCCAGCTCGTGGGCCAGCCGCACCCGCAGCTCGTTCCGGGTGCGCCGGTGGGGAAGATCCAGGCCGATGGAGCAGCTGCCTTTTTCGTCCATAACGCTGACGGAGCCCACCTTTGACAGGGGAAAATGATAAACCGGGATATCCTGTTGTTCTGCGATTCGATACAGTTCAGACAATTCGGTCATTTCATTTCCTCCCTTCCTCGCTGCGCTTCCGGGCGCACACTGTGCGCCCCTACGAATTCCCCGTCCCCTGGTGACTGGTGACTGGGCCGGCAGATTGCCGGCGCTACTTTTTATTCCTCGCCTTCACAAAGGCCGCGAACTGCTTGACCTCCTCGTACATCTCGTCGGTGATCTCCATGTCGCCGCCGAAAAGGGCGAACTTGATGTCCTCCACCGGGACGCCACCCTCCACCGTGGGCTGGGGCACCTCGGCAGTCTCGTTGTCGATCAGATAGGAGGGCGGAACGTCAAAGATCTTTGCCATGGCCTTGATTTTACCTGCGGGGATGTCGGTCACGCGGCCGCACTCCCATTTGCTGACGGCGTTTTTCTGGACGCCCAGCATCTCCCCCAGCTCCGTCTGGGTCAGCTTCGCCTGCTTCCGCAGGGTCTTGATTTTTTCCGCGATGGTCATGATGATACCCCTTTCATACTGCATTTTTTGCACCCCTCCGTCCGTAGGGGCCGATGCCCTCATCGGCCCTTCTCGTTCGGGGTGCGAGGGGCGATGTGGGCATCGCCCCCTACTCAGGTATCTTCATTATAGCAAAAATTTTAAAAAAGTCAATATAGTATCTTGACAAACAGAAACATTTATGATATAATCCAGGTATCCTAAGAAAATGACAAAGGAGGTGCGAACATGAGAGCCAATCTGCTGATGAATTGCCTGTGGTATGAGGACATTTCCCCGGAAATGTTGGCAGACACCCTGGAACTCACCCCGGAAGACCTGTTTCGGAAGATTTTCCAGGAAAAAGAGTTCACTTTGGAGGAAATTCGCCGGATCGTCGGTCTGCTCGGTCTGACGGAGGAGGAAACGGATACTATTTTTTTCAAATAAAAGTATCTTGGGAAGCTTATTAAATAGGAGGGGCCGCGCTTCGATTCTTGTACAGGGACAGCGTAACATTTTTTCCGTCCCAAAAGGCGTACCGAATCCCGGCAGGGCCGCTCCGCCCGGACAAAGGAGGTCTTATGCATCTGAATTACGACACCCCGCCCATCGGGCGGGAGCAGATCCGCAGCGCTCTGGACACCCTGCGGCGCTACAAGGCCGGAAAGGCCAATCTGGAGCGGCGGATCATCGAAAACGAGGAGTTCTGGAAGCTCCGGCACTGGGATCACATCCCCGAGCAGGGAACGACCGGTTTGAAAACCAAATCCGCCTGGCTGGTGAACGTGCTGCTGTCCAAGCACGCCGACGCCATGGACGCCTATCCGGAGCCCGCCTGTCTCCCCCGGGCTGCGGACGACGAAGCCGAGGCGCGGCTGCTGTCCAAGGTGATCCCCGTCATCCTGGCGCAGAACGATTTTGCCGGGGTCTGGTCTGACAACTGGTGGAAGAAGCTCAAGGCAGGCGTCGCCATCTACGGCGTGTTCTGGGACCGGGAGAAGCAGGGCGGCCTGGGCGACATCTCCGTCACCCGGGTGGATCCGCTGAATCTCTTCTGGGAGCCCGGCATCACCGACCTGCAGCGCAGCCGAAACCTCTTCCACGTAGAGTTGGCCGACAACGACGCCCTGGTGGAACGCTATCCGAGTCTGGAGGGCAAGCTCCGGGGCAGCAGCGTCCCCTACAGCCGCTACCTCTACGACGACAGCGTGGACACCTCCGGCAAGAGCCCCGTGGTGGACTGGTACTACAAGAAAAAAGAAGGCCGCCGCACTGTCCTGCATTACGTGAAGTTTGTGGGAGAAACAGTCATCTTTTCTTCTGAGAACGACCCGGCCTACAGCGGCGGCCTGTATCAGCACGGCCTCTACCCCTTCTTCGCGGACGTGCTCTTCCCCGAGGAGGGCACCCCGGCGGGCTTCGGCTACGTGGATCTCTGCAAGGACGCCCAGCGGCAGATCGACCTGATGAACAACGCCATCGTCGCCAACTGCGTGGCTGCCGCCACCCCCCGGTGGCTCAAGCGCGGCGAGGACGGGATCAACGAGGAAGAGTATGCCGACTGGACGAAGCCCTTCGTCCACGTCCAGGGCTCCCTGGAGGAAAACACCCTGCGGCCCATCACAGTGCCGCCCCTCTCCGGCAACTGCCTGAACATCCTGGCCTCCAAGATCAACGAGATCAAGGAGACCTCCGGCAACCGGGACGTGAACAACGGCGGCGTGGGCGGGGGCGTCACCGCGGCCTCGGCCATCGCGGCCATGCAGGAGCAGAGCGGCAAGCTCAGCCGGGATCAGATCCAGAACTCCTACCGCTGCTTCCGGCAGATCGTGGGCTGTGTGATTGCCCTGATCCGGCAGTTCTACGACACCCCCCGCAGACTGCGGATCCTGGGCCCCGCGGGCGAGGCGGAGTATCTCCGCTTTGACAACTCCATGCTGGGCGCAGGCGAGCCCACGGAGCTGGACATCGAGGTCACGGCGCAGAAGCAGAGCAGCTACAACAAGCTCAGCTACAACGAGCTGGCCCTCCAATTCTTCCAGATGGGCTTCTTCCGGCCGGACATGGTGGATCAGGCCCTGGCCGCCCTGGAGATGATGGACTTCAAGGGCAAGGACGCCATGCGAAGCAGGATCGCGGAAAACGGGACGCTGCAGGAGCGCCTGGCCCGAACGGAGGCACAGCTTGCCGGGCTCAAGGCCCTGCTGGACCCCCACCTGCGACCCGACGGCCTGGATCGGGGCAAGCTCCACGTCGACGCCGTCCGTCCCCGCAAGCAAGCCCCCCGCTTGAAGGGATACGACGCCATCGGCCAGGAGCAGAAGAAGAACGCCATCGTGGAACGGGCGAAGGCCCGGGCCGCTGCGGCAACGCAGCCCAGGTAAGTTGAAAGTTGATAGTTGAAAATGATTGTGTTTTGCAAATTGCAATTTGCAAAACTCCGAAAACTTTCAACTTTACACTTTCAACTTTCAACTCAAACACATCGAACGATGAAAGGAGAAACGAATCATGAAAGCAAACAACAGCGATTACGTAACCGTCACCCTCCCCCGGGCGACGGGGAAGGAGGAGGACGTGGTCTTTGTCGGGCTCAACGGCAAGGGCTACACCATCCGCCGCGGCGTGGCCGTCCGGGTGCCCCGTCCGGTCTATGAGATCCTGGCGGAATCCCAGCGGCAGGAACAGCGCCAGCGGGACTACATCCGCCGCCAGCAGGAGAACGCCGCCCGGTCGGCCGTGACCGTGGGCCTCTGATGGGAGGCCGCCCATGACCATCGCGGATGCCATCTCTCAGGCGGATCAGCTCCGGCCCAACGAGCTGGACGCGGCCACTAAGCTGCGCTGGCTCTCGGCCATGGACGGGCAGATCTACACGGAGCTGCTGTGCGCCCACGCAGGCGCGCCGGCGTCCTTTGCCGGCTATGACGCCACAACGCCCCAGACCGATCCCCTGCTGATCCCCTACCCCTATGACGAGCTCTACCCCCGCTTTCTCGCCATGCGGATCGACCTGGAGAACGGGGAACTGGAGCGCTACAACAACGACGCGGCGATCTTCAACCGCCTGTGGCAGACCACGGCCGCCCACTACTGCCGCACCCACAGCCCGCTTGGCACGGCGCGCCTGAGATTTTGAAGAAAGGAGCAAAAAATGGCAAGAAAGAATCAAGATGAGGAATGGCTGACGGAAAACCCGGACGCCGAGGAAACCTGGAACAGCGCGGACAACGCCTGGTATCAGCAGGCGCAGCAGACCGCACAGGCACTGTTGAACCGGCCGGGCTTTTCCTATGATCCCGCCGCGGATCCCCTCTATCGCTCCGCCAAGGATCAGTACCTCCGGCAGGGCCGGAAGGCCATGGAGGACGTGCTGGGCAGAACGGCCTCCCTCAGCGGCGGTTACGCCTCCAGCTATGCCCAGACCCAGGCCTCCCAGGCCTACGACGACCAGCTGACCCGGCTGGCAGCACTGCTGCCCGATTACTATGAGCGGGCCCGGGCCGCCTATGACCGGGAGACCGCCGACCTGCGGGACGAGCTGGGCACGGCCATCGGCCTCTACGACAAGGACTACCAGGTCTGGCTCGACCGCCAGAGCGCCAGAGAGCGCCAGGCGGAGGCCGAGCGCCGTGCGGAGCAGTGGGAACGGGAGTTCGAACGGGACCAGGATCACTGGGAGCAGGAGTTCTCCGAGGATCACGACCGCTGGACCACGAGCCTGGATCAGTGGGAGCGCCGCTTTGCGGAGGATCACGACCGCTGGGCGGCGGAGTTCGCCCGGGAGACGGAGCAGTGGGCCGCCCAGCAGGCGGCCAACGCCGAGCATCAGTCCCAGTCGGAGCGGGCCAGCGCCCGAAGCTACGCCTATCGGATGGCGATGCTGGCCCTGCAGCAGGGGCTGGACGTCTCGGACGCCCTGCTGGAGACCGCCGGCATCGACCGGGCCTACGCCGAGACGATCCGGCAGTACTACGCAAACCGTCCGTAGGGGCGGCCAGTGGCCGCCCGCACGCGGCAAGCACTACCGAATGCAGAATGCATAATGCATAATGCATAATTCATCGTAGAAACAAACGAGAAAGGAGATCAACATGGAAGAACAGGAAAAGAAGCTGCCCGAGGAGCGGGTGGAGCAGGAGCAGAGCTTCCAGGAGCTGATCCGGGGCAAGTACCGGGAGGACTACCTCGCCGCGCTGCGGAAGGCCCTCTCTGCCCAGGCCAGGGAGGTCAACCGCTATCTGGCCTACCGGGAGCTGATGGCCCAGGCGGAGACCGCCCGATCCCGTCACCCGGAATTTGACCTGGAAAAGGAGTTGGAGAACCCCGCCTTTGCCCGTCTGCTCTGCGGCGGCGTGGATCCCTGCACCGCCTACGAGGTGATCCACCGCAGGGAGCGGGAGGACTGCAGCCGGCGTCTGGCTGAAAACGCCTGCCGTCCCCAGGAAAACGGCCTGGGCAACACCTCCCTGGCCACCGTCAGCAAGCCCGACCCCAAAGCCCTCACCCGTGCGGAGCGCAAGCTGCTCCGCCGCAGAGCCGCCCGGGGCGAAGAGATTGTTTGGTAAAGTTATGATTGCCCTTGCGGGAAAGTTATGATTGCCCTTGCGGGCAAGTTATGATTTCCCTCGCGGGAAAGTTATGATTTCCCTCGCGGGAAAGTTATGGTTGCCCTTGCGGGCAAGTTATGATTTCCCTCGCGGGAAAGTTATGATTACCCTTGCGGGCAAGTTATGATTGCCCTTGCGGGCAAGTTATGGTTGCCCTTGCGGGCAAGTTATGATTTCCCTTGCGGGCAAGTTATGATTGCCTTACGGCAAGTTGTGGTATGCCTGCGGCATAATTTAAATATTTTCAGATGGCAATCTGAAAATACCGCAGCGTGCGCAGCACTCATAACTTTTGCGCAGCAAAATCATAACTTGCGAAGCAACCATAACTTCCGCAAAGCGGAATCATAACTCATTCCACCTTCGACTATTAACTTGAAAGAAGAAATACCCTGGTAGAGTTATGATTACCCTTACGGGCAAGTTATGATTGCCTTACGGCAAGTTGTGGTATGCCTGCGGCATGATTTTAATATTTTCAGATGGCAATCTGAAAATACCGCAGCGTGCGCAGCACTCATAACTTTTGCGCAGCAAAATCATAACTTGCGAAGCAACCATAACTTCCGCAAAGCGGAATAATAACTCAATCCACACCCAACCACTCAATTGAAAGGAGAAATACTATGAACATGACCGTCAACACCACCACCGGCGATGCCAATGCTTTTGACGCCTCCGCCGTCCACAGCACCGGCGCCATGAGCACCGCCATGAAGACCTACTACGACACCGAGCTGCTGGAAAACGCCCGGCCCCGGCTGATTTTCACCCAGCTGGGCAAGTCCCAGTTCCTCCCCGCCGGCCACGGCGACAGCGTCCAGTGGCGCAAGTGGAACACCTTTGACAAGTCCCTGACTCCCCTCACCGAGGGCGTCATCCCCAGCGGCCAGAAGTTCGGCCAGAGCGCGGTCTCCGTCTCCGTGCAGCAGTACGGCGACTATGCCGCCATCTCCGACCGGCTGAACCTCCATGCGGTGGACAACGTCCTGCTGGGCGCGGCGGAGGAGATGGGCGCCGCCGGCGGCGAGACCGCCGACACCCTGGTGCGCAACGAGGTCTGCACCGGCACCTCCGTCCTCTACGCCGACACCCTGGACAGCACCGGGGCCATCACCGGCACCCCCAGCTACCGCTACCAGCTCTCCGCGGACAACAACCGCCTGACCCCGGACGTGGTGAACAAGGCCTACACCTTCCTGAAGAAGCAGAAGGCCCCCTTCTTCGAGGGCAACAAGTACGTGGCGGTGATCCACCCCTCCGCCGCCTATGATCTGCGCTCTCACCCCGACTGGATGGAGGCCCACAAGTACGCCGCCGCCCACGAGATCTTCGAGGGCGAGATCGGCGAGCTCCACGGCGTCCGCTTCGTGGAGAGCACCGAGGCCCCCATCTTCAACGGCGGCAACCTCTTTGACGATTCCACCGCCTATCTGACCATGACCGCCTACGCCACCAACGCCTCCTCCACCTCCGTGAGCTACGGCGAGGTCAGCGCCAACCGGGCCACCGTCTCCGACGTGCTGACCAACGCCATCGGCGAGGCCCTGGTGGGCCGCCGCGTCCACTACTACGACGCCTCCGCCACGGCTCTGGTGGGTACGGCCACCATCGTGGGCGTGGACGTGACCAACAAGTACGTCTACATGGACGCCCCCATCTCCGTCACCTGGGCCTCCGGCGACAAGCTCTACCCCGGTGAGGGCGGCAACTCCGTCTCCGGCCCCTGCGCGGTCTACGGCACCCTCTTCTTCGGCAAGGACGCCTTCGGCGTCGTCGATCCCGAGGGCATGGGCATGGAAATGATCATCAAGGACGCCTCCCAGATCGGCGGCCCCCTGAACCAGTTCTCCACCGTGGGCTACAAGTTCGAGACCGCGGCCAGGATCCTCTACCAGAACCGCATGGTTCGCGTGGAGTCCTGCTCCGCCTACTCCACGGTGGACGAGGCAAACTAATCCCGCATAGGGGGGCGGCGTCTCGCTGCGCAGTTGAAAGTTGAAAATGTAAAGTTGAAAGTGGAGGTATCGTTCAAATTGCCATTTGAACGATGAAAAAAGGCGATCCGGGGCTTCCCGGTGGGTTCATCGTTTTCCTTTTGCAGATGGCAATCTGCAAAACACCGACATTTTCAATTTTCAACTTTCAATTCCGGCAGACAGCCGCCCCCGGTCACAGAAAGGAGCAACTATGCGTTATCCAAAGCTGAAACCGGCCGCACAGCGAAGGACCCTGATCGACAGCTTTCGCGGCTATGAGCACACGCCGTCCGTCGCCCCCGGCGCGTTCTACGATATGCAAAATCTCTCCGGCGCCAACGCGCCCCTGCTGCGCGTCCGCAGACGGCACACGGAGGTTCAGACGCTGGACGGAAACCCCGTCAGCTCCATCAACACCCTGGGCGGGCGCGGCGCTGTGGCGGTGCTGGACAACTATGGCACCCTCTGGTGCGGCGGCCACGCCATCCCGCGGCTGCTGGACGGACGCATGGCGCTCTCCGCCCGGGACGGGGAAAACCGGGTCGTTGACATCGCCGACGAGGACGCGGTGTACGCGATCCTGGTCACCCCGGGCAGCTACCGCTTCCGCTATGATGCAGCCGCCGTCCTCTGGCGGGGGCAGGAGGGCCAGGGAAATCTGGCCGGGGACGTATTTGACCTGGAGCAGCCCGCGGACGAGACGGAGCTCCGGGTAAGCTACAGCTACACCCTGCGCCGGAGCCTGCTGCGGGAGCTGGTGTTCCTGGGCAGCTGGGTCTGCATCTTCCCCGACGGGAAATACGCCAACACCGTCAAGCTGCGCGCCGGCAGTGAGCTGATCCCGGACGAGGACTACGGCTCCATCGCCGTGACCAACAGCTGCAGCCGGGGCGGCACCGTATTCGAGCCCTGCGGGGCGGACGGCACCCCCTGGAACGTGACCTGGTCTGACCGGGCCCCGGCGGGAGGCTATTGGGTGGACACCACCGAGGCGCAGCCCACCGTCCGGGTCTGGTCTCAGAGCCAATCCCTCTGGCTGGAGGCCAGCCCCTACGTCAAATGCGCTGTACCGGGCATTGCCGCAGGGCTGCGGGCCGGCGACTGCGTGAGCCTCTCCGGCCGCCTGGACAGCACCCAGGGCGGCGAGGACGAGGTGGAGGCGCTCTGGTGCGGCGACCACGTGCTCACAGAGGCCTATCACGACCCCGGTGCCTCCAATCGGGACGAGGGCACCAACGACTATCTGATCTTCCCCGGCATTCTGTCTCAGCGCTTTGAGATCGAGATGACCTGGCACGATCAGAGCTGGCTCTCCGCAGCCCGCAGCTTCCCCGAAATGGACTTCGTGGTGGAGGCGGGCAACCGTCTCTGGGGCTGCCGCTTCGGCAGCGGCGTCAACGAGCTCTACGGCTCCAAGCTGGGAGACTTCCGGAATTGGTACGCCTTTGAAGGTCTTTCCACCGACAGCTACCGGGTGGTACGGGGCCACGACGGCCCCTACACCGGGGCTGCGGTGCTGGACGGCTGTCCCCTTTTCTTCCGGGCGGACAGCCTGGAAAAGATCTTCCCCTCCGCAACGGGCAGCCACAGCGTGGTCACCGTCAGCCTGGAGGGCATCGAGCAGGGCAGCGCCAAGAGCGCCGTGGTGATCCGGGACAGGCTCTACTACAAATCCGCAGGCGGCATCTACTGCTACAACGGCACCCTGCCCGTGCTGGTCTCCCGGGCCCTGGGAGACGTGCCCTACCATTGGGCCGTGGCCGGCGCCCTGGGACGCCGCTACTGCATCTCCATGAGCGGGCCCGACGGCAGTCCCTGGTGGTTCGTGCTGGACACGGAAACCGGCTATTGGTACCGGGAGGATCTGCGCCGCTTCCGGGCCGTCTACTCCGACGGCGATCAGCTCTATTATTCCTCCGAGCTGGGCGGCGGTCTCTCCTGCATCGGCAGCGCGGAGGACAGCCAGAACGTGGTCTGGTGGGCGGAGACCGGGGAGCTGATCCCCCGAAGCCCCCTGCACCGCTATGTGACCCGGATCCTGGTGAAGGCAAAGCTCTGGCAGGACTCCACCATGCGGATCCTCGTCAGCTATGACGGCGGGCCCTGGGAGCTGAAGGGCGAGCTCCGGGGCAGCCTCCGGCGAAGCGTCACCTTCCCGATCCTGTCCCGCCGGAGCGACCGGGTGCGCCTGCGCCTGGAGGGCACCGGCGACATGGAGCTCCACAGCCTGAGCTGGCTGACAGAAGCGGGAAGCGACGTGTCCGAATAAGGAATAGGTAACAGGTAATAAGTAATAAGTAGCGTCCGTAGGGGGCGGCATCCTTGACGCCCCGAACGTCACGGCAAGTAACAGGTGACAAGCAGCGTCCGTAGGGGCGAGCACAGGAAAGGAAGTGCAAACAATGGAACGATTGGAATTGCCTGCCCGGCCGGAGGGGACGGCCCAGGAGCAGATCACCCAGCTCTGGGAGGATCTGTTCCGGCTGGTGGAACGGCTGAACGCACAGGCGGAGGAGGCAAGATGAAGTATCGCCTTACGGCGATATGAAGTATGCCTGGCGGCATATGAAGTACCTCTTTCGGAGGTATGAAGTATGTGCTGCGCGCATATTGCGGGATTGGGGAAATCTTCCCGTTGTGTCAAATATGGCGCGCAGCCATACTTCATAAGCGAAGCGTCTTCATGTGCGAAGCAAACTTCATATTCGCGCCAGCGGATACTTCATCCCACAAACGCAAAGGAGAAACTCTATGGAGCAATATGAACTGTCTGCCAAGACGGAGGCCCGTACTCTGGCTGAAACGGATATCCTGGCCGCCCTGCAGGCCATCGCCTTTTCCGACTACACCGACTACATCTGGATCGAGGACGGGCAGGTGCGGGTGAAGGACACCAGCCAACTCACCGCCGGCCAGCGGGCCGCCATCGCCGGGATCAAGGACACCGGCAAGGGCGTGGAGCTGAAGCTCCACGACAAGCAAAAGGCCCTGGAGCTGCTGGTGAAATACCTGGGCTTCTTTGAGCACAGCCCGGAGGAGAACACCATCCGGGTGGAGTTTTCCTCGGAGGATCTGGAGGCGTGGAGCGAATAGCGGGATGAAGTATCGCCTAACGGCGAAATGAAGTATGCCTGGCGGCATATGAAGTACCTCTTTCGGAGGTATGAAGTATGTGCTTCCCTCATATCGTTGTTTCTTTTTGGAAAGCTGTCCCGTTGTGCCAAATATGGCGCAGCCATACTTCATAAGCGAAGCGTCTTCATGTGCGATACACACTTCATATTCGCGCCAGCGGATGCTTCATTCCTCTTGCAGAAAGGACACACCATGACCACACTGAAAATCGACCCGCCTAACCCGAAGCAGGCGGAAATGCTCCGGGCCCGCGCCAAGCACGTGGGCTTCGGCGGGGCCCGGGGCGGGGGCAAGAGCTGGGCCGTGCGGGCCAAGGCCAAGCTGCTGGCCCTGCGCTATCCGGGCATCAAGCTGCTGATCGTCCGCCGCAGCTATCCGGAGCTGATGAACAACCACATCAACATCCTCCGGGGCGAGCTGCTGGGCATCGCCCAATACAACGACAAGGACAAGGTGCTGCGCTTCGACAACGGCTCTACCATCCACTTTATGTACTGCGCCAAGGACGGGGATCTGGATCGGATGCAGGGCGTGGAATACGACGTGATCTTCCTGGACGAGGCCACCCAGCTTTCCGAGTACCAGATGAAGACTGTCTCGGCCTGCCTGCGAGGCGTCAACGACTTCCCCAAGCGGATCTACTACACCTGCAACCCAGGCGGCCAGGGCCACGGCTACGTCAAGCGCATCTTTCTGGATCGGCGCTACGAGGCGGGCGAGGATCCGGCGGACTACTGCTTCATCCAATCCCTGGTGACGGACAACAAGATCCTGATGGCCACCCAGCCCGACTATATCAAACAGCTGCAGGCCCTGCCGGAGAAGCTCCGGCGGGCCTGGCTGGAGGGCAACTGGGACATCTTCGAGGGCCAATTCTTCGAGGATTTCCGCACCGCCCCGGATCCGGCCCAATGCGCCGCGGCGGGGCTCAGCCCCGAGGAGGCCGCTAAGCAGGGCCGCTGGACCCATGTGATCCCGGCCCGGCCCCCCGCCCCCGGCTGGAAGCTCTACCGCTCCTTCGACTGGGGCTATTCCAAGCCCTTCTCCTGCGCCTGGTGGGCGGTGGACTTCGACGGGCGGCTCTACCGGATCTTAGAGCTCTACGGCTGCACCGGGACCCCCAACGAGGGCGTCAAATGGACGCCGGACGAGGTCTTTCGCCGGATCCGGGAGACGGAGGATACCCACCCCTGGCTGAAGGGGCGGCAGATCGAAGGGGTGGCGGATCCGGCCATCTGGGACGCCTCCTGCGGCGAGAGCATCGCGGAGACCGGGGAAAAATACCGGATCTATTTCAGCCCCGGCGACCACAAGCGCATCCCCGGCTGGATGCAGTGCCACTACCGGCTCCGCTTCGACCGGGAGGGCCTGCCCATGCTCTACGTCTACGATACCTGCGCCGCCTTTCTGCGGACGATCCCCCAGCTGGTCTACGACGAGCTCCGCCCCGAGGACTTGGACACCGGTGGCGAGGATCACGTGGCCGACGAATGGCGCTACCTGTGCATGGCCCGGCCCATATCGCCCCGGAGCCCCGCAGCGGAAAAGCGGGCCTCCCTCAGTTGGGGAAACCCGCTGGGAAACTGAGAATTGAGAATTGTCGGAGTTTCACAAATTGCAATTTGTGAAACACAATCATTCTCAACTTTCAACTGATTTCGGCGCGCTCAGCTGTGCCGCTACGGTGGCGGCCAGGGGGAAGAGGATCATCCCGGCCAGGCCCAGGAGGCGGTAGCCGGCGTAGAAGGCCATCAGGGTCAGCAAGGGGTGCAGGCCCAGCTGCTTGCCCACCAGCTGGGGCTCCAGGGCGGAGCGGCTGACGGAGGCCACCCCGTAGAGGGCCAGCAGGCCGAAGCCCAGGCCGGAGCGCTCCTGCAAAAAGGAGATCAGCGCCCAGGGGATCAGCACCGTCCCCGTGCCCAGGATGGGCAGGGCGTCCAGCACCGCAATCAGCCCGCCGAAAAGCAGCGGGAACTCCACCCCCAGGATCCAGAAGCCCAGGGTCAGGATCCCGAAGACCAGCAGGATCAGCTTGGCCTGAGCCCTGCACCAGCCCCCGAAGACGGCCCTGCTCCGATCCCGGACCCGGCGAAGCCATTCCTGCCAGACGGCGGGGAGATGACGGCGGAGCCAGGCCTTGACCTGGGGCAGGGCCGCAGAGCTCATATAGGTGGCGATCACAGTGGTGACCGTCCCCAAAAAGAGCCGCGGCACGCCGGTGACCACCCCGGAGACCAGCCCCGAGAGAAAGCCGTACACGGATTCCAGCAGGCCCGCGCCCCCGGCAAAGAGCTCCCCGATCCAGCGGATCAGCGGCTGGGAGAGGGAGTCCGGGGCCCGCCGCGCCATAGCCTCCAGGGAGGCCCGCAGCTGCTCCAGCGCCGGCTGGATCTGGTGGAGCAGCTCCGGGAGCTGCCGCACCAGCCGCAGCAGCTCCCCCCAGATCACCTGGCAGAAGAACCACAGCACCGCCCCCACCGCAAGGAAGACCCCCGTGACGCAGAGCCCGGAGCGCACCCAGCGGGGCAGCCGGGTCTTCCGTCCCAGGGCGTTCACCCCCGGATCGGCCGCCAGGGCCAGCAGATAGGCCAGCAAAAAGGGCAGCAGCAGGGGCAGCAGCGTAAAGCCCAGCACCAGCGCGCCGATCACCATTCCCACCGTCATAGCAGGCTTTTTGTAGCGTTCCAACTGCATACCGATCCCTCCCCGGATTATTCCATTTCATTATATCCTGGACAGAGCTGGTTCATACTGCAAAGTAGAAGGCAAAAAGGAAGAGGTAAGAAGTGGCTGACTTCTTACCTCTTATAATTATGAGTTTTCGTTCGTAGTGACGCACCCAAAGCCTTCCCCTTGAGGGGAAGGTGGCATCGGGCGTCTCACGGAAGCCCGATGCCGGATGAGGTGGTGCCTCGTCCGAAGGGAACGAAATGAATAATGATGGTATTCTCAAATTGCCATTTGAGAATGATTTTTGAAATGGGGACGGAACGCGAATTGCCACACCAGTAACATCGGTCACTGGTTCGCAATGACAGACGGAGAGGCAACGGCCAGTTCTTTTTTCGCCTCTTCGACAGCGGCAGGGTCCGAACTGCTCATGGCCTTCAAAAGCCAAGCCTCCGCCTTCTCACGATTGCGCTCAACGAAGATACCGCGGTTAAAAAAGCGTCCGACAAGTTCCATTCCCTTTCCGTATCCCGCATTGGCGGTTTCCAGATAGAGTTGAAAGGCTTTTTCCAGATTTACAGAAGTACCATACCCGTAATGATAGCAAATCCCAAGGTTATACCCGGCCTCCATGTGACCCATTTTGTGTGCCTGTTCGAGCAGTCGGAACGCCAGATCATTGTCCTCCGGCACGCCGTCGCCGTAGATGTGCTTCATGGCAAGCTGGAATAAATCCTGTGCGTTTTTTTCCATTATTCCAAAAAATCCTCCGTTCATTTGCAAAACCGCCGCTCCGCTGCAGAGGGTACGGATTCTTCACTTCGTTCAGAATGACAAACGGGAACGCCGATTCCGTGGCGCACAGTGTGCGCCGCTACGAAGCCATGGTTCTTGATCTCCGGTCACTCGTCACTCGCTTCCTCCCGGGAAACTTTCTCAATGGAGATGACCTTGCTGCCCTCCTCCAGGCGCATGACCCGGACGCCCTGGGCGGCGCGGCCGTAGACGTTGATATCGGAGGTCTGCATCCGGATGATGACGCCGTTGTTCTCGATCACCATCAGATCCTCGTCGCCGGAGACCACCTGGACGCCGGCCACAAGGCCGGTCTTGTCGGTGAGGCCGTAGGCTGTCATGCCCTTGCCGCCTCGGCTCTGGGGCTGGGTGCGGGCGCCGGTCTCGTCGGGCTTCAGGAAGGCGGAGAGCTCGGTGCGCTTGCCGTAGCCGTTCTCCGTGACGGAGAGCAGGGTCTTGCCGTCCTCATAGATCCGGGCGCCCACGATATAGTCCTCCGGGGCCAGGGTGATGCCCCGCACGCCGCAGGCCGTGCGGCCCATGCAGCGCACGTCGGACTCGTGGAAGCAGATGGCCATGCCCTGGCGGGTGGCCAGGAGGATCTTCCGGTCGCCGTCGGTGCGCTTGACGGAGATGAGGCTGTCGTCCTCCTCCAGGGTGATGGCCTTGATGCCGGCCTTGCGGGCGGTGTTCAGCTCGCTGAGCTGGACGCGCTTGACCGTACCCTTCCGGGTGACCATCACCAGATATTCGTCCTCGGAGAACTCCCGCAGGGTGACGCCCGCGGTGACGTACTCCCCTGCCTCCAGGGGCAGGACGTTGACCATGGCAGTGCCCCGGGCAGTGCGGCTGGCCTCGGGGATCTGATAGCCCTTCTTGCGGTGGCACTTGCCCAGGTTGGTGAAGAACAGGATCACGTCATGGGTGGAGGCTGCGAAGATATCCTTCACGAAGTCCTCCTCCTTGAGGTTGGCGGCCTGGATGCCCCTGCCGCCCCGGCGCTGGGCCCGGTACTCCGTGATGGGCATACGCTTCATGTAGCCCTGCTCGGAGACGGTGAAGACGCAGTCCTCCTCCTCGATCAGATCCTCGATGTCCAGCTCGTCCTCCACCTCCTGGATCTCGGTCTTGCGATCGTCGCCGTACTTGTCCCGGATCTGGGTGAGCTCGTCCCGGAGGATGTCCTTGACCATGTTGATGTCGGCGAGAACGGCCTTGAAATAGGCGATCTTCTCCTCCAGCTCTTTGTATTCGGCCTCCAGCTTCTCCCGCTCCAGGCCCTGCAGGGCCTTCAGACGCATATCCAGGATGGTCTGGGCCTGGATCTCGGAGAGGCCGAAGCGCGCCATCAGACGCTCCTTGGCGTCGTCGTAGGCAGAGCGGATGATATGGATGACCTCGTCGATGTTGTCCTGGGCGATCAGCAGGCCTTCCACGATGTGGGCCCGCTCCTCGGCCTTTTTGAGGTCGTATTCCGTGCGGCGAATGATGACCTGCTCCTGGAAGGAGAGGTACTCGTCCAGCACGTTTTTCAGGTTCAGGCAGCGGGGCTGGCTCTGATCGTCCACCAGGGCCAGCATATTCACCGAGAAGGAGGACTGCAGGGCCGTCTGGGCAAAGAGCCGGTTCAGCACCACCTGGGGATTGGCGTCCTTTTTCAGCTCGATGACGATACGCATACCGTTGCGGTCGGACTCGTCCCGCAGGTCGGAGATGCCCTCCAGCCGCTTGTCCTTCACCTGCTCGGCGATGTTCTCCACCATCTTCTTCTTGTTGACCTGGTAAGGCAGCTCGGTGACGATGATGCGGATCCGGTTCTGGCCGTGCTCCTCAAACTCGGTGCGGCCCCGGACCAGGATGCGGCCCCGGCCGGTGGCGTAGGCGGCCCGGATCCCGGAGCGGCCCATGATGATGCCCTTGGTGGGGAAATCCGGGCCCTTGATGTACTGCATCAGGTCGGAGAGCTCCGCGTCGGGATTGTCCAGCACGCAGAGGCAGGCGTCGATGACCTCCCGCAGGTTGTGGGGCGGGATATTGGTGGCCATGCCCACGGCAATACCGCTGGAGCCGTTCACCAGCAGATTGGGGAAGCGGGAGGGCAGGACCTTGGGCTCCTTGCGGGTCTCGTCGAAGTTGGGCACCCAGTCGATGACCTGCTTGTCGATGTCCCGGAGCATCTCGTTGGAGAGTCTGGACATCCGGGCCTCGGTGTAACGGTAGGCGGCGGGGGGGTCGCCGTCGATGGAGCCGAAGTTGCCGTGGCCCTCCACCAGGCAGTAGCGCATGGAGAAATCCTGGGCCAGGCGAACCATGGCGTCGTAGACGGAGGCGTCGCCGTGGGGATGGTACCGGCCGATGACGTCGCCCACGCAGGTCGCGGACTTGCGGTAGGGCTTGTCGGAGGTCAGACCGTCCTCATAGAGGGCGTAGAGGATCCGCCGGTGTACCGGCTTCAGACCGTCCCGCACATCCGGCAGCGCCCGATCCACGATCACGGACATGGAATATTCCATGAAGGAGGTTTCCATTTCCTTGACCAAATCGTTTGTTATGATCGCCTGATTTGGGAAGAGAATATCCTCCGGTTTATAGTCTCGATTTTTTGCCATTCATTCACACCTGCTTCGTAGGGGCCGATGCCTACATCGGCCCTCGTTTCGTTTACCGTTTTTCTCGTAGGGGCCGATGCCCACATCGGCCCTCGTTATTGTTTCGTATTTTCTGTATGTTCGGATTTGGGTATCCGCCTCTACGGGGTCACTTTTGATAATACTCATCCGATGCCCATTTGATCGGATTATCGTCAATATACTTCCATTTGGTCAAATAATCCCGTTCGTCCCGGATCACGTGATCATAAAATGACCGCTGCCAAATGCTTTTTCCGATTTCTTTGGAAATCAATATCTTCCAACTGCGGATCTTTTGTGAAATCGTTTCGCCGGGTTGATTCATTACGATCAAATGCACGTGGTTCGGCATGATCACGTATTTGTCGATTCCCGGCATTGAATCTGTAAACCGTTCCACAACCGTTCCGATTTCGGACAATACCGTTTTCGGCGCGTCACCTTCCATTTCCGGTTCGCGGATCGAACACAGGATCTTTTGCCTGCCTTCCACACAAACTGTAACGAAAACAACGCCTTCCCGGGAATAATCGTACCCCTGTAACCGAGGGGATTTTCTGGAATAATACATACGTTTCTGTTGTCGTGAGCAAGGGCGGATGTGGGCATCCGCCCCTACGGGATGGGGCGTTCGCCGCGGGAGGGCCGATGTGGGCATCGGCCCCTGCGAGGTGGGGAATTCGCCGCGGGAGGGCGGATGTGGGCATCCGCCCCCTACGGTCGCTACACGTCAATATTCACCACGTACTTCGCGTTGATCTCGATGAACTGCTTGCGGGGCTCTACGTCCTCGCCCATGAGGACGGTGAAGGTCTGGTCGGCGGCCAGGGCGTCGCCCAGGGTGATGCGGCGCAGGGTGCGGGTCTCGGGGTTCATGGTGGTTTCCCACAGCTCGTGGGGATCCATCTCGCCCAGGCCCTTGAAGCGGCTGATATCCACCTTCACGTTGGCGTTGTCGCCCCGGAGCTCCGCGGAGATGGCGTCCCGCTCCTCGTCGGAGTAGGCCACCCGCTCGGTCTTGCCCCGGCGGAGCTTATACAGCGGCGGCACCGCCGCGTAGACGTAGCCGTTCTCGATCAGCGGCCGCATATAGCGGAAGAAGAAGGTCAGCATCAGCGTCCGGATATGGGAGCCGTCCACGTCGGCATCGGCCATAATGATGATCTTGTGATAGCGCAGCCGGTTCAGATCCAGCTCCTCCCCAAGGCCGCAGCCCAGGGCCTGGACCACGGGGGCCAGCTTCTCGTTGCTGTAGATCTTGTCCGCCCGGGCCTTCTCCACATTGAGCATCTTGCCCCACATGGCCAGGATGGCCTGGAAGCGGGAGTCCCGGCCGTTCTTGGCGGAGCCCGCCGCGGAGTCGCCCTCCACGATGTAGAGCTCGGTCAGCGCCGGATCCCGTTCGTTGCAGTCCTGGAGCTTGCCGGGCATCCGCTCCCCCTCCAGGACGGATTTGCGGCGGATGCTGTCCTTGGCCCGGCGGGCGGCCTCCCGGGCCCGGTTGGCCATCATGGCCTTATCCAGGATGGCCCGGGCCACAGCCGGGTTTTCCTCCAGGAAAACGGCCAGCTGCTCGTTCACCACGTTGTCCACCAGGGTGCGGATGTAGGCGTTGCCCAGCTTTTGCTTGGTCTGGCCCTCGAACTGGGCCTCCGGCAGCTTGACGGAGATGACGGCGCTGAGGCCCTCCCGGCAGTCCTCGCCGGAGACCTTGTCGTCGCCCTTGATGATGCCGTACTTGGCGCCGTAGGCGTTGATCACCCGGGTCAGAGCCGTTTTGAAGCCCGTCTCATGCATACCACCCTCTGGGGTGTGGATGTCGTTGGCGAAGGAGATCAAAAACTCGTTGTAGCCGTCGTTGTACTGCATGGCGATCTCCGCCACGGCGTCGTCCTTCCGGCCCGACATATAGATGGGCGTCTCATGGATGGGGTTTTTGTTCTTGTTGATATAGGTGACGAACTCCCGGATGCCCCCCTCGTAGCGCATGGTATCCCGGGGGCCGTCCTCGCTGCGCTCGTCGGCGATGGAGATCCGCAGGCCGGCGTTCAGGAAGGCCTGCTCCTGCATCCGCTTGTGGAGGGTGTCGTAGCTGTAGACCAGGGTATCGAACATCTCCGGATCGGGCTTGAAGGTGACGGTGGTGCCGGTGTCGTCACAGCTGCCGATCACGGCCATCTCCTGGGTGATATTGCCCCGGGAGAACTTCATCTGGTAGACCTTACCCTCCTTGTGGACCTCCGCCACCAGCCATTCGGACAGGGCGTTGACCACGGAGGCGCCTACGCCGTGGAGGCCTCCGGAGACCTTGTAGCCGCCGCCGCCGAATTTGCCGCCGGCGTGCAGGACGGTGAAGACCACCTCCAAGGCGGGCCGACCCGTCTGGGGCTGAATGTCCACGGGGATGCCGCGGCCGTTGTCCTTGACGGTGACGGTGTCGCCGGGGTTGATGGTGACCTCGATATGGTCGCAGTAGCCCGCCAGGGCCTCGTCGATGGAGTTATCCACGATTTCGTAGACCAGGTGGTGCAGACCGGTCTCGGAGGTGGAGCCGATATACATACCGGGGCGCTTGCGCACCGCCTCCGGCCCCTCCAGCACCTGGATCTGCGAGCCGCCGTATTCGGATTCTACGTTGGTGTTCAATAATTCTTCGTTCATATTCGTCGTTCCTTTGCTTGGAATGTGCGTTGTGCAGTTTTTTCCTGCAAGCGATATACAGTGCATTGTAGGGGGCGGCGCCTCGACGCCCCGGTACAGGGTTCAATGCTGCGGCATGGGGTTCGATGCTGCGGCACGGGCCGTCGTGGGCGCCGGCCCCTACAGATCAATTGATAACCCGGCTACTCTGTAAAAAAGCAATCTTCTTTCCAGCGTCTCGGATTATCATCGATATAACCCCAAATTTTTTGATAGTCTTTTTCGCCCCGGATCACGTGATCGTGATAGCCTCGTTGAAAGACGTTTTCTCCCAGGTCCCGGTTGCAAAATCGTTTCAGTGTACTTATCACATGGGGAATAAGCTCGTTGGCTCTGGAAGTCAGGCAGCGATCCCCCTTGTATTCGATCATCAGAATCAGATGCAGGTGATTTGGCATGATCACGTATTTATCTACCGTCACGCCGGGGATTTTGTTCGTGGAGTTGATATAATGATCAACTACCTTACCTGCCGCCGTAAGCCGTACCAGCGGGGCGTCGTAGGCGCCGCCCCCTACGATCGAACCAAACAGCTTTTCCTTGTTTCGGGCACAAATCGTGATAAAGTAACAGCCCGCGTTGGAATAACTGTAAAAGCTGAGTCGGGTCGGTTTTCTGTTTGGATAGGCGTTTTCCATGGTTCAGAGTTTTCTGTGCTCCAGGACTGTGGAATTGAACTGAACCAGATAGACCCGGTTCAGACCGTATTCAGAAGTCACAATAAAGGATTTCGGCAGCTTATCGGTGGCAGGGATCACTTCGCCGTTTTGTTCTGCTTTCGCCAAAAACTCCCGTGTGCGTTTTTCGTAGGAGCAGTTGTCCAGGTCGAAGATGCCCACGATGGAGCTGTCCCGGACGGCCATATCACCGCCGATGGGTACATACATTTTCTATCACCTTTGTGTTGCATTGTAGGGGGCGGCGCCTCGACGCCCCGGTACAGGGTTCGATGCTGCGGCACGGGCCGTCGTGGGCGCCGGCCCCTACAGACGGAGGGCTGTTTGACCCATCCGAACTGTCAGGACAACAGCTCTCCCCGCTGGATGCGGATCGTTTTTCCGATATCGGTGGCCTTTTCCTGCTCGCAGCAGGTGATGAAGACCTGGCCGTTTTGGATGCGGTTCAGGACGAAGTCCTGGCGGCCAGGATCCAGCTCGGAGAGCACGTCGTCCAGCAGCAGCACCGGCAGCTCGCCGGTGTCCGCCTCGAACAGATCCCGTTCCGCCAGCTTCAGACTGATGGCTGCGGTGCGGGTCTGGCCCTGGGAGGCGTAGGCCTTCATGGGCAGCTGATTCAGCGCCGCTTCAAAGTCGTCCTTGTGGGGGCCGGAGAGGCACTGCATGGATTCCAGCTCCGCCCGGGCATGGCTCTGCTGGTGCTCCTTGATCTGCTCATAGACCTCCCTGGCCGGGGCCGCGGGATCCGTGACGGTGGAGACGGTCTGGTAGCACAGGGTCAGCTCCTCGCTGCCGCCGGAAAAGGCAGCATGATGGGACGCGGCCCGTTCCGCCAGCTGGCGCAGATATTTGGCCCGGGTGGTGATGATGATCGCTCCGGTCTGGGCCATGCGCTCGTTGTACTCCGGCAGCAGCTCCAGCATCTCCGGACGGTCGAAGCGATCCCGCAGGGCTGCGGATTTCTGGGCCAGCAGCCGCTTGTATTCCTCCAGGGCCTTTGCATATTTGGGGCGAAGCTGGCACAGGGCGTCATCCAGCAGCTTGCGCCGCTCCGCAGCCCCCTTTTTCAGCACCAGCAGATCCTCCGGGCAGAACAACACCGTATTCAGGATCCCGTCCAGATCCTCCCGGGTGCTCTTTTTGACCCCGGAGAGAAACAGCTGCCGGGGCCTGCGTGAGGCAAACAGCACGGCCCGCAGGGTTTGCTCCCTGCCGTAGGAGTCCACCCGGGCGGAGAGCTCGGCGAACTCCGCGCCGAAGCGGATCAGCTCCGCCTCCTTGCGGGTGCGGAAGGCCGCGCCCCGGCTCAGATAGCAGATGGCCTCCAGGAGATTCGTCTTTCCCTGGGCGTTCTCCCCCAGGATCAGATTGACGCCGGGATCGAAGGCGCAATCGAAGGATTCATAATTGCGAAATCCCCGGAGGGACAAGTCTCGTATTACCATTTTTTCTTCCGGTTGAAAGTTGAAAATTGAAAGTTGAAAATGAATGTGTTTTGCAAATTGCTATTTGCAAAATTCCGATAACTTTCAACTTTACACTTTCAATTTTCAACTATGATTCTCCCTGGGTAACCAGGTATTTGCACCCGTCAAAGTCCACACGGTCGCCAGGGTAGAGCTTTTTTCCCCGCATGGTGCAGACCTCGCCATTGACGGTGACTTCCTCGTTGAGAATGAAATTCTTCGCCATGCCGCCGGACTCGACGGCATTTGCCAGCTTCAAAAAGCTTTCCAGCTTGATAAATTCCGTGGTGATGGGGATCTTGACCTCTGACGGGTCGATCCTTCTGACTCGAACTTTCATGGTTTCACCTGTTTTTCCATGTTGATTTGCCGATAGGGGCCGCCGCAGGCGCCGGCCCCTGCAATGTTCAACTTGCTATTCTCAATTCAACCTGACCGGCTGGATCAGATATGTATAGTCCACGTTCTTCTTGTCCGGCTCGCAGGGCACCAGCAGGATGGGAGAAAGACCGCCGGAGAGCTGCAGGGTGACCTCGTCGGTGGGGACGGCCTTCAACGCCTCCAGCATATAGCGGCAGGAGAAGCCGATCTCCGTGTCCTTGCCGTCGCCGGCCAGACGGCAGCCGTCGGTGGCGGAGGCAATGGTGGTCACGGTGCGGAACTCGGCGCCGTCCTTGGAGAACAGGCAGCGGATGGGGCTCTTGTATTTCTCATTGACGATCAGGCCCACCCGCTCCACGGTAGCCGTCAGCTCCGCCACGTTGGCCACCAGCTCGATGGGGGTGGAATCGGGGATAAAGCGCCGCCACTCGGCAAATTTGCCCTCCAGCAGGCGGCAGATCAGGGTGGCGTTCTCCACGGAGAAGGAGATATGCTTCTTGCCCAGGGTGAAACGAAGCTCGTCCTCGGTGTCGGAGAGGATCTTTTCCAGCTCCTTCAGCGCAGCAGAGGGGACCACAAAGCTGGTGGGGGCGAAGTCCGCGTTTTCGGCGTGATAGGCCCGCTTGGCCATCCGGTAGCCGTCGATGGCCACCATGGTGACGGTATTGCCCTGGGTCTCCACCAGGCAGCCGGTGTAGATGGGATTGGCGGTGTCGTCGGAGACCGCAAAAATGGTGCCGGAGATCAGATCCCGCAGAGCGTTCTGCGGCAGCCGCACCGCGTTTTCCTCCTCCACGGCGGGAAGCTGGGGATATTCGTCGGCGGCGGAGGCCATGAGCTGGAAGGAGGCCACCCCGCCCTTAATGCTGACCCGGTAGTTCTCGTCCACCTCGATGGAGACCACGTCGTCCGGCAGCTTGCGGATGATATCGGCAAACATCCGGGCGGGCATCACGCATTCCCCGGGCTGAAGCACCTTTGCCTCCATGCAGACGGTGATCCCCGTTTCCAGATTATAACCCGTCAGGCGGAGATCCTCCCCCGCTATCATGTAAATGCCTTCCAGAAACGCCAGACTGCTCTTGGGGCTGACCGTCCGGGAGACGATGGAAATCGCGTTGCTGAGACCGTTTTTTTCACACAGGAACTTCATCACAAATCTCCTTTCGTTTCTCTCTTTTAGAGAGAAAGAGAGAATATATTACAGTAGTAAGCATCAGTAGGGGGTGTGGATTGGGGAAAAGCCAGGAATTCCCTGTTCTGACAAGATAATCTTTTCCACGTCGAATGTGGAAAGAAAGACGGATTTCCACAGGGGTATGCGCGTCAAAATTCGAAACGCCGGAAATCCACAGAAAGTTTTCCACTTTCCACACCCGACGTGGAAAACGAAAATGGGCGGAAAATCACAGTTTGCTATTGATATTTGCCGTAATATCCCGCAGGTTGTCCAGGGTTTCCTTATCGTTTTTGGCGATCAGAGCCTCCACCTTTTGCAGGGAGGAAATGACGGTGGTATGATCCCGGCCGAATTCCCGGCCGATGTTCTTGTAGCTCTGGTGGGTCAGTTCCCGGATCAGATACATGGCGATCTGCCGCGGCATGACCACGTTGTTGGATTTCAGACGGCCCCGGAGCAAATTCTCCTCCACGCTGTAATAGCGGGAGACCTCGCCAATGATCAGAGCGGGGGTGGGCAGGTTGTGCCCGGCGTCCATATACATATCCTTGATGGCCCGGGAGACGTTGGAAAGATCCAGGGGCATCCCGTTGAGCTCGTGGTAGGCCTTGATGATGTTCACCGTGCCCTCCAGGGAGCGGACGTTGTTGGTGATATTCTCGGCAATGTAGTTGCAGATATCGTCCGGCAGATCCATGCCCAGGGAGTTGGCCTTGTTCTGGATGATGGCCATACGGGTCTCATAGTCCGGGGGGATGATGTCGCAGATCAGGCCGCCCTCAAAGCGGGTGCGGAGACGGTCCGCCAGCAGGGAGATCTCATTGGGCGGACGGTCGGAGGTGACCACGATCTGCTTGCGGCCCTCAAAGAGCTCGTTGAAGGTGTGGAAGAACTCCTCCTCCGTGGAGGCCTTGCCGCCGATGAACTGAATATCGTCCATCAGAAGCAGATCCGCGTTGCGGTATTTTTTGCGGAATTCTACGTTGCGATGCTCTCGCAGGGCAATGATCAGCTCGTTGGTAAACTGCTCGGAGCTGATGTAGACGATGTTGAAGTCGGGATAGTTCTGCTGGATCCGGTTGGCAATGGCATAGAGCAGATGGGTCTTACCCAGGCCGGAGGGCCCGTAGATGAACAGGGGGTTGTAGGCGGTGGCGGGCTTGTCGGTGACGGCAAGGGCTGCGTTGTAGGCGAAGCGGTTGGAGGGCCCCACCACGAAGGAATCGAAGGTAAACTGGGGGTTGAAGCGGGGCTTTCCGGTGTTCTCTCTGGACTTCTGGAACTCCGCCATCTCCTCCTCACAGATCACGTTCACGTCGAAGTCCTGCCCGGTCAGCTCCCGCACCGCGTCGCGGATATAGCCCAGGCAGCGCCGCTCAATGAATTCCTTGCAGAATTCCGAGGGAGCATAGACCGTCAGCTTCTGCTCGTTGATCTCCAGAATATAGGATTGGTCGAAAAAGGTGGAAACGATGCCGGGGGTCAGGCGCTCGTCCAGGTAGGCTATGACCTTGGCCCAGATGTAAGCGTTGGAATACATGAAAAACACACCTCCGGAGGGTGAAAAATTCGTATACTACATCCCTATTATTATACCATAAAATCCACCGTTTTACAAGTCTTTTTCGCTAATTTCTTTATAATATTGTATAGAAAGATTTTTAGGGATATTTGTAAACAAATGTTTGATTTTTACGGGAAAATGGAGTACAATCACGGTGAGGTGATTATGACATGGCGGAACGCGAAAAACGAAGCGAGATATTCGACTTCCTTGTGCAGTACATCGATTCCCACGGCTACGGTCCCTCTGTCCGGGAAATTTGCGACGCAGTGGATCTCAGATCCACCGCTACGGTGCATTATCATTTGCGTCAGCTGGCGGAACAGGGAATGATCCGGATCGGCGACGGGAAAAAGCGTGCGATCTCCCTGGTCAAATCTCAGCAAGAGCACCTTCCCTCATCCGAAGGTCCTGCGTCCATCCCCATTCTCGGCACCGTGGCAGCCGGTCAGCCCATCCTTGCGCTGGAGCAGATCGACGGCTACCTGCCCTGGCCCGGTGGCGCGGATTGGTTTGCCCTGCGGGTCAAGGGTGAGAGCATGAAAAACGCCGGGATCCTCTCCGGGGATCTGGTGATCGTTCGGCCGCAGAAGACGGCGGAGAACGGAGAGATCGTAGTGGCCCTTCTGGAGGACGAGGCCACCGTTAAGCGCTTCTCCAAAAAGAACGGGCATATCTATCTGCTTCCGGAAAACGAGGCCTTCTCCCCCATCCCCGGCGATGAGGCGGTGATCCTGGGTCTGGTGCGGGGCGTGGTCAGAACATACGACTAAAATGTTTCACGTGAAACAAATCTGTCATCTTTCGACCTCTTTTTTTCTTGCAATTTCCGGATAATGTGCTATAATCAGGGAGAAATCAAACGGAAAGGAGATTCGACCGTGAAGCTTGTAGCGATTGTGAATCAAAAAGGCGGCGTCGGCAAGACCACCACGGCGGTGAATCTCACCGCGGCACTGCATTCCAAGGGTGCAAGGGTCCTGCTGGTGGACTTCGATCCCCAGGCCAACGCCACCTCCGGGCTGGGCGTCAGCCGTCACAGCAAGTACACCTCCTACGACGTGATCATCAACGGCGTTCCAGCTAAGGACGCCATTGTGCACACGGATTGGGGCGACGTGCTCCCCTCCTCCTCTGCGCTGGCGGGCGCCGGTGTGGAGCTGGCGGACATGGAGCAGCGGGAATTCATTCTGAAAAAGGCGCTGGAGCCGGTGGAGAAGCAATACGATTATATCTTTATTGACTGTCCTCCCTCGCTGGAGCTGCTGACGCTGAACGGACTTTGCGCCGCGTCCCAGATTCTGATCCCGGTACAGTGCGAATACTACGCGCTGGAGGGCCTGTCCGATCTCATGTCCACCATGCGGGTGGTCAAAAAGAGACTGAATCCGGAGCTGACGGTGTTCGGCGTTCTGCTGACCATGTTTGACGGACGCACCAACTTCTCCAGCCAGGTGGCGCAGGAGGTTCGGCATTTCTTCCCGGGCCGGGTCTTTGCTACGGCCATTCCCCGCAACGTGCGGCTGGCGGAAGCGCCCAGTCACGGCGTCCCCATTTGTGCCTACGACAAGCACAGCAAGGGAACAAAAGCATATATGCAGGTCGCGGAGGAGATCCTGCGCGGCACGCGAAAATAGGAGTACCATACATTATGAAAAAGCAATCAGGCTTAGGGCGGGGCCTCAGCGCCCTGCTGGAAGACCCAAATCTGGACTTCACCCAACAAAAGGGCGGAGTCAGCAGCGTTCCCATCCACAAGGTGGAACCCAATCCCCTGCAGCCCCGGCGGGAGTTTGATCCAGAGGCCCTGCAGGCGCTGGCCGATTCCATTACGGCCCACGGCATGATCCAACCGCTGACCGTGCGGGAGCTTCCCGGCGGGTATTATCAGATCATTGCAGGCGAGCGCCGCTGGCGTGCGGCCAGAATGGCCGGCCTGCAGGAGGTCCCGATCCTGGTGATCGAGGCGGACGACCGTAAGGTCATGGAGCTGGCCCTGGTAGAGAACCTGCAGCGCGAGGATCTGAACCCCATGGAAGAAGCCCAGGGCTACCGTTCTCTGATGGAGGACTACGGGCTGACCCAGGCGGAGACCGCAGAACGGGTGGGCAAATCCCGTCCCGCTGTGGCCAACGCCCTTCGGTTGCTGAGCCTCTCGGAGGATCTGGCGGAAATGGTGCGGAACGGGACCCTCTCCCCCGGCCACGCCAGAGCTCTGCTGGGAGTCAAGAGCGAAAAGCTCCGCAAGCAGGCCGCCCAGCGGATCATTGCCCTGCAGCTCTCCGTCCGGCAGGCGGAGACCCTTTGCAAGAACCTGGAAAAGCCCAAGCAGGAGGCAAAGGAAGCCCCGCTGGAGGTGGACTACGTCGCCGAGTGCGAAAAGACTCTGACTCGCCGTCTGGGCCGCAAGGTTCGGATCATCAACGGGAAAAACAAGGGTCGCTTCGAGCTGGAATTCTACGGCCAGGACGACTTGAACCGCCTGCTCTTTGCCCTGCAGCGGATCTCATGGAAGGAGGAGAGCCAGGATGAGTGACGAAAACAAGAATAAATCCGCAGTTGCCATGGAGGAGGATCATACCCCGCCTCCCAGCGATCCTTCCCAGGTCCTCTCCCCGAAGCGCAGATCCGCCCTGGTGACCTACCTGGCGATCCTCTTTGCCATTGCGTTTTTGTTTGTGGCGCTGACCATGGCGTTGGAGTCCAAACGGCTGAAATCGGCCAACGAGGCCCTGGAGGACAAAAACCAGAAGACTTCAGCTTCCCTCACCGGCAGCATCAACGCGCTGCAGGATGAGAACCACAAGCTGATCGACAACAATCAGGAGCTGGCTGCCCAGGTGGCCGCGCTGGAGATGAGACTCCAGAACGCGGAAAGCAGCGCCGCCCAGAAAACCGAGGAATTCAACGCGCAGCTTGGGAAGCTGCAGCAGGAGAAGCAGGCCCTGGAGACTGAGAAAGCGGAGCTGAAAAGGCAGAATGAGACGCTGGCCAAGCAGGCCCAGGACGCCATTGCCGTCAGCGAGCTGCTGCAGAAGGCCATTGTTCTGAACGACGAGGGCGACAATGAGGGTCTGGCCCAGGTTTTGGCCCAGATCGCCCCCATGAAGGAGCTGCTCTCCGCAACCGAACTGGAGCTCTATGAGAGCCTTGTGGTCGACTGACCCGAAACTATGAAATTGTACGAAAAAAGAGGGAAAAACCATGTTAGATATTCGCAGAATCAAGGATAATCCGGAAGAAGTCAAGCGGCTGCTCCGGGCCAAAGAGGTGGACTGTGACGAAGCCGTGGACAAGATCCTGGAGCTGGATCAGAAGCGGCGCGAGCTGATTGCCTCCACCGAGGCCAAGAAGGCCGAGCAGAACAAGGTCTCCAAGCAGATCCCCGTGCTAAAGAAGCAGGGCCAGGACGTGGCCCCCATCTTCCAGCAGATGACGGAGCTGAAAAACCAGATCGCCGCCAATGACAGCGCCCTTGCCGACGTGGAGGCCGAGTACCGGACCTGGATGCTGAGCCTGCCCAACCTCCCCGATCCCGACCTCAAGCCCGGCGGCAAAGAGAACAACGAGCCCCTGCGCTACTTCGGCGAGCCCCATCACTTCGACTTTGAGCCCAAGCATCACGTGGATCTGTGCACGGATCTGGGCCTCATCGACTACGAGCGTGGCGCCAAGCTGGCGGGCACCGGCTTCTGGATCTACACCGGCCTGGGCGCCCGGCTGGAATGGGCCCTGCTGAACTACTTTATGGACTGCCACCTGGCGGACGGCTACGAAATGGTGATCCTGCCCCATATGCTGGAGTACAAATGCGGCGAGACCGCGGGCCAGTTCCCCAAGTTCGCCGACGAGGTGTACAAGATCGCCAATCCCACCGACGAGCGCCTCCACTTCATGCTGCCCACGGCGGAGACGGCCCTGGCCTCCATCCACCGGGACGAGATCATGAAGCAGAGCGATCTGCCCCACAAGATGTTCGCATACACCCCCTGCTTCCGTCGCGAGGCCGGCTCTCACCGGGCCGACGAGCGAGGCATGGTGCGGGGGCATCAGTTCAACAAGATCGAAATGTTCCAGGTCACCCTGCCGGAGAAGTCCGACGAGGCCTTTGAGGAGCTGGTAGGCAAGGCTGAGGCGCTGGTCAAGGGTCTGGGCTTCCACTTCCGCACCGTGAAGCTGGCGGCGGGCGACTGCTCCGCCTCCATGGCCCGCACCTACGACATCGAGATCCAGATCCCCTCCATGAACGGCTACAAGGAGGTTTCCTCCGTGTCCAACGCCCGGGATTACCAGGCTCGGCGGGGCAACATCCGCTTCCGCCGCGAGGAGACCGGTAAGATCGAGTACGTCCACACGCTGAACGGCTCCGGCCTGGCCACCTCCCGCATATTCCCTGCTATGGTGGAACAGAACCAGCGGGCCGACGGCTCCATCGTGGTGCCCGAGGTGCTGCGGAAGTACCTGGGCGGCCTGGAAGTTATCACAAAGTAGGGACGGCACTCTGCCGTCCGCGTTCTGGATGCGTATGTTCCGGTTTTTGAACCGAACAGATACAAAATTTGAGAAAGGAGGTAAACGAAATGGCAAAGAAAGAGAAAAAGGGTATCGTGAAGGAGTTCAAGGAGTTTGCGCTCCAGGGCAACCTGTTTGATATGGCGGTCGGCGTGCTGATCGGCGGCGTGTTCAAGGATCTGGTCAGCTCCTTTACCAACAACATCATCATGCCCATCATCAGCATCTTTACAGGAAGCGTAGATTTTTCTTCCTGGAAGGTGCAGCTCCCCTCCGTTTTTGGCCCGAAGTTGGATGAAAATGGCGTTGAGATTCCAAATTATCTGAACGTCGGCAACTTCATCTCCAGCATTATCTCCTTCTTGATTCTGGCCTGGGTTATTTTCCTGATGATCAAGGGCATGAATCACCTCCGCGCCAAGGCCAAGAAGGCCAAGGAAGAAGAGGAGAAGAAGGAAGAGCCGGCGCCTCCCGAACCCTCCGCCGAGGAAAAGCTCCTCACCGAGATCCGCGACCTGCTGGCAAAGAAATAAGAAAAAAGAACGAGGCAATCGCTTGATTGTCTCGTTCTTTTTTTAAATTCAAAGGAGAACTCCATATCCGTTGAATTCCGGTACGTATTCCAGGCTGGCGGCCTCCGGGCCCTGGAGGAAGCCCTCGTCCAGGCCGAAGAAGTAGAGCCAGGAGAGCACGGTGTCGTATTCCTCCTGGGTGATGCGCCGGTCAAAGGGCGGAAACTTGGCGGCAGGGCCCATGGGAACGTATTGGGACATCAGCGACACCAGCACGGCACCCTTCGGAAAGCTTTGGGCGATCCATTCCAGCACGCCGATGGAGTTGTCCACCTGGCCGGGGAGGATCAGATGCCGGATCAGCACCCCACGCTGCAAAAGCCCGTCCCGGATCACCGCAGGGCCGGTCTGCCGGTACATTTCCAGGATCGCGGACTTTGCCGTCTCCACGTAGTCCGGTGCGGCGGAGAGCAGCCGGGCCAGCTTGGGATCGGAATACTTCATGTCCGGCAGCCAGACGTCGAACTTCCCTTCCAGCGCCCGCAGAGTCTCCACGCGCTCGTAGCCGCCGCAGTTGTAGACGACGGGGACCGGCAGCTTGGGCTCCAGGGCGGGGAGTATGTCCGGCAGAAAGTGAGTGGGGGTCACCAGATTGATATTGTGATGGCCCTCTTGGATCAAACGCTCGAAGATCTCCCGCAGGCGGGCAGAATCCAGGGCGTAGCCGTGACGCTGGGCGGAGATCTCGTAGTTCTGGCAGAATCTGCAGCGCAGGGTGCAGCCGGAGAAAAACACCGCGCCGGAGCCGTATTCGCCGGAGATCACCGGCTCCTCCCAATAGTGGCCGGCGGCTCTGGCGGCCACCGGATAGGCCGGCATCCCGCAAAAGCCGCGCTCCCCCGCCCTGCGGTCAACGCCGCACATTCGCGGGCAGAGCCTGCAGCAGGCGTAATCCAAGGGCGAAACGTCATTCATAAAAATCGCTCCTGCATTGATTTTGCAAAATTATATCACAGAAATCGGGAAACTGCAAGCTTTACGAATGGCGAAGTTTGTGGTATAATAGACGAATAGAAATCAATCGGAGCCCAGTGGAAAATGTTTCACGTGAAACAAAAGGAGACAGAAATGCTGAAGGTCGGACAAACAGAGAAAACGGAGATCACAGGCTATTCCTCGGAGGGAATGGGGATCTGCCGCATCGACGGCTGCGTGGTATTTGTGCCTAACGCCATCCGCGGAGAGCTCTGCGAGATCAAGGTCACCCATGTGAGCCAGAACTCTGCCCACGGAAAGATCGAAACGATCCTCCGGCGATCCCCCCATCGGATCGCCCGTCTCTGCCCCGACGCAAAGCTCTGCGGCGGCTGCCAGCTGCACCACATGGACTACACGGAGGAGCTGAACTTCAAAGCCCAGAAGGTCACCGACGCGCTGAACCGGATCGGAAACCAAAGCATCCCGGTGGTTGCGATAACAGGGGCCAATGGAATGCAAAATGCAAAATGCAAAATGCAAAATGAGGGTACAGTGCTTGTAGGGGGCGGCGCCCTCGACGCCCCGCTTGCCGCACCAACCGCCTGCGGAATGCAAAGTGTAAAGTGCAAGATGCAAAATAACGTAGCTACCCTGGCGGAGATATACGCATATCGTAACAAGGCTCAATATCCGGTGGCGGAGCAGGGCGGGAAGCCCGTGGCGGGCTTTTACAAAAACCGCACCCACGAGGTCATTCCCGTGAAGCGCTGCGCCATTCTCCCCGAGGTATTCGACCGGGTGCGGGACGTGGTGATCCGCTGGGCGACAGAAGACCGGGTCTCCGTCTATGACGAGCGTACCGGAAAGGGCCTGCTGCGGCACATCTACGTGAGGAAAGGCGCTGTCTCCGGGGAGATCATGATCTGCCTGGTGGTGAACGGGTCTTCCCTGCCCCGGGAACAGCGGCTGGTGAACGCCCTGCGCCGGGAGATCCCCGGCCTGGCCTCCGTGGTGCTCTCCGAAAACACGAAAAATACCAACGTAGTCCTGGGCGACGCCTTCCGGAACCTCTGGGGCAAGGACGAGATCCAGGACGTACTCTGCGGCTTCACCTTCCGTCTCTCCCCTCGATCCTTCTACCAGGTCAACCACGACCAGGCCCAGCGGCTCTACGCAAAGGCCGTGGAGCTGGCGGACTTACACGGGACGGAAACCGTGCTGGATCTCTACTGCGGCACGGGCACCATCACCTTGGCCCTCTCCCGGAGCGCGGGCCGGGCCGTCGGCGTGGAGATCATCCCCCAGGCCATCGAGGACGCAAAGGAAAACGCCGTGAGAAACGGCGTGGAAAATGTGGAGTTTTTCTGCGCAGATGCAGGGGAAGCTGCAAAGCGATTTGCTTCCCAGGCATCAGGCATCAGGCATCAGGCATCAGGGGACGAGGGACACGGATTCTTCGCTCCGCTCAGAATGACGGGGAACGTGGGAACGGATCCTTCGACTCCGCTGCGCTCCGCTCAGGATGACAGAATCGGCGGCGTGGACGTGATCGTCGTGGACCCGCCCAGAAAGGGATTGGCCCCGGACGTGATCGACGCCATGGTGACCATGTCCCCTGCCCGGATCGTCTACGTCTCCTGTGACCCCGCCACCCTGGCCCGGGACGTGAAGCTGTTCACCGAACGGGGCTATACCCTCACCCACGCGGAGGCCTTTGATCTGTTCCCTCGGACGTTCCATATTGAATCAGTCGTATTGATGTCTCGAGGCGGGTAGAGTCTACAGTTTTGATACCTGATGGGAAAGGATATTAAAATGGATGACTGGAGATTAAGAGGGCAAGAAGAATACCTAAAGGGTTTGACTTTTTATAAAGTCAGATTTCCGGATTTTTGGCAGAAAGCATATGATGAGAAAAATGCGTTTTATCAAATGATCTCAACAGAGG
>JAEEZZ010000058.1 GCA_016292255.1 Oscillospiraceae bacterium
CGAGCATGATGCTGTTGACGAGCTTGGTAACCAGAACGGAATTGTAAATAGGATCCGGGAGAACTTCTCTCTTAGGAACATTACCTCTTCTGGGCACTTCGCTTCCCTCCTTCATATAATAATGATTTCATAGGTACTTCAAAGGAATCTGCGTCCTTTGTCGGTGCTTGCCAGAGGTTATATATATAAACTCATGGCAAGGTTTGTCTTGCGCACAAGACAGGAATGTCAAATTTGCAGCGAAGAATTACTTCTTGGCGGCACCCTTGGCCTTGGGCTTCTTGGCGCCGTACTTGGAACGGGCCTGCATTCTGCCCTGGACACCCTGGGTATCCAGCTTGCCGCGGATGATGTGGTAACGAACGCCGGGGAGGTCCTTGACACGGCCGCCGCGGATCAGCACCACGGAGTGCTCCTGCAGGTTGTGGCCTTCGCCGGGGATGTAGCCGGACACTTCGTAGCCATTGGTCAGGCGGATACGGGCGATCTTACGCAGCGCGGAGTTCGGCTTCTTGGGGGTGGTGGTACGAACTGCGGTGCAGACGCCTCTCTTCTGGGGGGAGGACAGATCGGTAGTCCGGTTCTTCAGGGTGTTCATACCCTTCTGCAGAGCGGGAGCGGTGGACTTGTAGGTGGCCTGCTCACGGCCCTTTCTTACCAGCTGGTTAAAAGTAGGCATTTGTTGTCTCCTTTCTTTGGAATTCCGGTCTTGCCGGTTTGATTATTTCCAAAATGCTTCTGCTTTAATCAGAAGCATTTTGAATACGAACGAAAAACGAAACACGCAAAACGAAGAACTTCGGAGTTTTTCAAATCGCGATTTGAAAAAACAATCATTTTCAGTTTTTCGTTTTGATTTCTTCGTTCAGCAGCCCTGCGGCTGCGGCGCCTACGGCGATGCCGCAGGCCTGGCCCAGCTCCTTCATGGCATCGACCCGGGTAACGGGAACGCCGTGGGCCTCAGCCAGGGCCTCGATGGGTTCGGTGACGGCAGGATCGGCGTCGTCAGCCAGGAAGACCCGGCGGATCTCGTCTCTGCCAATGGCCTTGCGAAGCTGCTTGACGCCCACGACCCTGGGGCAATTCATCAGCTCTCGCAGCAAGTGGTACCTCCGAAACGTCCGGTTTTGGGCGCAGATGGGCGCAAAAGGCCCATGCAGAGCTACATTATAGCAAAGCATGGGCCGGAAGTCAAGAATTATTTCATTGTTTTTCCATTGTTTTTCCAGAGAAAACGGCAATATCGCGGCCTTTCGGCGGGCATCCGCCTGCGCCGGTCATTCCTCCCCGTAGACTCTGTACAGGAAGGTGATGATCTGTGCGCGGGTACAGCTGTCGTCCACGCCGAACAGGCCGTCGCCCACGCCGGCGGTGATGTTGTTTTCCAAGGCCCAGAGGATCGCATCGCAGTACCACTCGTCCTCCGGCACGTCGGTAAACGGGCTTTCCGTCAGCTTCGGCTCCGGCTTGCCGTTGGCAGCCCAGAGGAAGGTCATGGCCTGCCCGCGGGTGCAGATCTCCCCGACGCCGAAGCTCCCGCTGCCGTCCCCGCTGGTGATGTCGTTTTCCAGCGCCCAGAGGACGGGCTTGACGAGCCAGGAGTCATCCGGCACGTCACTGAAGGGCGATTCCGTCAGCTCGGGCTCCGGCTTGCCGTTGGCGGCCCAGAGGAAGGTCACGATCTGCTCTCGTGTGCAGTCGATATCCGGGCCGAAGCTGTGCGCCCAGATGCCCGCCGTGATGACAGGGTCATGGTTGACAGCCCAGAGGACCGGCTCGGCAAAATAGTCTGTGGTCTTCACATCCAGGAAGTCGCCCACCGCGTCCTCCATGGAATAGAATCGGAGCTCGTTGCGCTCGGCATAGGCCTGCGCCGTGGAGTCTTCGTCTCCGAAAATGGAGAAGGTGCTGAGTCTGATCTCTCCCTGGGCATCTTCGCCCCAGCCGAAGCCAAGCGCCAACTCGCCGATCTGGGTGACGCTCTCCGGGATCGTCAGGCTCGACAGGCCGGTGCAGTTGAAGAACGCCAGCTCGTGAATGCTTGTCACCCCGTCGGGGATCGCATAATAAACGTCCGGTTTTCCGGCGGGGAACACGATCAGCTCGGTCTGATCCTTGTTGAACAGCACGCCGTCCAGGCTGGAATAGTTCGCGTTCGACTTCACCACATGGATGGCGCTCAGGGCGGGGCAATCGGTAAACGCGGTCCTGCCGATGCGCGCCACGCCGTTGGGGAGCGTCACCCGTTCCAGCGCCTCGCAGCCGGCGAAGGCGCCGTCCGCAATGGCCCGCGTTCCTCTCCGGAGCCTTGCCGCGGTGAGCTCCTGCTTTGCCTGCAGCAGCCAATCTCCCAGATACAGAAGGCCGTCTTCCCAGTTGGCCTCCGTCTGTTCATAGGCCGTATCCAGGAAGGCCCGGCTGCCCACGTACGTCACGCTGTCCGGCAGCGTCACGTCCGCCAGGTCGGCGCAGCCGTAGAATGCGTATTCCGCGATGCCGCGGGTCCCCTGCCGGAGCGCGGCCGCCCCGGTCTCCGGCTTCGCCGCAAGGACCCAATTCCCCAGGTAGAGGAGCCCGTTTTCCCAATTCGCCTCATTTTGCTCGTATGCCGTGCCGCGGAACGCGCTGCCGCCGACGGAGCACAGGCCGTCCGGGATCCTCAGCTCCGCCAGGGCGGCGCAGCCGTAGAACGCGCCGCTGCCGATCCGCTTCAGACTGTCCGGCAGCGACACCGCCGTCAGAGCGATGCAGCTGTTGAACGCCTCGTCCCCGATCTGGGTCACGCCGTCGGAGACGGTCACCGTCTTCAGCGCGCTGCACCCCAGGAACGAATACCGGCTGATGCGGGTCACGCCATCCGGGACTGTCACAGCTGTGAGGCTCCGGCAGTAGGCGAAGGCCTGCTCGCCCACGGCGGTCACGCCGCTGGGGATCGTCACGCCGGACAGGGCGGTGCATTTGTAGAACGCGGCGTCGCCGATGCGCGTCACGCCCTCCGGGATCACCGCGCCCGTCAAAGCACCGCACTGATTGAAGGCTTTATTGCCGATGCTGGTCAGACCGTCCGGCAGGCTGACCTGGGTGATCGTTTCCCGTTCATAAAACCACGGCGCGGGACTGTTCCAGTCATAATCCTTCATGGCTCCGCTGCCCTCGATACGCAGCAGGCCGGTCTCCTTGTCCAGCGTCCAGCTCAGATTGTTTCCATTTGCCCCGCAGATCCCGGAGCTGGTCTTCCCGCGGGCGGAGCTGACAGCCTTCGGAAGCAGGACGCAGAGCAGGACACAGAGCAGGGCCGCCGCGAGGAGCAGCGGAAGGATCCGTTTTTTCATTGTTTTGTATTCCCCTTTCCATCCGTTTTCCCCGGTTTCGCACGAAAGCCTATCCGGTATATTCTACCATTTGCAGGGAGCAAATGCAATACCGGCCGCCGAATACCTGTTCCTTGCCGGGGAAAAGCTGTTAATTGCCGCCGCTCAGCAGGGGCCGCAAAACCTGATAATCATCAAAACGGCGATCCTTGGAGCCGGTAAGGAAAACCAGCTGGGTCTCGATCTGATCCAGCAGGGTGTAGCCCTTGACCGTGGCGCTGACGCCGGAGCCCGTCACGCCGGAGACGTAGACGTGAGAATCTCCGGTCAGAGCGAAGTCCGAAGCCGGGTTGCCGAAGGAAATGGTGACGTTGCTGCTGGCAAAGAAATTCAGCAGCTCCTCGGCGACGCCCGCGATCAGCTCCGTGCGGCTTTTTTCGGAGTTATAGACGATCTGCGTTCCGCTGGGGAAGCGGAAATCGTCCAGAACGATCTCCTTGAAGCCCTTTTCCGCCAGCTCCCGGATGATCTGCTTGAGGTAGGCCATCACCGTGGAATTGGCGGGATCCATCCAGTAAAATCCGTCGCCCACCCACAGAGAGCCGCCGCTCTTTCGCAGGGCGCAGTTGATATGCCCTTCCGCGAAGTGGGTGTCCTGGAAGGTGCGGATCCGCGCCACCATGGTAAACCCGTGGCCGCGCAGATAGGAGATGACCTCGTCCACCACCGGCACGTCGATGGCGGCCTGCCGGGCACCGTCGATGCCCGTGGTGTAGTAGAAAGAACCGTTGCCGCCCTTGAGGTCGATCAGCACCGTGCAGGGCGAGCTCAGCTCCTGGACTGCTGCCAGGACCGCCTCCGGATCCTGCAGCATCTCCAGGTCGATGTAGTATCCGCTGATGCGCTCGGTCTCCCTGGCGTTTGGATCCGGGTCGGCAAATTCGATGGCAACGCTCTCCGCCAGGGTATTCTTTTCCGTGCTGTCCGTGGGGATCACCACGTCCCGGGAGGTGTTCCGCTCAAAGTCGAAATGGGCTCCCTCCTGGGTGTAGACCACGAATCGCTCCAGATAGACCGCAAACAGGATCAGCGCCAGGAGCAAAATGGCCGCCAGGGCCAGAAAGATCTTCAGGCTCTTTTTCATCCTGGCCTTGGTGCGGTAGGATATGGCGCGCAAGCTTACTCCCCCTTTTCCGCGGTAAAGCAGCACCAATCGTTCAGCGTTTGCAGGGAGGTGATCCGCAGGCCGGCCTTCTCGATGGCGGCGCGCACCTCCTCATACCGGTTTTCCAGAACGCCGGAGCAGATCACCCGGGTCTTGCCGGTCATAAAGCGGGGCAAAACCGCCGCCATGGGAATGATCACGTCCGCAAAGATATTCATGCAGACCACGTCGTAGGTCTTGGAAAAGAGCGACTCCAGCGCGTCCTGCCCCGTGATCACGTTGCCGGTGACCGCCGTGAAGCGGTCGGCCCCCAGGCCGTTGATGGCCGCGTTCTCCCGGGCGATGTCCTCCGCCTTGGGATCCACGTCCACGCCCGTGGCGTGGGCCGCGCCCAGCCGGAGCGCCGTGATGGATAAAATACCGCTGCCGCTGCCCAGATCCAGAACCTCTTCGCCGCCCCGGATCAGCTCCTCCAGGCGGAGCATACACATCTGCGTGGATGCGTGGGCCCCGGTGCCGAAGATCATGCCGGGATCCAGGAAGACCGGGATCCGTTCCTCCCCGGGGTCGGGCTGCATCCACTTCGGCACCACCAGAAGCCGCTGCCCGATGGGGATGGGCTGATAATACTGCTTCCAGTTGTTTTCCCAGTCCTCGTCCCGGACGTTGGCAAGGCTCAGCGCCAGGCTGCCGAGACCGGCGTCGGGATAGGCCGCCGACAGGCCGGCCAGCAGCTCCCGCAGCCGGGCGATCTCCTCCGGCGCGTCGGGGCCGTCGGCCAGATACAGGCGGATCCTGGAAACGCCGTCCAGGCTCTTTTCCAGATCCTCGTCGACAATGTCCCAATAATCCCGATTGGTCTCCAAAAAGGTGTGAAATTCTGCTTCGTCGTCAATAATAAAGCTGTCAAAGCCGTTCAAGGTCAGCGCAGTCTCCAGCAGGCCGATGCCGCGGGAGTCAGAATCGATGGTAATTTCCAGCCATTCCATAGCAAAAATCCTCGTTTCCCAAAAATGCCCTTATAGTTTACAGGATTTTAGGCGGATTGACAAGAGGGATTCGGCAAAACCCAGAAAAATATTTTTCACAAAATCTTCGTAAAAATACATAATTTTCCCTTGGAATTTCGAAAAAACTGTGCTATAATGATAGATAGGAGAGTTTCGCTTCCCGGGAGAAAGGAGTTTGTCATGTACAGCGTCAATGAGAGGATTCACTACGGCGGCAGCGGTGTCTGCGTGATCCAGGAGATCACCACCATGCGCTTCGGCCGCACCCGGGAACGGTATTATGTCCTCAAGCCGGTCTATCAGAACGCCTCGGTGATCTACGTTCCCGTGGACAACCAGCAGTTGGTTTCCAAGATGCGCCCGGTACTGTCCCGCGCCGAGGTGGACAAGCTGATCGAGAGTATGCCGGAGATCCCCACCGCCTGGGAGGAGGATCCCCAAGCCCGGAAGCTGGCCTTCGACAGTCTGCTGCGAAGCAACGAGTGCAGAAGCCTGATCGTCATCATCAAGACGCTCCACGCCCACAAGGAGCGCCGCCAGGCCGACGGCAAGAACCTCCACGTCTCCGACGAGACCATCCTGCGGGAGGCCCAGCGCCTGCTGTACGACGAGTTCGCCGGCGCGCTGGACATCCAGCCCGCCCAGGTCCACGCCTATATCATGGACAAGCTCGGCTTGACCGCATAACCGTTTTTCCGCCAAATCACCGGCAGGGGCAAAATTGCACTTGCAATTCTGCCCCTGCTGTATTATAATACCCCTGCAATATCTGCCGGTATGATGGAATTGGTAGACGTAGTGGACTCAAAATCCTACGCGCCTTTTGACATCGAGCGGCCGAAAAACCCTGATTTTTCCTAGGTTTTTTGAAATCGGAGATTCGGATTTTAGCCCAATGACCTCCAAAATGACCTCCGATTTCCCACATTTTTCCAAAATTACGTCTGATTTGCCGGTATGATGGAATTGGTAGACGTAGCGGACTCAAAATCTACTACGTTTTGGCCGACGTCAGAGTTTGAAAACCCTTGTAATTCCTATGTTTTTTGGCATTTCGTATTTTCAAAATTTCCGATGGACCTCCTGAATGGACCTCCTTTTTCCAGAGGTCGTTTTCAGAGCTTTCATCGAAAATCATAATGTGCCGGTGTGTTGGAATCGGTAGACGAGGCGGACTCAAAATCCGTTGCCAGCGATGGCGTGTGGGTTCGAGTCCCACCACCGGCACCATTTTCCTGAACCCGCAAACCCTTATGAGACAAGGGTTTGCGGGTTTTCTCTGTTTATGGGCCGCGAAAAGTCTACTGCGTCATACGGCAACGGGAACGTCAGTATGGACCTCCTCGGGTTGGAGGGCCGCATTTTCTTCCGTCGGACCAAGCAAGGAAAGAATCGCGTTTGCAGACGCCACTTTGGAGCTGTAATCCAGGTGCGTGTAGATGTTGCTGGTCGTGCTGATGTCACTGTGACCCAGCCATTCCTGAATTTCCTTCAGGCTGACACCGTGCGCATACAACAGGCTCGCACAGGAGTGCCGCAGATCGTGGAAGCGAATCTTCCGCATCCCGTTTCGCTCCAGAACAATCGGAAAGTGCTGCGTCAGGAAACCCGGCGTGATCAGCTTCCCGATCTCATTGAGATTGATGTAATCCAGGTGGCTCTTGTCGTAAGACCTGCCGCAGAGCTTCCGGTTCTGCTCCTGCTCCTCCCTCTTCCGAAGCAGCGCATCCTCAAAGGGTTTTACCAGCGGGAGCGTCCGATAGCTGGATTTCGTCTTCGTGCGATCCTTCTCTATTATGACGCTCTTCCCGTCCAGGTTGGTCTGCGTGACCGTGTGCCTGATTGTGATCGTCTTCTTGTCAAAGTCGATCGCATCCCAGCGGAGGCCAAGCACCTCGCTTCGCCGCAATCCGTAAAATGCAGCCAGCATGATCGGCAGCTCCAGCAAGTCGCCCTTCGTGGCGGCAAACAGCTCTTCCAGCTCTTTGTCATTGTAGGTGCTGCCAACATATTTCACTTTCTTCGGGCGTTCCACGCGGTCGGCTGGATTGATGTCGATCAGTCCGGTTTTGAAGGCGTATTGGAGTGCCTTGCGAATATTGGCGTGACGGTGGATCACCGTATTGGCCGACACGTTGTTCACATTCATTTCCCAGGTGTAGTAGTCCTGGATGTGCTTCGGGGTCAACTGAGAAAGCGTCAGCGCTGGGAACCTTTTGTCAAAGTATGGATTGATTTTGCTCTTGATGCCCATAGAATAGGCAGCGAAGGTAGTAACCTCAACGCTGTTGCGCATCATTTCCAGCCATTCCAGCATAAATTGCGTGAACAGGATTTCCTTTGACGGGTCAGGTTTTTTGAGGCTTCCGCTTGCCTTGCGTTTTTCAAGCGCGATTTCTTCGCTTTTGCGCCAGTCGTTCAGCATGGCTTCGGCGCGCTTCTTGTTACCCTTCACGGGCAGTCCGGTGGACTTCGTCGGGGTAGCCCGTTTTCCGTTTTCGTCGATGTAACTCAGGACCATGTGATAGATCCCTCTTTTTTCCCGCAGATGGCCTGCAACCATATTTTTTACCTCCATTTCTTCGGTTGGCGTGTATTCATCTGCCATTGACGATGCCATTATAACACGGCACCGTAACAACGCCAAATGTGCGATTATACTATTTTCGGACAAGTCGCATATTTTGCCGGGGCATCGTTTTCCGGCTACGATGCCCCGGCTGGTCCTGATTAGGACACTTCACGGAAAGGAGTTCCAGTGACAAAAGCAATTAGGTATGGTTTCGGAATACGATAGCTTCTTCCGATTCTGAAGCTGCGAATCTTCCCGCTGCTCAGAAGCTGCCTTCCGGTTTTCGTGCTGATCTGAAGAATCTCGCTCATCTCGTCCAGGTTGAGAACGTCGGGATAGCCCTGAAACATCTCAGGCGCTCCATAGCGGGCTTCTTGCACCGCAGTATTTGAAATATGCTGTTCCAAAGTGATTCCTCCTACGCTTAAAATGTGCTTGTGGGTTCTCTGCTGCTGAGTGAAAGACTCTGCCGTATAGCTTCGTCAATTCTTGCCATAGACAGGGCGCTTAGCCGCCCCAGATAGCCGCGCAGTCGCTGCTTGTCGATTGTGAAGATCTGCTCCGCCATTGCCATAGAACCGTCACACGGGCTTCCGGGTTCTTGCAGAATAACGTGAGTCGGCATAGTTTGCTTTTTGTTGCTGGAGGTCAGAACGACGCCGATTACCGTGCCGCTGTGGTAGTTGCCAATTTCATTCTGGACGATGACAACCGGATGCGTACCGCAGATTTCAGCGCCTGTCGTATGCGGAAAAGCGGCAAAGTAAACTTCGCCGCGATGAATTCGCTGTCTATAAGATGCCATAACTTGATCCTCCTATTTCTGCTGAATTACAACTTGCGATTGAAAAGCCAGTTTTCTCTCTGCCGATCCATCCGTTCAGCTTCATAGGATTCCCGGAGCCATTCTTCGTGCTGTTCCATAAGCTCGCGCTGCTCCGGCGTGAGAATCTTTCTATATCGGATAAGCTCGTAGCATTCGACGACGGAAAGCACACGATTCAGTTGCCTTGCCGTTGATGCAATCTTCTTGCGTTCCCATTTTTTGAGGCAGCGGCCAATGTTCATTTCCAAAATGAACTCATTTTCAATTAGCTTTGTAAAATCCATTTCTATTTCCCCTTTACTTGTAATCTGTGATTGTATATAAGCGCACTATTTGTCCTCGACGCCCCGTGCGCTGGGAAATCGTCAGGCGGCGGGCTGCCAAGCCCGCCACACGGGAGTTCCACCCCTCCGTGGTTCTCACGAAGCAGCCCAATGCAGTGACGCGTTCAAGGCTCGGTGTATCACACTCTCCGACTGTCGTCGCCATGCCGGCTGGCGTGCCGGCACTTGCGGCAGAATGAATCGCTGCCCTTCGGCTGGAAGGGGTCTCGGCGCTTCTGCTGCTCTGGCTTGCGCGGTTGCGCATCGGAAAGGGAATTCCTGACGAATGGGTATTCAGTTTTCAAGGTTCAATTGGGGAAGGAGTTTTTCAACCCCTTCACTAATCCAGATTTCAGGGGGTGAAATGGCGTGTGTTTTCAAAAACTTTTTTGAACTTTTTTTCTGCGGCATTTAATTGCTCCCGAACAGTACGCCTCGAAACACAAAGCGCGTCCGCAACTTCTTCTTGTGTCATATCCTTCAGGTGAACCAAAATAAGGATTTCCTTCTGTTTTGGAGTCAGCGTTTTAAGGGCTTCCCTGACAAGGGCAATGCGTTTCTGACGGGCCTCCACTTCGCTCTCGCGTTCTTCCCGGATTTCATGCTCCGGGCGGACGCTGAACAGCAGATTATTGTCCGATGCAGGTGCGTTGAGAGAATAATCCGCCTTGCTTTCCTGACGGCTGTCGCTGTTGTGCTCCAAGCGGTTATATCCTGCAATCTCCAACGGCATCGTCCAGGGAAGCTTGCTCACATCAGCGTTTTTGGAAGTTAACTTCTCTCCCGTGCAGGAATACCATTCCAGCACCGTGCAGCGGTCCACAGCGTACACCGTGATATACTCGTCCTCCGTATACGTGTAAAACCCGTTGTCGTACACTTCAACAACGCCACTCTCTGTTTTTGCACGGAGAACAATAACAGCAGTTTCTCTGAGCTTGTTAATGCCAGGGACTCTCCCTGTGCCCGTGCTGGGGAGTAACTGCTTCAACTCTCCAAAGGTGGTGACTTGATATACATCTTTTGCCATAAAACGGGCCCTCCTTCGGCCCCACAACCGCTGATTGGCGTGGAGAAACGGAGAGCCCGTATGGGTGCCAGCGGCGAAAATGGACGCAAGAATCCCACCCGA
>JAEEZZ010000059.1 GCA_016292255.1 Oscillospiraceae bacterium
CAATCAAATGGCAAATATCATAACCGGAATCAGAATCGTGCTCAGCGTCGTTTTGCTGTTCTGTCCGGCATTCTCTCCGACGTTTTATGCGTTGTATATCGCTGCCGGATTATCCGATATGATCGATCAACCATCAGACAAATTCTACTACGACCCGGTGCTCTGGGCCTACTACCACGATCCCCAGATCACCACCGGCACCACCCGACCCTGTTCAGCCCCAACGGGACCTGCACCCGGGGCCAGGTGGTCACCTTCCTCTGGCGGACCGCGGGAGCCCCGGAGCCCTCCAGCGACACCAATCCCTTTAAGGACGTGAAGAAGAGCAAGTTCTACTACAAGGCCGTCCTCTGGGCCGCGGAAAACCACATCACCGAGGGCACCAGCGCCACGGCCTTCAGCCCGGAGGCCGGCTGCACCCGGGGCCAGGTGGTGACCTTCCTCTGGCGGTTTTCCGGCAGTCCCGCTCCGAAGACGGAGACGAATCCCTTCACCGACGTGAAGAAGGGCAAGTTCTTCTATAACGCCGTCCTCTGGGCCGCCGAGAACGAGGTCACCGCCGGCACCACCCCGACAACCTTCAGCCCCGAAGACACCTGCACCCGGGGCCAGATCGTGACCTTCCTGTATCGGGCGATGGAAAACTGAAAACTGATCCGCAAACGAAAGCGGGGCGCGAATCGCGCCCCGCTTTCGTTTGCTTCAACTCTTCAATTCTTCTATTTCACGTCGGCCACGAGCCAGGCTCCGTCGAGCAGAACCACTGTGACAAGCTCCTGATCGGGGGTAAAGTCGGTGATGGACCGGAACCGGAGCACCCGGGCGGTCCAGGTGCCGTCCCCGTTGTCCTCCAGGCCCACCAGCCGGGTCAGCTCCGGATTCTCCGCCGGAGCTCGATAGGACAGTTTGGAATCCCCCTCCGTTTTCCGTTCAAACCGGCCTGCCACAAACCGCGCGGCCTGCTCCGCTGTCGTCACGCCGCGAAGCAACTCCATCAGCGTTTCCAGATCCACCCGGGTCCGGATCCAGCCGTTCTTCGGGGCCTCCGTCCCGATCTCTTCTCTGCCATACCCCATTCGGTAGAACAGCAGCAGCGGGTTCGCGTCTCTGGCATTGCGCAGCTCATAATACGCGCAGATTCTGGAAGCCGGAGTGTCCTCGTCTGTCCCGGGATCCAGCCGGTCCGGGAGCAGGTTTTCCGGGCAGGGCGGGCAGTATTCCCGGCTAAAGGAAAGGGATTCTTCCAGGTTTCCGCCGTGATACGCCTGGAAGGCTTCGTCGGAAACCCCGAAGCACCGGAAATCGGCGGGGGTCAGGCCGCGGTCGCAGGCCGGATCAAAGTGGTAGTACTGTCCGTCGATTCTCGCGATATTCCAGTCGTGGTCGGTGCTTTTGACGGTGAAGCACTCGATGCCCGCCAGATTGCAGAGCACGGTCAGCGTTTCCGCGTATCCGGCGTCGACGGCGACGTGATCCAGCATGGCGTCAAAGAGGAGACTCCAGGTCGGCCTGCTGAAGTATTCCTGCCGGGAGCCTGTGCCGTGATACGGCTGGACCGTTTCGGTGAGCCACCGGTAGATGCGGAACATTTTGCCCGCTTCGTCCAGACCCTCCGGAATGTTATCGACGAAGGCGTTCGCCGAGTTGAGCCCGTCCAGTCTCCGGTATTTATCCCGGACGTCCTTGTAATTGTCGATGCGGATCTCCAGAAAGGTCACGGTCTGCCCGTCCGGTTCCTGGTACCGCCGGACGCCCTGCGCGCTGAAGGAATAGGTCTCAAAATAGGTCGGAGACAGGAAGCACGCGGCTTCCCCGACGAGGCTGCCGGAGAGTCTGGCAGTGGGAACGCACATCCCGCAGCAGTCCCGGTAAAGGGCGTAATCCAGGACCGGCAGAAGCTCCTCCGCCACCGCGGGGTCCATGAACTGTTCAAAATAACGGGTGCGGGGCAGACGCTTTGGCAGGTTTTCGCTGAGTTTTTCCTTCGGGACCGTGAGGACGGTTTTGGTTCCGTCTTCGTTCAGCTTCAGAAAGGCGATCTCGGCGATGCTCACCTCCCCGTCGGGAAGGTCCTCCATCTGAAAGGCCGTGTTCCAGTCGATCTGCGGCCGGTCCGACATCGGGATCGCTTCCTCCGCGGCGGCGGACTGGCTTTGCGCGGGTTCCTGAGAAGCGGATTCCCGCGCTTCCCCGGGCTTCTGTTCCTGACCGCAGCCGGCGAGGCATCCCCAGAGCAGCGCCAGGCACAGCAGAACGGCTGTCACTCGCTTGGTCATATTGGACGGTTGTTTTTAAATACCACGACGCGCCCCTTCTTCTCCGCCAGCTTTGCCACGCGGGAGAAGTTCTGATTTGCCTCTGTTGCAGTCACGATAGCGTTGGTATCAATCGTCATTGTTATCGCCTCCACTTATAGTATACCACAAATTAGGCGAAAATCAACCTATATTTTATAGGAATGGACTTATACCAGTGTATTGTTTCCTGGTGCCAATGTCCTGTTTTTGCAGTCGAAAAAGCTGCTTTTGGGTATGGACTTTTCGGAAAAAGTGTAGTATTTGTTGTGTTACCGACCAAACAGAAGGAGGCACAGCACATGGCAAGAATATCCATCAGCGACCTGTACCGGGGCGAGGGCCCGGGCGAGAAGTACGGCGGAATCATTAATGCCGCATCCCGGGAAATCGTTTCCAACGGCATCCCGAAGGGATGCGACGAGAGGACGTGGATCGAGCTGTTGACCGTCAAGCATACGTTTCTCACGGCAATGAAAATGGCAGAACAAGGCGATGTTGTTTCGGACCTGTCCGAAGCGGCGTCGCCTTTCTGCATCGCAGAACATAGCGCAGTAGCATGTAGCGGCGCACATCGTGCGCCACAATCACAAAACGAAACGGGAAAGGAGGAAGAGAAATGAGCATGCTGGAAGAGCTCTGGATCAGCGGTTTGGACTACCAGGGGCGCCCCGTAAAGAAGGGCTCCGCCATGGAGCGCAAGATGTGCCTTTACGCGAAGAACGCGGAGAAGATGGAGGGAATGCTGACCGGCCCCCAGGCGGAGCAGTACGAAAAACGATCGACGCCTTCAATGACGTCCTCACCCAGTCCGAGATCGAAGCCTACGAATTCGGCTTCACCCTCGCGGCCCGCCTCATGATGGACGTTGTGCAGACCATGGAACTCCCGTCCATCGACGATATCTGAGCTCTGTAAGATAACGCAATCCCAAAAACATCGGCTGGCTACAATTCATCCCTCTGCCCGATCCGGAGACGCCCTTGCGCGTTTCTGGATCGGGCAATCTGGATTTTCGCAGCATACCATTGATATCCCCAAAGGGAAGCAGTACGGTCTTTTATTGATGAGTTTTTGCTTCCGTCAACCCGCCCACTGCTTTGATGCATAAATTATCCACATTCTGTATGCTTTGAACCCAGCCCCGGGTCACCCATGACCCCCCATAACTATTTAACTTAAAAGTATACTATCAGTAAAGAATATAACAGTAATAAATAGAAGAAGTCGAAATTGATTTTCGACGGAATCAAGAGCTATAACTGCTTGGCCGAGCAGAAAGAATGTGAGAAGGTCTCCCTGGTTGGGCACGAGTCTTATAACAAGGTTGTTCACCTGAATACGGTGAACAGCCTCCACAGCCGCTTCAAGGAAATGATGCGAAAGCTCCGTGGTGTTGCCACCAAGTACCTCAATCGCTATTCTGCTCTGTTTTCACTGATTGCCATGACCGTGGTGAGCTCTGTAACCGAGTCTGCCGACCAGCTGCGCCGCTCCCTGCGCAAGATCCGGCTCCCTGTAACCATTGAATCCGCAAAGTATTTGAATTTCCTCGCAATTTGAGACGTTAGGTCCTCATTTTGCGACTAACACTTAACATTTTTGGAAAAAGGATCAGAGAATATCAATGTATTCGCCGTTGAGCGCTTTGTTCATACTGCGGACAGCGCAGAATTTTCCGCACATGGAGCAACTGTCATCGTGCTCGGGAGCGCGGCTGTCCCGGATCGAACGGGCCGTTTCCGGATCAATGGAGCATTCCCACTGCTTTTCCCAATCGAAAGCCTTTCTCGCGTCCGCCATCTGATCGTCGATGTCTCTGGCGTGGGGGACCTTTTTGGCAATATCCGCGGCGTGGGCGGCAATGCGGGAGGCGATGATGCCCTGCTTGACGTCCTCTACATTCGGCAGGGCCAGATGCTCGGCGGGGGTCACGTAGCAGAGGAAGGCGGCGCCGCTGGCTGCGGCAATCGCGCCGCCGATGGCGGAGGTGATGTGGTCGTAGCCGGGGGCAATATCTGTCACCAGCGGCCCCAGCACATAGAAGGGCGCGCCCATACAGATGGTCTGCTGCAGTTTCATATTTGCTTCAATCTGATCCATGGGCATGTGGCCGGGGCCCTCTACCATAACCTGGACGTCCCTGGCCCAGGCACGCCTGGTCAATTCTCCCAGGCGCACCAGCTCTTCAATCTGACAGACGTCGCTGGCGTCCGCCAGACAGCCGGGGCGGCAGGCGTCACCCAGAGAAATTGTCACGTCGTACTCCCGACAGATGTCGAGAATCTCGTCAAAGTATTCATAGAAGGGATTCTCATTTCCGGTCATGCACATCCAGGCAAAGACCAGCGAACCGCCGCGGGATACAATGTTCATCTTCCGCTTGTGCTTTTTGATCTGGTCAATGGTCTTTCGCGTGATGCCGCAGTGAAGGGTCACGAAGTCGACGCCGTCCTCGGCATGCAGGCGAACGACATCGATAAAGTCCTTCGCGGTCAGCTCAGCCAGATCCCGCTGATAGTGGATCACGCTGTCATACACGGGAACCGTGCCGATCATGGCAGGGCACTCGGCGGTGAGCTTCCTGCGGAAGGGCTGCGTGTTGCCATGGGAGGAAAGATCCATAATTGCCTCCGCGCCCATGTGGACAGCGGTCATCACCTTCTGCATCTCAACATCATAATCCTTGCAATCCCGGGAAACGCCGAGGTTCACGTTGATCTTGGTGCGAAGCATGGAGCCGACGCCGTTGGGGTCGATGCAGGTGTGCAGCTTGTTGGCGCAAATGGCCACGCGGCCCTCCGCCACAAGGGCTCGGATTTCTTCCTCGGTTCGGAATTCCTTTGCAGCAACCGCCTTCATTTCCGGCGTAATCATGCCGCGTTTGGCGGCGTCCATCTGGGTAGCGTAGTTTCTCATAGTGATTATTCCTTTCATGCTTACAGATTACTTCCCTTCGGCATATACCGATTTCAGGTCAAAATTATGCTGCATGGGCCCAGAGCCCTGCCCGAGATCCAACATGGCGGCCAGCGCCCCGGAAATATAAGCCTTGGCGCGGCGGATGGATTCCGCAAGATCAAAGCCCTTGGCAAGGTTGGCTGCAATCGCGCTGGACAGGGTGCAGCCGGTTCCGTGGGTGTTTGGATTGTCAATCCGCTTGCCCGTAAACCAGATTGCTCTGCCGTCGGCGTAGAGCAGATCGTTGGCGTCGTTGATGCTGTGCCCGCCTTTTACCAAAACGGCACCGTGACAGCGTTCGCCGATCCGCTTCGCGGCGGCAATCATGTCGTCTGCACAGCCAATGGCGGAATCAGACAGTACCTCCGCTTCCGGGATATTCGGCGTCACAAGGCACGCCAAAGGCAGAAGCTCTGCCATCAGGCTCTGAGCCGCGTCGTTTTTCATCAGGGCGGAGCCGGAGGTGGCGGTCATCACCGGATCCAGCACAATATTTTTGGCACCGTAAAAGCGTAATCTTTCGGCAATTGTTCGAATCAGCTCACAGGAAGAAACCATTCCGATTTTTACGGCATCGGGAAAAATATCCTCAAATACCGCGTCCAACTGCTGCTTCAGAAACTCCGGTGTGGATTCCTGAACAGCCCGCACGCCGGTAGTGTTCTGCGCGGTGAGCGCCGTAATCACGCTCATGGCATAAACACCGTTCATAGTCATAGTTTTCAAATCTGCCTGAATGCCGGCGCCTCCACTGCAGTCGCTGCCCGCAATGGTCAATGCTGTTTTTAGTTTCATGTTTTCGTCTCCTTTTCAGCTTCAGCATTGTTTTATTCAGCGGCATAAGGTGGTGCCCCCAATATGCCGCCGGAAGCCCCGACCTATTCGGCCAGAGCAAATTCCCAAAAGTCCTCTGTATGCTCGTAATCGGGGATATAGCAATCCGCCAGGGCACGCAGAGCTTCCTGCCGCTTCTCGCTGCCGTCATAGATCGCGGCAACGGCAAAGCCGTCCGCCTTGGCGGTCTGTGCAGCGTGGAGCGCGTCCTCCAGCACGACGGCGGAAGCGCGGCTTGCGGCGAAGTAATCCATCGCCGCCCGGAAAATGATAGGCTCATCCTTGCCGTGGCCGAGCTCGCCGCAGGTGAAGATCGCGTCAAAATACCGCTCCAGGCCGCATCTGCGCAGAGCGGCGCGGATCATTGGACGATCTGTTGCCGTCGCAATGCACATCGCAATTCCGGTCTCACGCAAACGCCGCAGGAATGCTTCAACGCCGGGCTTTGGCTGAACCTCCTGCGCGTAAAAGCGCTCGACGGTCTGATTGATCCCGGCCAGAATCTCTTCGACGCTGAGCGAGAGCGCGTATTCGCGCTGCAAATAACGGGCTGCTTGCGCAAGACTCATGGGCTTGAGTGCCTCCCGCAGAGATGGCTTCGGCTCTCTGCCAAGGGCGCGGAGATAGGTCTCGCCCACGTCGTCCCAAATATACATGGAGTCAAACAGTGTCCCGTCAAAGTCAAAGATCGCGCAGCGCAGCCTCATGGACGTACCATTTCCTCTGACAGCGCGCGAAGCTCACGGCATGCACCTTCAATGTCGTCCGCGCCGAAAATCGCGCTTACCAGGGCAACGCCGTCCACGCCGGTGCCGCACAGCGCGGCAATGTTTTCCTTGTTGATTCCGCCGATAGCGACGACGGGAATATTCACGGCCTGGCAAATGGCGCGCAGGGTCTCACGCGGCATGGTTTGCACGTCTGTTTTGGTGGACGTGGCAAAAACCGCTCCCGCACCGAGACAATCGGCGCCGTTCCGAACCGCCTCGAGCGCTTCGGCGACCGAATGAACCGAGACGCCGATCATCATGTCGGGGCCGACGCGCTGGCGAACCTGCGCGGCCTGCATATCCTCCTGTCCGAGGTGAATGCCATCGGCGTGGCAGCGGATCGCAACGTCCACGTTATCGTTGATGAAAAACGGAACCCGATACCGCTTACAGAGCGTGGAAAGCTCCAGCGCCTCGCGCAGGAAGTCTTCGTCGTTCAACTCCTTCTCCCGAAGCTGTACGCAGCTTGCCCCGCCCTTCAGGGCGGCTTCCACCTGCTCATACAGGCTTTGCTTTCCGACCCACGCGCGGTCGGTGACGGCGTAGAGCCGCATCATTTCTTTATCGCACCTCATAGCTTGCGCCTTTCTCCAGAATATCCGGGGTCATACGGTAGATCGCGTCAATGATGTAATTTCGATAGCTTGCGTTTCCGTCAAGCTTGCCGAGCCTTTGGTGGGCAATTTCGCCCGCAAGGCCCATGGCGGAGACGGCCGCGGCGGCAGCCTCCAGCGGGTGATCGGGGTTTGCGGTCACAAAGGCTGACGTCATGGCGGAAAGCTGGCAGCCCGTTCCTGTCACGGAAGACATCATAGGGTGGCCGTTACGGATGCAGTAGGCCGTCTTTCCGTCCGCCACGACGTCGATTGCGCCGGTAATGGCGATAACGGCGCCGGTTTTTTCCGCAAAGGACTTTGCAAAGGTGGCAACGCCGCTGAGGGTTTGCTCCGTTACTTTGTCCGCCGCGTCGGCGTCTACGCCCTTTGTCGTGCCGCTTCCGGAGGCAAGGGCTTTGATTTCCGAGATATTGCCGCGGATGACGGCGAGGCGAAGCTGCGCCAAAAGCTCCAGCGCGGTTTGCGTCCGCAGCGTGGAAGCGCCGACGCCGACGGGGTCTAACACGACGGGATGCCCCAGCTCGTTCGCGCGCTTGCCCGCAAGCAGCATGGATTCGATCGTGCGGCTGTTCAGCGTGCCAATGTTGAGATTCAGTCCGCCGCAAAGCGAGGTGATTTCCGCCGCCTCGGCGCAGTCATCCGCCATGATCGGGGACGCGCCGCAGGCCAGCAGGATATTCGCGCAATCATTCACGGTCACATAGTTGGTAATATTGTGGATGAGCGGGCAGCTTGCCCGGACGTTTTCAAGCATCTTTCCAAGCATGACAAGCCTCCGTTAGCGATCAAGTGTTTTCTGCATCATAGTCAAAACGCCCGATTTTTTCAGGCTGAAGATCAACACCGCAGAGAACGCCGCGCCGACGGCGGTGGAGATCAGGAAGGGGACGATGTAGGCGTAAAACGCGACCTCTGCAGCATTTTTGCCCATAAAGAAAATCGCAATGGGGTAGGCGCACAGACCGCCGAGCACAGCCGTGCCAAACACTTCTCCGATCAGCGTTCCGGGAATGTTTTTGGTCTTGGCGTAAACCAGTCCGCAGAGCAGTGCCCCGAGCATACTGCCGGGAAAGGCCATAAGCGTTCCAAGACCGGTCAGATTGCGAATCAAGGACGCCGCAAAAGCCACGCCGATGCCATACCAGGGCCCAAGCAGCACCGCGCACAGAATGTTGACCATGTGCTGGACGGGCGCGCATTTGCTGCCGAAAACAGTAAACTGAAGCATACTTCCGACAACTGCCACGGCGCAAAACATACCGGAGATTGCCAATTTCAGAACATTCAATTTTTTCATTTTGTATTCTCCTCGTATAATAAGATTCAGGGTTTGTTTAGGGTGTGTCCCTGTACGCACCGCCGAAACGTTTTCAACAGGCTTTGAAATGCCCGTGGTATAATGCTGTTGGTCGGCAGGATCAAGTTCTGTATTCTCCTGTTGAGTCGAAAGACTGCTTCAAAGAAAGTCTGTTCCCCTGGGCCGGAAGTTAGCTTCAGACACATTGGCTGTTTGCCGAAGGACGGGCCGCTCCTCTTGCAGTGGGAGCCGTCGCATCGGTCCGCTTCGGCG
>JAEEZZ010000060.1 GCA_016292255.1 Oscillospiraceae bacterium
CTTTTCCGCATTTGCGGAAATAGGGGTTGTAAAGTTGGACTGTTTCGAATTAAGGGGTTGCACTCCCGGTTTCACCCCATTTTCAAAGGAATCATTTGGGGTTGCAGGTTTATTACAAGGAGAATCATAAATGTTTGCAGACAAGAAGAAGTTTGCGCTCTGGCTCCTGCCGGAAACACTGTCGCAGGTAGATGCCGCATACCGGAAAGATGATTGCCGCAGTCGTTCCGAATTCATTGAGAAAGCCGTTCTATTCTATCTAAGCTACCTCTCAGCGGAGGACGGTCATTCGCTTCTGCCCAACAGCTTCCTGTCCAGCATGAAAAGCATCGTTGCGGAGAGCGACAACCGGGTCAGCCGCCTGCTCTTCAAACAGGCCGTGGAGATGGCAATGATGATGAATCTTCTGGCCAATCTTTCCGAGGTGGACGACGTTACTCTCGCCCGCCTGCGGGGTGAATGTGTCAAAGAGGTTAAGCGACTGAACGGTTCGTTCTCCATGGAGGACGCTGTCAAGTGGCAGCGGGACTGACGAATGCCGCGGCTGATTACCAAGTTCAAGTACCTGAAGCCCAACCGAAAACTGAGCGCGGGCGGCTACGCAGCCTACATTGCAACCCGAGAGGGTGTGGAGAAAATCGACGAGAGCCAGCGTCTGCTTCCGGCTACCGAACGCCAGACTTCGCTGATCCGTCGGCTGATTCGTGACTTCCCGGACAGCAAAAAGGACTTCGAGTACGAGGACTATCTGAAACAAAAAACCGTTGGCTGCGCCTCGGATTTCATTTCCAGAACGATAGAGGATCACGTGGATCGGTGCGTGAACGTCAAAACCTACGCAGATTATATCGCAACCCGTCCCAGAGCGGAGCGATTTGGTTCGCATGGTCTGTTCACAGACGACGGCGTTCCCGTGCAGCTCTCCAAGGTTTCCGAGGAGCTGAATCACTACGAGGGAAACGTTTGGACGGCAATTATCTCACTGCGGCGGGAGGACGCAGAGCGGCTTGGCTACAATCACGGAGCGCGTTGGCGGGATATGCTGCGCACCCAGACGCAAGCCTTCTCTGAGGCCTTTCACATTCCGCTGCAAAATCTGAAATGGTTCGCCGCCTTTCACAACGAGTCCTACCACCCCCACGTCCATCTGATTATCTATTCGGGCGAGCCGTCAGATGGATTTCTTTCCCGGGCGGGCGTGGAACAGCTCCGCTCCTCTCTCGCAAAAGACATCTTCGCTCAGGATCTGCACAGCGTCTACGTGGCGCAGACGGAACAGCGGGACGCCCTTCGAGTGCAGAGCAAGGCGCGGATCACGGAGATCATTTCTCAAATCAACTGCGGTATCTATGACAATCCGCTGGTGGAGGATCTGCTGCTGAAGCTGTCCGGGAAGCTCAACGACAGCTCCGGCAAAAAGGTTTACGGTTATTTGAAGCCGGAGCTGAAAGCGCTGGTGGACTCCATCGTGGACGAGCTGGCGGCAGAGGATCGGATCAAAAAGCTGTACGATCTGTGGTACAAGCAGCGAGAGGAAGTCCTGCGCACCTACACCGATACGATCCCAAAGCGCATCCCGCTGTCGGAAAACAAGGAGTTCAAATCCATCAAAAACGCCGTCATTCAGGAGGCTTTGAATCTGAACCTGCGTCATATTCCGGTTGCGGAGCTGGAAGAAGCAGAGGCGTCGACACAGCCGGAGCCGATGCCGGATGACAGTGAGGACGAAGAACACGCCGACTCTTCCGCCTCCTCGTTCCCTCTGTACGTCGCGGCGCTCGCCTGCTTGAAGCGTGACGCCGAAGAATATGAACCGGAAAAGGCCGTCACAATGCTGACGGTGGCCGCAGAGGAAGGGCTCTCTCTGGCACAGTATCGGCTTGGAAAAATGCTGCTGCTTGGAAAGGAAACGGTGCAAAATGTGGAGGACGCGGTCTTCTGGCTGGAAAAAGCTGCGGCGCAGGATAACGAGTGGGCGCAATACCTGCTCGGCAAGACTCTTCTTCGTGGAGAACTCGTTCCTCGGGACGCAGATCGCGGCGCAGAGCTGCTGGAGGCTTCCTTTCAGCAGGGCAGCCCTTACGCCGCATACACCTTGGGAAAAGCATACCTGGACGGACAGCTTCTGCCCCGGGACGTTCCCACCGGACTGGAACACCTGACGCTCTCTGCGCAGAAGGGCTTCGCCCCAGCACAGTATCTGTACGGAAAGCTGCTTGATCTGGGTGAGCTGCTTCCCCAAGACCACGACGCGGCGCTGCGGTATCTGAATGCGGCAGCAGAGCGCGGCAATTCCAACGCCGCCGTCCTTGCTGCGAAGATCTGTCTTACGAAGGAAAACGGCAAGCGCGTCTCGGACGCGATCCGGCTCCTGGAGCTGGCCGCAGAAAACGGCAGCGACGACGCGGAATATCTGCTTGGCCGACTCTACCTGTCCGGTCAGGAGGTCGAGCAAAACGTTCCACTCGCCCTCCGCTGGCTGGAGGCTGCCTCAGATCACGGAAATCAATCTGCCGAACAGCTTCTGCACAGCTATCATGCCGGACGCGTTTGGAGCTGCTCTCTCGGGGCGCTCCACCTGCTCCAACAGCTTGCCCGAGCATTTGAAAATCGGCAGCAGGAACAGGATCGGAACATTCGTCAGATGAAAGCAGAACGAAAGCTCCTGCAAAAGATCGAGGAGAAGCGTCAGGCGCACGGCCTCAAGCACGGATAACAGGAAAGGAAACTACAATGTCAAACTTATTCTATTTCACGCCGGAGCAGCAGGAAATCGCCCGGCGCACGGATCTCGTGGGGCTGCTTCGCGCCAGAGGTGAAACGATCAAGCCCTCCGGCTCCGAATTTGAATGGCTGGATCAGGGTCAGAAGGTCACCATTCGCCGGAATCTCTGGTATCACCAATACGAGCAGGTCGGCGGCGACGCAGTCGGCTTTGTGCGGAGGTTCATGGGAAAAACCTACGTAGAAGCCATGGAATACCTGCTCCAATGCAACGGTGAGCCCCTGCCGGAGCGCCCTGTGCGGAAGCAGGAGCCCTTCGTTCTGCCCGCCGCCAATGAAAATTTGAACCGGGTCTTTGCCTACCTCGTCAACCAGCGGGGACTTGACCGGGAGATCGTCTATGCCTTCGTCCACAGGCGGATGATCTTCGAGTCAGCCAGGCATCACAATGCGGTGTTCGTTGGATATGATAAGGACGGTGTTCCCCGCCATGCCCACAAGCGCAGCACGGCAAAGGAGGGAAGCTACAAATGCAACGTGGCTGGGAGTCAGCCGGAGTACAGTTTTCACTGGCAGGGGGCCGGCGACCGGCTCTATCTGTTTGAGGCCCCCATCGATCTGCTGTCCTATCTCACCCTGCACCCTGCGGGCTGGCAGGAGCAGAGCTATGCCGCTGCCTGTTCTGTGTCGGACAAGGTGCTGTTTCAGATGCTCCGAGACAATCCCAGGATAAAAAACGTCTGCATCTGCTTCGACAGCGACGAGCCGGGTCAGGCGGCAGCCCAGCGCATCTCGGACAATCTGTTCCTGCGGGGGATTCATTCAGAAGTCCTCGTTCCGACCCGGAAGGATTGGAACGAGGACTTGGTTTTCGGAAGGAAGGAGCCGTGATGGAGGGACTAACCACGCTGATCCTTGTATCCGTGGGAATGTTCGGCCTGCTGACCGCCATCCCGCTGATCAGCCACATGTACAATCTCAACCATATCAAATCCAAAACCGTAGGAGACGGTCAGCACGGCACAGCCCGGTGGGCCACCAAGGGAGAGATCCGAAAGACCTACCGGCACGTTCCCTTTACCCCGGAGCAGTGGCGGAAAGAAGCTACAGAGGGAAAGACACCGACCATTGTGGGATCGGACAAGCCGCTTCCCCAGGGCATCGTGGTAGGCTGTACTGGTAGAAGGAATACGACAGCGCTGGTCGATACCGGCGACGTTCATGCGCTCATGATCGGCGCGGCAGGCGTCGGCAAAACCGCCTATTGGCTCTACCCCTGCATCGAGTACGCCTGCGCCAGCGGCATGAGCTTCCTGTCTACCGACACGAAGGGCGACGTCATGCGGAACTACGGAACTGTAGCCCAGCGCTACGGTTATCATATTTCCGTCATTGATCTCCGCAATCCCACCCGTTCCAACGGCAACAACCTTCTGCATCTGGTCAATAAGTATATGGATCTGTATCTGGATGACCCGGAGCGGCTTGTCTACAAGGCCAAGGCAGAGAAGTACGCCAAGATCATCGCGAAGACGATCATCCTTACCGGTTCCGGCAGTGGAGACTATGGTCAGAACGCGTACTTCTACGACGCCGCCGAGGGCTTGCTCACCGCGACGATCCTGCTGGTCGCGGAATTCTGTCAGCCGGAGGAGCGGCACATCGTATCCGTGTTCAAGGTCATTCAGGAATTGTTGGCTCCCGCCAGCGGTCGAGGCCGCAACCAATTCCAAATGCTGATGGCACTGCTGCCGGAGGATCACAAGGCAAAATGGTTTGCAGGGGCCGCCCTCAACTCCTCGGAGCAGGCGATGGCCTCAGTTATGTCAACCGCCCTGTCCAGACTGAATGCCTTTCTGAACACAGAGCTGGAACAGCTTTTGTGCTTCGATACGGAGATCGATGCGGAACGGTTTTGCAGCGAGAAGTCAGCGATCTTCATCATCATGCCGGAGGAAGACCCCACTATGTTCTTCATGATCTCGCTGATCATCCAGCAGCTCTACCGTGAGATTCTGGCTGTTGCTGACGAGCAGGGCGGCAAGCTGCGGAACCGCTGTGTGTTCTTCTGCGACGAGTTTGGTACTCTGCCGAAGATCGAATCCGCAGAAATGATGTTTTCCGCTTCACGATCTCGCCGCCTGCAAATCGTCCCCATTATCCAATCCTTCGCCCAGTTGGAGAAGAACTACGGCAAAGAGGGTGCGGAGATCATCGTGGACAACACCCAGCTCACGATCTTCGGCGGCTTCGCGCCGAACAGCTCCTCCGCAGAGGTTCTGTCCAAGGCAATGGGCAGTCGCACGGTAATGTCGGGCTCCGTCAGCCGAGGCAATGACAGTCCTTCGGAATCTCTGCAAATGATGGAGCGACCTCTGATGACGCCGGACGAATTGAAGTCCATGCCAAAGGGGCAGTTCGTTGTCATGAAAACCGGATTCTATCCCATGAAGGTGCGGCTGAAGCTGTTCTTCCAATGGGGAATCCGCTTTGACGAGGCCCATCCCTTTACCGTCCGGGAGAACAGCAACCGGGAGATTGCCTACGCTAGCAAGAACGAATTGCAGGCGGCTATTCTTTCCAAGTACCCGCCGAAGCAGCTTACCGCCGCGCTGCCGGGTGGGGCAGCCTCCGGCAGTCAAGCCCAGGCCCACACGCCGATCCGAAACAAGAGCTTCCGTTCGGCGCTGAAAACCGTATCGCCGTCCGGGGCATGAGCAAGTCATATTCGCTTTACCAGGAGAATACACAATGGGAAACCTGAACTTTTTGTACAGCCGGGATCTGCCACACAGAGCGAAGCTGGTCTATCTGTACCTCTACGACAGGAAGAACAAGGACAACGTCACTTGGCCGGGGATTAACACGATTGCCCGAGACCTGTCTCTCTCCCGCTCAACCGTCAAGCGAGCGATTCGGGATCTGGAACAGGCCGATCTGGTCAAGAAGGAAGCGCGCTGCCGTACAAACGGCAGCGCGACCTCTAATCTGTACACGTTGATCTCGGAAGCATAGCAAGCAGTCATACAAATGCAGCCCACCGAAAGCAGAGCAGCGTGGTTTTGCTTTCGCAGCAGGCGAGCTTTTACAATCAGACTCCCGCCAAGGGGGTTCCAAGCCCAGCCCGTGGACCGAGCCCCGGTTCACGGCTGGCCCCCTTGAAGGGCTAACCCTAAAAGACAATACAGTCAGAAAAAGGAAGTATATCGATTTTGCGCTTATGCATATGAATTGTAAAATAACAGCTTGTTTTGATTCTGCATCATTCATCTGCGCATGGATAACAAATATACTCTTTTCCTCACAGATCACGTAGTTTGTTGAAGAATCCGATGGGAGAATCCTCCAAAGTCCCGACGACAACGCCGCGATCCAGCAACCTGTTTCCGTGTTCACAGCAGGTTTCAGGTAATAGCGCGCAATTATGGCAGGCCGCCAGATTCAGAGACTCCGGGCCCTGCCCGGCTGACTGAATACAAACGGGATCAGAAGTACACCACAGGGCATTCTTAATGGCATAGGTTGTATTATATCACATCTCTTTTCGCTAAGCAAGTGTCAAACAGTCTCTGCCTGTCGATACACAAACAGTCTCTGTCTGTCGATAGAATTGCAGCTGATTAGCTTCTCACCTCGCTTTCTCGGCGACCATCGCCGTCAGCGCACGCGAAAGCAACTCCTCCGGCTTTACGGCGGGGTTCATCCAATCGCTGATTGCCTCCTGGGGAAGGATCAGCGGCATACGGTCGTGGATATGAGAAATGTCCTGGCTGGGCTCCCTTGTGAGAATGACGAACACCGGCAGGCCGTTTTCAATGCGATAGAGCCCGCACAGGTAGGTAACCGTCGTGTCCTTCGGCTGGATCGCGTACTTGGTGCTCGTTGTACTGCGGCCATCTTCCTTTGGAAGATGCTGCCACTCATAGTACCAGGATGCTGGAACGGCACACCGATGCGACTCCCAGGAGTCCCGGAAGGTTGGCTTCTCCGCTGCGGTTTCCACTCTGGCGTTGACCATCGGCGCGGAGCGGCCCGGTACGGTAAAGCCCCAGGTCATGGGAAAGACGGCGAGATTACGCTGCTTGTCCGACGCAATGGCGGCAACCAGATTGGTCGGGGCCACCTCTCCGAATCGCACCAGCGGAGCCGGATGTGCCTTCGCAAAGCGTTCCATCAACGGAGATTTCAGAGCGGAGTCGATGATCGCTTCCAGCTCTGGTACATTTCGCTCAATGTAGTATCGACAGCACATAGTGCTACCTCCTGTACTGGCAGGTGTAATTAGTAGATTATCAGAGTTTCATCCGAATGGCATTTCTAATTTCTTCTCTCAGTTCTTCCCCTTGTTTTTCGCCTTTCTCTATCTCTTTGATAATCTTATTGATTGTGGAGATGCAAAGCAGTTTCTTGTAGTCTTTTAGTTCCTCTGACTTTAAATATTTTGCACTTTTTTCTGTGCCTTTCAGATTACGCTCTTTTTCAACCTTCTCCAAGAATTCATAAGCATCATCCAAACGCTTAGAATCTAAGCCAGCAACCTCAGCAATGTACATCAGTAGCTGCGGACACTTAAGCCAAGGATAAGTAGGCAATTTTTTGTCTTTTCCAGATTGTAATCTGTTTTCAACATAATACTCATAGAAATGAAAATATTGGGACGGCTTTGCCGATTGCGTGTCATAATAGGTTTCTGTTTCCCATATTTTCTTATTCTGTTCGTTATGCCAATGGGGGTGTTGCGCCTCATCAAAGTATCCGCCAATAGTCTGGCCAAGGCCATGTTTTACTATTTGATCACTTCTCAATTCTTCGCCTTTGTTATTAGACTTGAAATAGTCTACTACTGTCCAAAACTCCTCGTTATTCATAACTTCCTCCAAAGCGAAAATGGTCACGAATCCATTATAATACTACTTTTAGGCTTAGTAAATTATCTTATTGCAAAACCGACTTGTGCATGATATCATATCTATGCGACACAATCTAATACCGTCATCTCGATTATGGTGCGTGTTTTTACCTCGGTAAAAACACACGCCCCGGCTTCATGTACCTTAATCGGGATGGAAGTAGATTGTGTCGCAGCAATCGGAGTGATGTGTTTTTCGGGCGTTCACTTCGGTGGACGCCCTTTTTGCATGAAGGAGGCTGCGACACGATGGAAAAAACACTCTTACTTGACACCCTGTTTGACCTGATCAATGAGGACGATGGCCTGGAAGCAGAGCTTCTGGACGTTCGTGCCGAGGGGGACGACGCCCTGCTTGTCTCAACAACGGATGGCAAGCGTTTCCGCGTCCGCATTGAGGAGCTTACGCAGTAAAACCCGTCTTTGCCTGTAGGTCTCCCAGGCTTTTGTTGTACTGCGCCTGGGAGATCGCGTGACGCTCCAGAAATGTATCGAGCAGCTTTTTCTGACGAAGAAAGAGCTGCTTGTTCTTTTGCTCATAGGATAATCTTTCCCAGCTCCGCTGCTGGGCGATCTGCTCCTGTAATTCTTCTTCCACTGTTTTCGTCATTTTAATTTCTCTCCTGAACCTTATCGGGAATCTTCATTTCGATTATATCACAGCTTTTTCGCAAATCATAGACCGTATTTCTCAATTTCTTGTTGCTGTCCGCATGAACAGACACATAAGCCGTAGACAAGCACGTTTTTGTGTGTTATGATAGTAACAACAACACAAGGGAGGCTTGTCTATGGCGTATTCCGGCGAACTGAAAATCAAACTTCTTGCGATCTGGGAAATGTTGAGCCAGGACACCGATCCGCTGCATCCCCTTGGGACCAATGAGATTATTGCGCGGCTGGCTGAGAAAGGCATCCCCTGTGACCGCAGAACGCTGGCGCAGGATATCAAGGTGCTGCAGGAGTACGGCTACGAAGTCCAGGAGGAAAAGGTCGGAAAGCAGAACGGTTATTACATGGATGACCGAAAATTCAGCCTTGGGGAGCTGAAAATCCTGATCGACGCCGTCCAAGCCGCCAGCTTCGTTACGGAAAAGAAAACGAAGGAAATCATCGAGAAGCTCGCAGACCTCGGCGGGAGCAACCGGGCCACGGTCATGCAGGGCAATCTCGTCCGGTTCAACACCCGCAAGCATACCAACGAGTCCATCCTTTACAACGTCGACCATCTGGAAGAAGCGTTAATCAAGAAATGCAAGGTCTCCTTTGTCTACTTTGATCTGGACGAAAACCACAAGCGCGTTTTCCGAAAGGATAAGCAGAAATATGTCGTTGACCCTGTAGCCCTCATTTTCATGGAAGACAACTACTATCTTATGTGCTACAGCGACGCCTATGAGAAGATTGTTTGCTACCGAGTCGACAGGATGCAGCAGGTCACGGTTGTTGATAAACCAATCTGCGTCGAGGCGCAGATCCCGGAAGAGAAGGTTGCAGAGTTTACAGAGCAGACCTTCAAAATGTACAGCGGAGCGTCTGAGAAAGTGACCCTCCGGTTTGGAAACCAACTAATTGGCGTTGTTTATGACAAGTTTGGCGAGATCACGAAAATGCGCCGTGTGGACGAGGATACCTGCACCGCAAGCGTGAAAGTGCAGATCAGTCCGACCTTCTGGGGCTGGCTGTTCCAGTTTGCCGGGGAAATGCAAATCGTCGAGCCACAGTATCTGATTGAAACCTACAGGCATCTTTTGGATTCCGCCTGTGAATAGGATCAATAAAGAGACAGTATTACTTTGATTTTGCGTGTTTTTCCAGATCGTCGAAGACTCCTGTGAATTGTTTTCTTTCCATGAATACTCTTTATCCTTTGGAATCGCCATCAATGAAGGGAAAGACGGTGAAAAGATATGAATCCTACAGAATTGTGTTGGCAAACTGGCGAGTATTCAGATGCTTGTATCTGCGATTTCTGCGATCATAAAAACGAATGTAGTGGGTATGACAGCCATGACGATGACGATGAAGATGATACATAGCCAAACGGATTCTTTCACGAAAGATATATTAACGGATTGAAGTCTCCGACTCCGTGACGGTAATCTGGGAGATCGAGTAAGAGAATCCTGAAAAAGCAGGGTGCTTCATGCATTGGAGCACCCTGCTTTTTTGACCTGTCAGCATGAACTGACAGGTCAAATAATTGTTGTTGACTTTCGGAAATACCACGGCTATAATCTGAATTACAGAAATCGAACAAATATTCGATTTTTTGAAAGGAGGCACAAAATGGAACCGAAACAACATTACTCCAGAAACCGACCGGACGAGATCGAGGCCTTCATCTCGGACTACCGGCGAAGCAACGGCGTCTCCCCGACCATGCAGGAAATCGCGGATCACTGCGGCTTGAGCAAATCCACCGTGTTTACCCATCTCAAGCACATGGAACAGGACGGGCGCATCATCACGCAGGGCGGGAAACGCGGTTATCTTACACGGGCCCCGTTGATCGAGGTTCCGGAAGGAAACGCGGTTCCAATCATCGGTAGAATTGCCTGCGGTTCCCCCATTCTGGCGCAGGAAAACATTGAAGACTACGTAAAGCTGCCAGAGAAGATCTTTGGCAAGGGTGAGTTCTACCTGCTCCGTGCCGTTGGTGAATCCATGATCGACGCTGGGATCGACGATGGCGATTTGGTTCTGATCCGGCAGCAGAGCACTGCCGACCCCGGACAAATCATTGTCGCCCTCGTGAACGACGATGAAGAAGCCACGCTGAAGCGTTATTATCCCGAGCCGGAAAAGCGAAGAATCCGGCTGCACCCAGAAAATGAAACCATGGAGGATATCTACGTGGATTACTGCACCATCCAGGGCGTTGCGGTACATATCCTCAAGAAGATCCATTACTGACACCATGGAAAAGGTTTTTATCTGTATCGACCTGAAGTCCTATTATGCATCTGTGGAATGCGTATACCGTGGGATCGATCCTCTGCAGGCACGGCTTTTGGTAGCAGACGAATCCAGGTCGGATCAGACGATCTGCCTTGCGGTATCTCCCGCGCTCAAGGCAATTGGCGTACCCAGCAGGCCTCGACTCTTTGAGGCAAAGCAGGCCATTCGGAAACATGAGTGCAGATATCATATGAAGGTCGATTACATCATTGCCTGTCCCCGCATGGCAGAATACGAAAGAGTCTCATCCCAGATCTATTCCATCTATTTGCGATACGTTGCACCGGAGGATATTCACGTGTACTCCATTGACGAGTGCTTCCTTGACGTCACCGGGTATCTGCATCTCTACCGAAAAAAGGCTGAGGCAGAAGGAACAAACCCTGCCCGGATGATGGCGATGACCATGATCCGGGACGTGCTGAAAACCACAGGTATCACGGCCACTGTTGGCATTGGAACCAACCTGTACCTGGCAAAAGTAGCAATGGACATTGTGGCAAAAAAAGCGCAGCCGGATCAGGATGGTGTGCGAATTGCGGAGTTGAACGAAGACTCCTATAAGTTTCTGCTTTGGGATCACAAACCACTGACCGACTTCTGGCAAATCGGTCCAGGCAAAAGCAGACGGTTGGAGAAAGCGTACCTCTATACCATGGGCGACATTGCCCAGAAAAGCCAATACGACGAGGAGTTCTTCTACAAGACCTTCGGCATCGACGGCGAGATCCTGATCGACCACGCCTGGGGCATTGAGCCGGTATCAATGCAGGACATCAAATCCTACAAAGGCGAGAAGCACAGCGTCTCCAACGGACAGGTTTTGCCGAAGCCCTACGAATACCGGGAAGCCCGCCTCGTGTTCTCGGAAATGGTTGAAGCACTCTGCACAGACCTGTTTGCCCAGCGTCTGGTAACCAAATCCTGTACCTGGTGGGTCTCATACGATTACAAGAGCATGGAGCACTGTCCCAGCTACGATGGCCCTGTTTCGATAGATTTCTATGGGCGGGTCCATCCGAAGCACAGCAACGGAACGTCAAAGCTGCCAACGGAAACAAACAGCATTCGGCTGATAAGCGAAGCCGTTCTGAAACAATTCGATGAAAAAACCGATCACCGTCTGCTGTTTCGGCGGCTTGGCATCTGTGCAAATGACGTGTCTACTGATATGGGGGCCTATCAACTGAGTTTTCTCGTTGATTACGATGCTCTGGATCGGGAAAACAAGCTGCGCGGTGCTATGCAGGAAATCCGCAGACGCTTCGGAACAAACGCACTGTTCCGGGGAATGAACCTGATGGAAGGTGCTACCTCTCTGGAACGGAATATGCAGATAGGTGGTCACCGTGCGTAGTTTTTGACCAGGAGGTGCCTTTCATGTGTGAAATTGGCGTTATGCCCATGCCGACAGACTTCAAATACAAGGACGTTTTTCTGAAAGGCCGGCCTCAACATGAACGCTATGACGCGTTTTCCGTCCGGCACCCGAAAATGGACTGCGGAAAACGGGCCAAAATCTTTGCTCCCTTTGACGCCCTGCGCGGCTTCAACTTTGCCATTATGACGAAAGAAGTCATCTACGTTGAAAAGCCGGAGCTGAGCCGGGAGGATGAGCGCGAGCTGAACCGGCGTCTGGAAATCCTGCAAAATATGACGTGGAACTCCCGAATAGCCAAGCGCAATCAAATAATCGTCACGGCAACATACTATGTCCCCTGTAAAGACCGGATCCATGAAGCCTACGGAAAGCGCGGGCAGCTCCGTTCCATTACAGGCGTGTGCAGAAATGTTGACCCGGATATCACGCAAACGATTCTCATCAATGACCAGCGAATAGACTTTGACAATCTCATCCGGTTGATCATTCCGGATCGTCTGATATGTACATCA
>JAEEZZ010000061.1 GCA_016292255.1 Oscillospiraceae bacterium
CGGGAACCCGTCACGGCGCTCATGTCGCTCCTCAGCGTTGCACTATCCTCCGTGGCGGGAAAGCAGTTTCATCATATCATATCTGGGTTATCTTTTAACCCCTAAAATTCAAAATTGTCCTTGACATGGGGTACACTTCAGAGCCTCAGATCAAAAAATATTTTCGCAGATTTCGGAGGAACCTCTCCCCCCTAAAACAACAAAATATAGAAAGCAGCAGACAGGTATCAAGATAATTTTTCTCGAAATCCTGTCTGCTTTTTTCAAGTCATTCCTTGCAATAAGAATAAATCAGAACAAGCTGCCATATCAAGCAAATAATTAAAAAAATATCGAGCGCAGCATTTTGCAAGATAATACTTATAATAGTAAGAAGATACAGCCGCCCGGAAGGCCCGAGCGGCTGCTGCACAAGGAAAGCGCTTGCTATGAGAAGGCAACGGAAGGAAATGATTACTAAGATGTATGAATTGGGTGGGCAGAGATGGAGGTGTAGGTCTGCTGCGCGATCTGGTGGGTGCTGTATACCCGAATTTGCCCCTTCTCCCGCAGAACGAATTCTCCGATGCTCCGTTCGGAATCGTTCAGATAGGTCTCCGTCAGCTCATCCACCCGCTGGCGCAGGGTCATGCCTGCCGGCTCCCTTTCGTTTGCAGTCTTATTTCAGCTTTGCGTAGGCTTCGGCGTCCACGGCTTCCAGCCATTCGGCGCCGGTTTCTTCACCCGCCGCTTCAATGGCCAGGTGGGAGAACCAGGAATCCGTTGCGGCCCCGTGCCAGTGCTTGACGCCGGCGGGGATGTTCACCACGGCGCCGGGAGTCATCTCCACGGCTTCTTTGCTCCATTCCTGGTACCAGCCTCTGCCGCCCACGCAGATCAGCAGCTGGCCGCCGCCGGATTTGGCATGGTGGATGTGCCAATTATTGCGGCAGCCGGGCTCGAAGGTCACGTTGAAGATGGGGACCTGCTCGGTGGACACCGGGGCAAGATAGCTTTGGCCTACAAAGAACTGTCCGTAGGGATTGGGCTCCCCGATGGGGAAGAAGATCTCGTTTTGATAGCGGTCCTTCTCGGTGAGGGCCGGGGCCGCCTCGGTCCAGACCTCCTTTGCCAGACGGAACACCGCCCAGCCCTTGGGCCAGCCCACGTACATGGTGGCGTGGGTGATGATGGCGGCGATCTCTTCCTTTGTGACGCCGTGGGCCTTGGCGTTTTGCAGATGGTAGGTCAAAGACGAATCCGTGATCCCGGAGGCCATGAGAGACACCACGGTGATGACGCACTTGGTTTTGACGTCGATGGCCGCCTCGTTCCACACCTCGCTGAAGAGCACGTCGTCGTTCAGATGGGCGAACATGGGGGCAAAGTCTCCCAACTGGTTTCTGCCTGCGGTCTGTACGATTTTTTCTGCCATTTTGACTTCCTCTTATCTCGATTCGATCTTCTGATCCCCGGTGGACCAGCCGTGTTTCTCTTTTGCGTTGGCGGGCTTGTTCTGAGCCATGACGCCTGCCAGAGGGTGAGGGACGTAAGGCGCTTCCAACCAGGCAATTTCGTCATCTGTCAGTGCCAGCTCCACAGCTTTCGCCGCCCCTTCGATGTGGCGGAGCTTCGTCGCACCGACGACGGGAGCCGTCACCTTGGTCAGCAGCCAGGCCAGGGAGATCTCCGTCATGGAAACCCCGCGCCGCGCCGCCAGCTCCGCCACCCGGGCGATGATCACGTTGTCCTGCGCCGCCGTGGCGTCATACTTGAACTTTGCGTAGGCGTCCTCCGCGGCCCGTTTGGTGTCGTTCTCCCCGGGCAGCCGGGACAGGCGTCCGCTGGCCAGGGCGCTGTAGGGGGTCAGGGCGATGTTCTCCTGGGCGCAGTATGGCACCATTTCCCGCTCCTCCTCCCGGAAGATCAGGTTGTAGTGGCCCTGGACGGAGACGAATTTCGTGAAGCCCTCCCGCTCCGCAATGGCGATGGCCTGGGCCAGCTGCCAGGCAAAGCAGTTGGAGATGCCGATGTAACGGGCCTTCCCGGCCTTTACCATGCGGTGCAGACCGTCGAGGACGTCATAGATTGGCGTCTGCCAGTCCCACATGTGATAGATATACAGGTCCACGTAGTCCATGCCCAGGTTTTTCAGGCTGGTATTCAGCATGGTCTCGATATGCTGCTGACCGGTGAAGCCTGCCTCGATCTCCGGCTGGGTCCGGGGCAGGAATTTGGTGGCTACCACCACGTCCTCCCGCCTGGCGAAGTCCCGCAGCGCCCGTCCAAGATACTGCTCGCTGGTGCCGCTCTGGTAGGCGATGGCGGTGTCGTAGAAGTTGACGCCCAGCTCCAGGCCCCGCTTGATAATCTCTCTGCTGCGCGTCTCGTCCAGAGTCCAGCTGTGCTGACCCCGGCCGGAATCCCCGAAGCCCATGCAGCCCATGCAGATCCGGGATACCGTCAGATCCGAATTGCCGAGTTTGGTATATTTCATAGGAACCTCAATTCATCCTTCCGCAGTTGCCCACCTTGTCCCCGGTGACGAAATACTCATAGGTCGGGAACTCAAAGAGCACGGGCTTGAAAACGTGATAGTCGATCTTGCCCTTCTCGTTCAGCACCTGCTCCTCGGCGTAGACTGCCAGGACCCTGCAGATGAACTGGTCGAAGGCCTCCAGCTCATAGTTGCCGTCCACCTCGCACTCGATGGAAACCTTGGCTGCATCGATCAGCGGTGCGCCGTGCTCGCCCGGGGTCCAGGCGAAGGCTTCGAATTTATCCGTCTTGCTGCCGCTGAGCACGCCCATGCGGTCGGCCTCCTTCAGCCAGGAGGGGTCCACCACGTTGACGGACAGCTTTTTCGTCTCCCGGATGCCCGTGTTGATGTAGTGGGCCTGAACCAGGGAGACCATGATGTGGCTGTGAGCCACGGTGCCGGTATGGGCCACCAGGGTCCAACTGGGCTTGCCCTCCACCATAGCGCCGACAACCACCAGGGGCGAGGGATACAGGGCGAGAGAGGCTCCGATATTCTTTTTCATCGTTTCATGCTCCTTATATCATAATTTGATTAACCCAGCAGCCTGTGCAGGCAGGCGAGGGTGAGTTCATAAATGGAAAGATAGCGGAAGTCCACGCCGGCCTGCTCCATGGCAGAGCGCTGCTTTTCCGTCACCGCCGCGTAGGGGTAGATGCCGAACATAAAGGGGAAGAAGACCAGTCGGAAGCTGAGGCGCTGAGCGGTATCCAGCTCCGGACAGAACTTCTCCAGGATCCGGTCCATATTCTCCAGAGACCTGCCGTAGGCTCCCTTGAAGGAGGCCAGCAGCTCGGGGCGGCTGTTGGCCTCCATGTCGTAGTTGTTCATGGCCAGCAGCTTCAAAAGCTGCTCCCGTTTCTCCAGGGAGCGGGCGATTTTTTCCGCCAGCCCGGCTTTGGAAAGCAGCTCGTTTTCCGAGAGAATCGCTTCCAGCTCCGCGTTCCAAAAATCATACTCCCGCTCATAGAGGGCCAGGAAAATCTCCTCCTTGGTCTGGAAATAATTATAGATGGTGGGGCGGGAAAAGGAGGTCTCCGCGCCGATCTCCTTCAGGGTAATTTCCTTGAAGCTCATGGTCTGATACAGCCGCTGGCAGGCATTGATGATCTCCTCCCGCCGGGTGGCGATCAGCTCCGGGGTGCCCTTAATCATAGTCGTTCTCCTAAGCGTGTTGATTGCTGACATTGTGTCAACAATGAAATGATAGCACATTTCTGACACCGTGTCAATAGAGGAACGGCAGAGAAAAAATATTTTTTTCAGGGGATTGACACGATGTCAGTATCGGTGTATAATGCTGCTGACACGATGTCAATAATCTGATTTTTCGGAGGATACGACAATGAAAAATACCTGGAGCAAAATGCTTTTGACAGCCCTCGCGCTGGTTCTGCTGCTGGCGCTCTCCGCCTGCGGCGGCGCGCAGTCTGAGACGACCGCCCCGGCGGAGGAGATCCGGACCAAGGCCGGCGGCAGCGAAGCGGCGCAGACCGAGGCCGAGACCGAGGCCCGGACCGGCACCGAAGCCCTGCCCGGCACCGAAGCCCTGCCCGCACCGGAAACCGACGCTGCGGAGCCGCTGCCTGCCGGGAAGGACACGCTGGTGGTCTACTTCTCCGCCACCGGCACCACCAAGGCCGTGGCCGAGAAGATCGCAGCCATCACGGACGCCGATCTGTATGAGATCCAGGCTGCGCAGCCCTATACAAGCGCCGACCTCGACTGGCACGACAGCAGCAGCCGCACGACAGCCGAACAGAACAATATCGCCGCCCGTCCCGAGATCGGCAGCGAGGCCGTTTCTCTGGAGGGCTATACCACCGTCTACGTCGGCTACCCCATCTGGTGGGGGGAGGAGCCCCGGATCCTGGACACCTTTGTAGAAAGCTATGACTTCGACGGCATCACCGTGATCCCCTTCTGCACCTCTGCCAGCAGCGGCATCGGCAGGAGCGGCCGGAATCTGGCGGAAAATGCCGACAGCGGCAACTGGCTGGAGGGCAAGCGCTTCGGCGCCGGCGCTTCGGAGGACGATCTGCGCGCCTGGATCGACAGCCTGAACTAAACGGAGGATCCCGCCATGCGTGGAACGAAAAAACGGAACCTGAAATGGACCGTGGATCTGTGTATGTGCCTGGTGCTGCTGTGCCTGATGGCCTGTCAGGTCTGCGGGGAGGTCCTGCACGAATGGGGCGGCGTGCTCATGACGCTGCTGCTGATCGTCCACCACGTCCTGAACCGCAAGTGGTACGCAGCCCTGTTCCGGGGCAGATACAACGCCTACCGGGTGATCACCGTGCTCGTGAACACCCTGCTGCCGGGCGCCATCGCGCTGACAGCCCTGTGCGGCATGTCCATGAGCGCCCACGCGGTGCCCTTCCTCTACGGGATCCTGCCGATCGTCTTTGCCCGGCAATATCACCTGGCTATGTCCTACTGGTCCTTTGTGCTGATGGGCTTCCATCTAGGCCTCCACGTCCCCGCGATGACCGCCGGCTTCCAATGGAACGGGAAGGTCAAAGCCGGACTTTCGGCGCTCTGCGCGGTCGCTGCGGGCGTGGGCTTCTGGCTGTTTGAAAAGAACGGCCTGCCGGACTATATGTTCTTCCGCACGCCCTTTGCCTTTTTGGTCTATGAAAAGGCGGCGGTGCTGGTCTTTGCCGAGAACCTGGCCATGCTGATCGCCTTCGCCCTTCTGGGGGCCTGCTGCGCCGGCCTGTGCAAGGCGCTGGGCAAAAAGCGGAAGCCTGTCGGAGCGCTGCGGGCGCTGCTCCCGGCGCTGCTGGCCATCGGCATTGCCGCCGCGCTGACCCTGTTCGCGGGCGGCAGCGCCGAGACCGTCCCCTCCTGGGACGTTCCCCGGGCAGCACAGCCCGCCGGGGAACGCGAGCCGGCCCGGGAATCCGGATCCGCCGCAGCGGCTCCGACGGCCGACGCCTCGGGAAAGGACCTGCAAACCGCGGCCCCAGAGCTGCAGGACGGCTACGTACTCCTCCCCGGCGGCAGCTTCCGAATGGGCAGCCCGGAGACCGAGAACTGGCGCATTGCCGACGAGACCCTGCACGAGGTGACCCTGTCCCCCTTCTATATGGATCCTTACGAGACCACGCAGGCGGACTACGTCCGTCTCATGGGCAGCAATCCCAGCGCATTTTCGGGAGACGAGCTGCCGGTGGAGAGCCTTTCCTGGCCGGAGGCGATTGCATTTGCCAACGCCAAGAGCCTGGACGCCGACCTGAGGCCTGCCTATACGATCACGGACAGCGGCGTTGTCTGGGACCGCTCCGCCAACGGTTACCGCCTGCCCACGGAGGCGGAATGGGAATACGCCTGCCGGGCTGGAACGGAGACGCTCTTCAACACAGAGCATCGTTGTGAGGCGCTGTGAAAGAAATGCGGCATATTGCCGTGTCGGCAAGGGCAGCCTGGAACCGGAGCACAGCCTTCAGGCGCAGACAGAATACGACAAGGATATGATCTGCCCAGGCAGAATTGAGGCAACAAAGCAGAAGAAAAAATCAGACAGGCTGTCAAAAAACGTTTGAAAGCCTGTCTGATTTAGTTCCGGCCGCGGTCGTTTTGGATTGGTTTTTCAAAACGATCGGGCTTTTCCTATTTCCACAAAAATACCAACAGATTGGTGGAACTCATCGCAACGATAGCTGCGATCTTTTTCATCTGCGAATTACTCCTTCTCGTAGGTCGGCTGCCAGGCGGCAAACTGAACGAGCTGTGCGTCTGTCCGGTGATAGTAGCGCACGCCCTTGTCAAGCTTGGCAATCTCCGCCATCTCCCCGTCGGTCAAGACGAAGTCGAGGATATCGAGGTTGTCGCGGATGTGCTCCACGTTCCGGCTGCCGGGGATCACGGCAAAGCCCATCTGGGTATGCCAGCGAAGGATGATCTGCGCAGGGGTCTTGCCATACTTTTGACCGAGCTTCATGAAGACAGGCTCCTTCAGCAGGGATTTGTCGCCATGACCCAGGGGGTACCAGCTCATCAGCTTGATGCCATATTGATTCAGGGCCTTGCGAAGCTCGGTCTGGGTGAAGTACGGATGCGCTTCCACCTGGATGAACTGAGGCGCGATCTCCCATTTGGTCTGCAGTTCTTCGATGTACTTGCCCTCGAAGTTGGAGATGCCGATGGACTTCGCCTTCCCCTCCTTGTACGCCTTTTCCAGCTGCCGATAGCCGGCCAGCCAGTTGCCCGCGGGCTGATGGATGTAGAGCAGATCCACATAATCCACGCCCAGGCGCTCCAGGGTCTCGTCCACGGCGTTTTCGTTCTCATACTCGCTGGGCCAGAGCTTGGTGGACAGGATAATCTGCTCCCGTTTCACGCCGCTGGCCTTCATGCCGCGGCCCACGGCCCGTTCATTCACATAGGCGTTCGCCGTGTCCACAAGGGAATAACCCATTTTCAGGGCTTCCCGGACGCTGTTTTCGGCTTGAGCCGGAGAGAGCATAAAGGTTCCGATCCCGATCACCGGGCACTTCAGGCCGTTGTTCAGTTCTAAGTATTCCATTATCGTTTTCCCCCTTAAAATCTTAATATGTGGATGCCCTGGACCCGGTAAATTTCCAGGCCCCGTTTTCTTTGCGAAGCGTGAAATCTCCCTGCAGCCGCCAGGTATGCTTCCTGCCCCCATAGACGGCGGCCGTCACCCGGCTTCTGCCGATCATAAGCGCGCTGTTCCCGTTCAGAGTGACCTCGATGCTGTCGTGGTCCGCCGAATAGTAGTTGAAGGTGCCGCCCATCAGACCCTTCAAAAACTCGTCCGCCGATTGCCTTACCCCGGTCATGTGAAGCAGAGAATAGTCCTCTGCCATCAAGCTGCGCAAACCGTCCGCGTCCTTCCCGATCATGCAGCGCCAGTACTTCCGGTACAGTTCCCGGATCAGCTCCCGGTCGTCCGTCATCGGGAATCCCCCTTACAGCAGCCCGTTGGCCGTCAGCCAGCGCAGGACGCTGTCGCCGGAGCCCGCGGCGCTGCTGCCGGTGACGGGAAGGCCCTTCTTCACGTTGGCGCCCGGGGCACACTGGCGGATGGTCTTCTCACTGCCGCCCATGCCGCTGCCCTCGTTTGTGCAGAGGGGGAGGATCGTCTTGCCCGTAAAGTCATAGCGTTCCAGGAAGGTGGCCACCGCCATGGGGATGGTGCCCCAGTAGTTGGGATAGGCCAGGATCACGGTATCGTAACCGTCGATGCTGTCCGGGTAGTTGGTCAGCTCCGGACGGGCCTTCTCCCGCAGATCCCGTTTGGCCTCGTCGATGCAGGTCATGTAGGCCGGGGAATAGGGGTTCTTCATTTCGATTTTGAACAGGTCCGCTTCGATCATGTCCTTCATGAGATTGCAGACGATCTCGGTGTTGCCGACCTTCACGTAGCGCATCGCGCCGCCGAAGTAGTTTTCGTCCGCTCTGGAAAAGAAAGCGATCAGGGTTTTCGACATGGGGTTGTCCTCCGTTTCTGTATGTTCTGACTGGATTATAGCAAGTTTTTCTTGCAAAGTCCAATTAAAAAGATATATAATTGATTTAAGAATTAAATCGCAGGAGGTCAATATGACGACGAAGCAAATGGACTACTGCATCGAGCTGGCGAGAACGCTGAATTTCACCCGGGCCGCGGAGAACCAGTTTGTGAGCCAGCCGACCCTGACGTATCAGATCAAGCTGTTGGAGGACGAGGTGGGCTTCCCGATTTTCGTGCGAAGCGGCAAGGGCGCGGCGCTGACCCCTGCCGGAGCACAGTTTGTGAGCTTTCTGTCCGGAATGCGGGAGGATCTGAAACGCGCTGTTGAACAGGGCCAGAATTTCAGCGCGAAATACCGGGACAGCATTTCCGTCAGCATGATGGTCCGGCAGGCCCTGTTCTTTCTGCCGGAGGCCATGCGGCTCTTTGCCGAGCAGTCCCCCGAGGTCCAGATCGTTCCGAAGTTCGAATACGAAAACGGCATCGAAGGCTTTCTGAAGAACGAGACGGATCTGTTGTTCGCGCTGAAGGAGCAGACCAGGCAGATCCCGGGCATCCGGGTCCACGACCTGTTTGAAAGCCGGATCTATCTGATCGCGCAACGGGAGGACCCCCTTGCCGAGAAAAACCGGATCACGGAGGAGGATCTCTTTGGCAGGACCCTGATGGTGGGCGGCGGCTCTCCTCCGGCCCTGCGGGCCGTCCAGCACCGGCTGATCGGCAGCGGACGGATCGACTACTTCAACAGCGCCGATCACGACACCACCCTGACCAACGTCGCCGCAGGCCGCGGCGTCTGCCTCGCGCCGGGTTTTCTGAACGATCACAGCGGCCAGTTCGCGTGGATCCCGTTTGCCTGTAAAGAACGCTTTTCCTGTGTCCTTTGCAGCCACAAAGACGACCAACGCTCAAGCCTTGCGGCGTTTCTTGAAATCCTGAAAGGCCTCTACCGCAATACCGTCGCGTTCCCGCTGTAGGTTTGGACGGAATGCTTCCGCTTCGGCGCGATTTGACAGGCGGATCTTGACAGCAGACAGCCCCGCACCCAACCGTTAAAACGTGGTAAGTGCTTTCGCCTGCTTTATCCTGCAGGCCCAAAAGATCTGCTGATTTGCTTCAGAAATCGCTCGGCAATCGGCGTAAAGGTCTGATAGCGGTTCCAGATCAGGTAGAAACGCAGGTCCAGCGCCGGGGCGAGCGGGAGGAAGAGCATACCGCTTTCCGGGCTGACATCGATCAAATGCTCCAGGGTCAGCAAAAAGCCGAGACCCTCTCTGGCAAACATGGAGCCGTTGTAGGACAAGCGGAAGGAGCCTTCCAGATGCAGCTTTTCGAAGCAGTCCCCGGCCCATGGGCAAATGTCGTTCTCCCAGCTCTGCTCGGAGCAGAACAGCGGCAGGCCCGCCAGATCCCCAGGAGTTACAAAGGCTTTCCCTGACAGTGGGTGATCGGCCGGGACAATCAAACCGAAGCGGTCCGCCTCCGGGAATTCCAGAAAGCGATACCTGGCGGCGTCCGGCGTGCTGCATACCACGGCAAAATCCAGCAGACCCTTGTCGAGCTTTTCCGTGACCTGTTCGGTGTCGCCGCTGGTGATATGGTAGCGCAGGCCGGGATAATGCTCTTTGAGCTTTCGCAGCTCCCTTGCCAGGTACCGGATCTGGTAGGACTCCGCAAGACCGAAATACAGCTCCCCGCCGGTGACGTCGTCCAAGGACAGGAACTCCTGCTCGATCTTGTCCGCCATGGAGATCAGGTCCTCGGCCCGGTCCCGCAAAAGCACCCCCTCTTCGGTCAGAGAAATGCTGAAGCTGCGGCGGGTAAAGAGCTTTTTCCCCAGCTCATCCTCCAGAGACTTGAGTGCCTTGGACAGCGTCGGCTGGGTAACGTGCAGCAGTTCTGCCGCCCTTGTCATGTTCTCCTCCCTTGCCGCGGCAAGGAAATAGCGCAAGGTTCGGATCTCCATCTGTATCCCTCCGTGTTATTCCGAAAACGAATATCATGATATTCATTATAACTATTTGTGAAAGCTCTGTCAATATGCTATGATGTGCCTGCAAGAACACAAAAGGAGCGGATCCAATGGACAATGCGCTGGAACAAATCCAACGGACAATGCGCGACGCGGGCTGCACGGAGGCGGAGGTCGCTGAAACGCTTCGGGCATATCAGGACGAACGCCCGGAAACTCTGCTGCGGCTGCTCAGAAAATGCCGCTGCAATCGAATGGAAGAGCTGCATGAAAGCCAACGCCGCGTCGACCGGCTGGATTATTTGATTCGGCAAACACAAAGAGCAATTTAATTGGAGGATATTTTCATGATGCAGGCACAGGAACGCAAGCTCACAAAGCGCTGGGACAAGACCTTCCCCAAGAGCGACAAGGTCAAGCACAGCAAGGTCACGTTTGTCAACCGCTACGGCATCACGCTGGCGGCGGATCTCTATACCCCGAAAAACGTCAAGGGAAAGCTGGCCGCCATCGCAGTCTGCGGCCCCTTCGGCGCGGTCAAGGAGCAGTGCTCCGGGCTCTACGCCCAGACCCTGGCGGAGCGCGGCTATCTGACGCTGGCCTTCGACCCCTCCTTCACCGGCGAGTCCGGCGGCGAGCCCCGGTATATGGCGTCTCCCGACGTCAACACGGAGGACTTCATGGCTGCCGTGGACTTCCTCTCCGTCCGGGAAAACGTGGACCCGGAACGGATCGGCATTCTGGGCATCTGCGGCTGGGGCGGCATGGCGCTGAACACGGCGGCCCTGGACACCCGGATCAAGGCCACCGCCGCCATGACCATGTACGATATGGCAAGAGTCAACGCCAACGGCTACTTCGACAGCGCCAACAGCGAGGAGGCCCGCTATGAAATGAAAAAGGCCCTCAACGCCCAGCGCATCGAGGACTACAAAAACGGCTTCTACAAGCTGGGCGGCGGCGTGGTGGACCCCCTGCCCGAGGACGCCCCCTTCTTCGTCAGGGACTACTACGACTACTACAAGACGCCCCGGGGCTATCACAAGCGGTCTCTGAACTCCAACGGCGGCTGGAACGTGACCGGCTGCATGAGCTTCATCAACCAGCCGATTCTCAAGTACATCGGCGAGATCCGCTCTGCGGTGCTGATCGTCCACGGCGAGAAGGCGCACTCCTGCTACTTCAGCCGGGACGCCTACGCGGACATGGTCCGGGACAACAAATACACCGACAACAAAGAGCTGCTGCTCATCCCCGACGCGGTCCACACGGACCTCTACGACGGCGGCGGCAAAAACGCGATCCCCTTCGACAAGCTGGACGCATTCTACAGGGAATACCTGAAATAAACGGAGTGACCGACATGAAATACAGAGTCAACAAACGGACCGGCGACAACATCAGCGAGATCGGCTTCGGCTCGGCCTATCTGTTCGAGGCCGGGATGCAGGAGGGCGTAAAGGCCCTGGAGACCGCCGTGGAGGGCGGCATCAACTACTTCGACCTGGCGGCCGGCGACGGCGCGGCCTTCCCGATCTGGGGCGCGGCCCTTTCGCCGGTACGAAAAAACGTCCTGTTCCAGATCCACTTCGGCGCGGATTACTCCAAGGGCACTTACGGCTGGTCCCTGGCGCTCGACGACGTGAAGCGCTCCGTCGCGTGGCAGCTGGAACAGCTCAAAACCGACTACATCGACTACGGCTTTATCCACTGTCAGGACGAGCTCTCCGACTGGGAGACCTATCGGCGCAACGGCGTCTATGACTATCTGCTTTCTCTCCAAAAGCAGGGAGTGGTGAAGCACCTGGGACTGTCCTCTCACACGCCGGCCGTCATTCAGCGGATCATGGACGATGTACCCATCGATATGCTGATGTTCTCGGTCAACCCGGCCTACGACTACGGCCGGGGCGAGTATGCGAACGGGAGCGTGGACGAGCGGGCAGCAGTTTACCGCCGCTGCGAGAAAGAGGGCGTCGGGATCTCCGTGATGAAGCCCTTCTCCGGCGGGCAGCTGCTGGACGCGAAGCAGTCCCCCTTCGGCCAGGCGCTGACGCAGTACCAGTGCATCCAGTATTGCCTGGACAAGCCCGGCGTACTGACGGTCCTGCCCGGCGCATCCAATACGGAAGAGGTCAAAAAGCTGCTCGGCTTCTGCAAGGCCGCCGAGGAAGAACGCGACTATTCCGTCATCGGCAGCTTTGCTCCGCCCCAGGCCAGCGGCAAGTGCGTCTATTGCAGCCACTGCAAGCCCTGCCCCATGGGCATCGACGTCGGCCTGGTCAACAAATACTACGACCTGGCCCGCATGGGTGACGCGCTGGCAGCGGAGCACTATCGGACCCTGGAGCCCAACGCCTCTGCCTGCGTCGGATGCGGCCACTGTGACAGCCGCTGCCCCTTCGGCGTTGCCCAGAGCGAGCGGATGCAGGAGATCAACGCCTATTTTGAAGCAGGGGAGTGATCGAATATGGATCGGTTCACGGGGATGCAGGCCTGCTCCCGCATGAAGGGGCTGGCCCTGCTTCTGGCGGCAATCATGCTGCTGCTGTGCGCCTGTGCTGCGACGCCTGGCGGGCCGGGCGCAGGCCCCGGGGAAACGGCGGCGCAAATCGGGTCCGCAGTACCGGAAACAGATGGCGGGCCGGGAGTCGGCCCCGGGGGAACGGCGGCGTCAACCGGGTCCGCGGTGCCGGAAACAGAGGAAGCCGGGCCTCAGCCCGCATCGTCGACCGAAGCATTCACGGAGGAACCGGACATGAAGCTGCGCATCAACGAAACGGAAATCGAGGTGCTGTGGGAGGAGAACGAGAGCGTTTCCGCCCTCAGGGAGCTGGCAAAGCAAGCGCCTCTTTCCATTCAGATGGCCCCCTACGGCGGTTTCGAGCAGGTCGGCCCCATCGGGCAGAGCATCCCGAGAAACGATGTACAAACCGTAACGGAGCCCGGGGATCTCGTGCTCTATTCCGGCAATCAGATCGTCGTCTTCTACGGCTCGAACAGCTGGGCCTACACCCGCCTCGGGAAAATACAGGGCCTCGATCAGGAGGCGCTGACCGGTCTGCTCGGGAACGGCGCTGTGACGCTGACGCTGTCCTTGGGTCTGGAAACAGAAGATTACCGCATCCCCGACGTAGTGCTGAACAGCGGCTATACCATGCCCGTCATAGGTCTGGGCACCTGGACGCTGAACGATGAGGAAGCGGAAAGCTCTGTTTACCATGCTCTCAAATGCGGCGTGCGGCTGATCGACACAGCCCGCTACTACGGCAACGAAGTGGGGGTGGGCAGAGGTCTCCAAAGAGCGATTGACGATGGCGTTGTCATGCGGGAAGAGGTCTTCCTCACCACCAAGATTTACGGCGGCAATTATGAACGGGCCGGCGGAATCATTGACAGCGCCCTTTCCGATCTGAACGTGGACTACATCGACCTGTTGCTGATCCACCAGCCCGGTGCGGACGACGAAGGCGTCTACAGGGCCATGGAGGAAGCTGTAGAAGCCGGGAAGCTCCGCTCTATCGGCATTTCCAACTATTACACTCCGGAGGCTGTGGACGAGGTGCTCGCCTTTGCTGAAATCGTCCCGGCTGTGATCCAGAACGAAAACCACCTGTATTACCAGAACGCCGCCCTGCAGGAATATGTGAAGGAATACGGGATCGTCGTCGAGTCCTGGTACCCCTTCGGCGGTAGAGGGCATACGCAGGACCATTTCAACAATGAAGTGATTTTGGAGCTGGCGCAGAAGTACGGAAAGAGCGCCGCGCAAATCATCCTCCGCTGGCATATCCAGGCCGGTTACGTCGCGATCCCGGGTTCCTCCGATCCGGACCACATCGCAGAGAACTATGATATTTTCGACTTCTGCCTGACCGAGGAAGAGATGCAGCGCATCTATGAGCTGGACAGGCAGGAACGGTACGAGAACTGGTAAGAATACCCCAAACGACCCATGGAGGAGCGCTCCCGCCTTTGCCTATGAGGTCGGGGACTACACCATATATTCTTTAAGCGAACAGAATGAGGCAGCTTCAAGCACTTTTCCTGTTTTCAGGGTAGAGTAAAAAAGATGCCAAGCGTTGCGGTTTGGCTGAAAATGTATAATATTCAAAAGCACGTGTATAGATATATCATTTTCCGCCGATTATATATATATATATATTCAATTCCATAGAGGGCTCGCACGTTAGAGTCCTACATTGTATAGCATTTTGAAGTGTACCCCATGTCAAGGACAATTTTGAATTTTAGGGGTTAAAAGATAACCCAGATATGATATGATGAAACTGCTTTCCCGCCACGGAGGATAGTGCAACGCTGAGGAGCGACATGAGCGCCGTGACGGGTTCCCGA
>JAEEZZ010000062.1 GCA_016292255.1 Oscillospiraceae bacterium
AGATCTTCGCGACCAAAAAGACAAGGGACGCAAGAGCCGGCTTGAGACCGCCTACGCTGACCATAAAAAACAACAGATAGAATGAAAACGCGGCAAGCAGAATATTTGCGGACAAATCCCCGAGGCCGTAGAAGGTCTTTTCTTTTCCTGATATTTTAACGCTGGTATCCATGCTGTCCTCACTCATCTTCTTTCAAATGTATATCCCAACCAGTGTCGATCTTCTTTTTTACCTTGCCCATAGTCTCTTTGTCGAGGTCGGGCCAGTCGACGACGGTACTCGCCTTTTTGGTGACCAGATGCGCTTTCTCGGCGCACAGAGCAAGCGGCGTATCGGCAAGAGAATCGGAATAGAAATTTTCGATCACCGGAAAACCGTGGTCTATGATGTATTTCGCCTTTTCCTTCGCGTACATCATATTGTTCAGATACACCCCGAATTCGCGGTCGTATTCCGTAGCCATATAATTCACTCCGAGACGCTTGGCGATCGGTCCGATGATGCAGTCGGGCGACGCGCTGATGATAAGGTCGTCGGACCTCTTCTGCGCGAGATACCAGGGGGCGATCTTCTTCTCGTTTTTATCCCAGTACCGTTCGATCTGTTTGTCGAAATCGTCGATCAGCGTCAGGTAGCTGAAAAACTTGCGCTGCATCGCGGCTTCTGACAGTTTCCCTTTCTTTTTCAGTATCACGTTTTTTATCGCCTTCGGGGCGAACGTGAACCACAGCTTGGGATGGCGGTTCATACACCAGATGCAAAACCCTATCGAACAGTCCGTAGGGAATATCGTTCCGTCAAAATCATATACGTTCATTATGCTTTTCCTCCTCTCACGTCCGGGAGAAACGGATCATATTCCGGTTATATCCGGTAGTCACAAGATACGCTTTTTCGTCGTGCGCTTCCATCAGACCGCTTAATATGAATCCGCTCAGTCCCTTGATTTCTGCGTCCGGGTCGGTCAGATCGAACAGCTTTCCGGAGTCGCGCTCTATAATCAGAACGTGATCGTCTTCAAAGAAAAGCGAGAATTCTATCAAAACCGGTTTTTTTGATCGCTTGTTGATCTCGATTATCGTCAGCCCGATCTCTTCGGTAAACAGCGCCGCGCGATTTGCGGTGTCTTTCGGATACTGATGAGAAAGAAGGCAGTCCTGCACCTTTTCGGATAAAGCGGAAGCGGAATCCGGAGTAAGCGTGTCATCCATAACTACTATCTCCGACTCCATATTTTTCAGCAAAAACGGGAAATTGTCCTTACCGAACCGCAGATACACAAACAGAAACGCGCATATAAGCGTAAGCACTGGAGCGACGGCAAAGCCCGCCCATAATCCGTTTATACCGAAAATGACGGAGCCGAGTATCGGGAGAAGGACGTACAGCAAACCGTTCTGGAAGCACGCTATGCAGGTCGCCATACCTATGCGGTCGATCAGCATATAGTATGAAGTGGTAAGCGACACCGTACTGCAGAATATGAACCCGACGCATACGATACGGACAGCCGCTTGCGCCGACGCAAGTGCTTCGCCTTCGGTCACGCCGAACAGACCGCAGAACTGCTTTGCAAATATCATGATCAGCAACGTCGCAGCGGCGCCCTCTATGATCGCGGCCTTTATTCCGGATGTCATAACTCTTTTTATGAGTTTGTGATTCTTTTCGCCGAAATAGGTGCCGATCAGCGGCTGCATCGCCATTCCCACGCCGTCCATGACGACGCCGAATTCTATCAGACTGACGACTACGGCGAGCGCGATAAGACCGGGATCGCCGTAATTACGCGAAATAAAACCGATCATAACGTAGTCCATCAAGCCCCAGCAGATATAAACGGAAGAATCTACGATGCTGTATCTTGACGTAAGCAGGAAATCTCTGAACGACAGATGCCACACAAAGTGCAGCGTGTTTTTCTTGCGGAAGAAGTGAACGATGCAGGTGAAAATCCCGAGCGAATTGCCTATAACAGAACCCAGAATAATGCCGGTCATTCCGAGACATTTTGTCAGGATGACCGAACAGAGGACGTTGCCGCCGATCTGAAAAGCGTAGCAGATATTGTTGATAAGCTCGTCCCCGTCGCTGTAAACCATCTGTTCAAGATAGAAGATAACTATGGTAAGAAACGCGTTTATCGGGACAAAACGGTAGTACTCGAGCGCTCTTTCCAGCGTTTCGCCCGTGACGCCGCTCACGCTGAAATAAGTGTCTTGGAATACGAAGATCAAAAGCGCCGAAATCAGTCCGATCCCGATACTGATAATGAGTCCCTGTCCGTAAATCTCGTCGGCGCGGCGCTTTCTCATCGCTCCGACCTCGCGTGTGAAAGCAATGCCTACGCCCGTTGAGACGAGATCTCCGAAGAACGTGACGACGGCGGTGACGGGCGTTATGGCGTTGATCCCGGCGACGCCCGCCTCGCCTATAAAGAATCCGGCGATTATACTGTCGCTGAGCAGCATCAGGTACATAACCGCTTTGGTGAACGTGCCGGATATAAGCATCGAACTGAATCTCTTTTCGCAAAAGCCTTTCATTATGAGCTCCTTCGTATTGTCTATTTGTTGAAATTAAAGAAATCCAAATTCCCGAATCCCGTCGGAAGCGGTATCGTCAACATATAGATCACGCCGAAAACGAGGAACGCGACGGCTATCGCGAGCACTGCTTTTCGGTTAGACATATTCTTGAACGTTCCGACGATGCCGAGCAGAAACAGCGTCAGCGAGTAGATAACGGTAACAAGCATATAGGAATCGCCCTTTGCGTTGGTTGTTAATCGCTGCTGACCATCAATCAGCTCATATCTATCTCCATTTTTTCTCACCACAACAGGTTGAAGGCAATAGTTTCTCTTGCCCTCGGTAGCATAAATATCGTCAAGTAATCGAATAACTTCGGTTTCGCCCCATCTATACCCTCACTGATACGATGGAACAAAGAAGTTTCCAGTTATATCACCGACCAATTTTGTACCAAGAATTATTTCTTTATTCATACGACTCTGAGACCTCCATAACTATTCCTTCTCCACGGATATGATCTGAATGTCGAAGCCTGGCTTTTCGAGCATTCCTACGAAAAGCTTGTTCACGATACCGTCCAGTTTGCTGATTTGCCTGCTGATATACGGTGCATAAGTGCCTACCATCCCCCAAAGCTATGCTTGCCTAGGTAATGCAATCATAGAGGAATAAGGATTTACGTCCAAATCATAATCATCCTTAGCTATAAAAAATTATAGCATAATTTTTACAGGAAAACAAGTTTTCCTGTAAAAAGATGACAGATTTAGCGGTTGTCAAATATTGGGACACAGTAATCAAAGAGAAGAGTATCATCAGCAAGGGGGAACTGTAAATCTCACGAAAAAGATAAATGATCGGTATCAGACAGCATAAACCGAATCCTCTTTGCCGGCCTTTTCTCCGTTGTTTCCGTGTCAGCGTTTCCGCTAAATAGTCAGTTCTGTGGTCAGCTTTTTCGGCGTTTCCGGGTTTCGGCGTAACGCACAAATCACCGGGCTTTGCAAAAGAAAAACCCTCAGATTTTTGTGCTTGCTGCACGAAAATCTGAGGATTTTTGGTCCGAGTGTTTATAACGGATTTGACGCAACATACGAAGGCAACGGGCACGTATTCCAATTTCAATCGGAAAAGAATCTTTTCGCACATTCGACAAGCTCGTCTTCTTCGGCTACAATGGGGCTGAAGGAGGCGATCTTGATATGCGACGAGAAAAACGCTATATCTACATGGACAGCACAGACCACCGGCTGGCGATCGTGGGAATGAATCACTTCCGAAACCAGCTGATCCAAACCGGAAAGCCCACGGAGGATGTGGACGCCCTGCTACTCAAGCTGTGGAAGGCCAAAGTCAAACACCGCATAAGAAATCATAGCAGCACGCAATGCGAACCAAATTGAGAAAAGCCAAAAAACCGAATGGAGGAACAGAAAATGCTGGAATTGACTTATCATTGGGAAGGCGATTACCTGATCCCTGACCTGGAGCCGCCGGAGGCGCCGAGAATCGGCAAGTACGGCACGATGCGGCACAACTATCTGAGGGACTATCACACCGGCGTCTTTGATGGCATGCTGTTCAAGGGGACCCTGAATCAGCACCTGGAGCAGATGGACCAGGAAGCCAACGAGATGATGGAGCTGCTGACCACCCAAATGGCCAAAGCTGAGGGCGTCACGGAAGCCCTCAAGGCCAAGGATCAAATGGAGTGGGTTCGGCGCATGAACGGCATCCGTAATCGAGCCGAAGAAATCATATACAGCGATTTAGTCTATTGCGATTAAGAAAAAGATAAGATTTACCCGTAGAGCTGAATGAATCTGCTCTACGGGTTTTCCTTCTCTAATAATCTAAAGGGCTTCAAAAAAACGAAAATAATGATATAATTATGCTAATTCATGCAACGCTGGCGCGATATTTCCTGTACTATAAGGTGAAAGGCCTTTTCGACGTCGGAGGAGGTTCCTATGAAGGACGAAGCAATCATTGAATTATTCTGGGCGCGGTCTGAGGCGGCCATACATGAAATCGACCGGGCATACGGGCGCTTCTGTCAGTCTATCGCTTACAGCATTCTGCGTGTTCACGAGGACGCGGAGGAGACCGTGAACGACACCTGGCTGAAGGCGTGGGATGCGATCCCACCGGAGCGTCCTCACCACCTGAAGGGCTTTCTTGGTCGGATTACCCGGCAGCTCTCCATCAACCGGCTGGAACGGGAAACCGCACAGAAGCGGGGGGCGGGGCAATATGCCCTGGCGCTGGAGGAGCTGGCGGAGTGTATCCCGGATCAAAGCCGAAGCGAGGATCTTGCGGAGCTGACCGCCCTGCGGGACGCGCTGAACCGCTTTCTTCGCAGTCTGCCCACCGAGCCCAGAAGCGTTTTCCTCCGCCGTTACTGGTACGCACAGTCCATCGCGGAGATTGCTGCAGGCTGCGGTATGAGCGAGAGCAAGGTGAAATCCATGCTCCTGCGAACCAGAAACAAGCTGCGGAAGCTGCTGACAGAGGAGGGATTTGCGCTGTGAAAGCAAAGAATATCATGGACGCACTGAACGACGTGGATTTTGATATGGTTGAGCAGGCGTTGGAAGAACAGAAACCGACAAAGAAGCCCTGGCTGAAATGGGCCGCCGCGGCGGCTTGCGCGGTGCTGGTGATCGGAGTTGGGGCCTTTGCTCTGTTTGGACGGCCACAAACGAAGGACCCCGGTCCACGCGATACCGCCAATGGCCGCTGGTCCACGGACGGGCGTTATCGGTACCAGGTTTCCGGGGAGACGGCGATGGAATGGCCATGGGAATACAAGACGCCCATGGAGCGGTATCCGGTCATGACCCTGAATGGCGCAACCTACGGTACGAGAGACAGCGAGATCGGAGAAGACCTGCTGGGCGAGGCGCTTGGTACCTGCACCGCTACCGGTTATGACGTGTACACGGAGACCAGCTATCCGGCGGAATTTGAAGTCCGTGCCATCCGGGGCGTCGATCCGGCGCAGCTTGTGGCTGTAAATCTTGAGGGCACCTGGGTCGTCTTCCTGCGGGAGGGGCTTCCGGCCCCGGCAACGTTTGGAGACTGGATGGACGCCTGCTCCTTGAAGCAATTCGTATCGTTGGAGCGTTTCAGCACGGTGGACGGTTATAAAAACACCGGCTGGTATCTGGCGGAATCCGACGAGGCAGTCTGGCAGGTTTTGTCAGAGTGCCGGAGTGCGCCGGGAAGCACAGATGATTGGAGTCTCGGGGACCGGAAGTATATAAGCTTTACCGTTACTTTGGAGGCCCTTGGTGTCTATAAGAAAGTGCTCTCTGTTACAGAGGACGGTTATCTTCTCACAAATCTGATGGAATACGGCTATGTCTTCAACATTGGCGAAGACGCCGCCGGGCGCATTATCAAATCTGTCACAGAGCACTGCAGGGAAACGGAAATGGAGCCCTATTACCCCATGATCGCCGGCTTCCTGACCGAGATTGGTGACGGATATATTCTGGTGGACGATTCACTTCTTTGCGTGAATGAGGCAGAAGGGGTAGTCTACAAGGTATTGCTGGATGATCCCCGCGCCAGCCGCTGCCTGAAATTTCCCGGTGACATTGCCCTGGGCGATTGCGTTGTAATAGAGTACAGCGGAACCATTGACACATCACATGAAAACACCGTCACCGGAGCATTCTCTATTTCGGAGGCCATCTTCGCGGAAAACGGTGCGCAGATTCCCGAAAACGGAGCGGAGGCGTCGGAAGAAACTGTGGTCGTAGTCACAAGCAGCAATGAATAGAATCAAAGCAAT
>JAEEZZ010000063.1 GCA_016292255.1 Oscillospiraceae bacterium
AACACCTATACGCCCTAAGCAATGATCAGGCAACATAGAGGCGCCGGAATCGGCGCCTCTATGTTGTTACTGTGCAGAATTTGATTGCCAAGGCAAATCTATCGTGCTATAATAAAATTGATAACTGTGAAGCTGAGAGGACAGACAACTGTGAAAGAGCAATACTCCATTCTGATCGTGGACGACGACGCTGAGATTGTGAACATCTTACGGACGGCCCTGCAGGATGCCGGCTATCAGACGCATACTGCCCGCAACGGGGACGAGGCGTGCAGTCTGGCAGAACGACTGCATCCGCATTTGATCATCATGGACGTCATGATGCCGCAGTGCAACGGCATGATGGCGACCATGCGCATCCGGCAAAGCAACAACGTTCCGATTCTGATGCTTTCAGCCAAGGCGGAGGGCACAGACCGGATTCTCGGTCTGGAGGCCGGTGCGGATGATTATCTTGTTAAGCCCTTCCTGCAGCAGGAGCTGCTCGCCAGGGTGAAAGCCCTGCTGCGTCGCTACGACGCGCTCGGTTCCATCCGGGAGCGTGGATCGGAGGACCAGATCCGAGTTGGCGACGTCATCCTGGACACCGCGAAAAAACAGCTCCTGGTCCGAGGCGAGCCTGTGCGTCTGACGCCGACGGAGTACAAGCTGCTGCTGGTTCTAATGTCCAATCCTGGTCGGGTCTTCTCCGCTGAGGAGCTTTATGAACGGGTCTGGGAAAACGAAGTCTTCGCCGTAGAGAACACCGTCATGGTCCACATCAGCCGCATCCGAGAGAAGCTGGAGCTGAACCCGAAGAAACCGGAATACCTGAAGGTCGTATGGGGGATCGGTTATGTCTTTGAAGCGCCGTGATATCATTGCCTGGCTTCTGCTTCTGGCGGCAGCAGTTGCGCTGTCCTTTGGACTGAAGCTGCGCCAGGCTTCTGTGGGAGACGTTACAGCCACGGCTGACACAACGTATTACGTTACAGAAATCGCAGCAGTACCTGCCACAACATATCCTGAAATAGATGTGAGCGACACATTCCCCACCACGGTTTCCGAAACATATCCAGCCGCAACTTCTTCGCCGCAGTGGAATACAGAAGCATCCATAGAATGGAGTCCGAATTCGGGGTATTCCGATGTTTCAGCCAGTACGGCCCGCGACAAAACTGTGGGACTGATTCTGGTTATCACGGGAGTTGTCCTCTTTGCAGTAGGCGTACTGCTTCTTCGGCAAAGGCAGCCGCTGCTTGGTCCGGACGGCGTCTTTGCACTGGCAGCGATTCTATGCCGGCTGATTGCGAGTTTTTCCGATGCCTCACAATTTGTGCAAATCTTTGTTCTGTTCGCGGTGCTGTTCTGTATGCGGGAACTCCTCGGGTGGTTCCTCTCACGCTGCAGCTTGACTTGGAGCATGTCTGAGCGTATCGCTTCCCGAGCCAAATCGCCGTCGATGGCGCTGTTGGTTTACTATGTTTGGTGTGCGATTCCGCTGATTGTTGGCATTCTGCTTGCGGTTCCGGGCAGTTTTACGCTATATCGGTTTATATGTCTTCTCTTTTTGTTTGCGGTGGAGCTTCTTTCTATCCTCTGCCTGTTCCGCTATGGCGCGGCCATGCGGCACCTACAGAGGCAGCTGGACAGTTTTCGCAGCGGTGAGGATATTTCTGTGATGGAAGGGCCCTTCGCGGAGACGGAAGAAAAGCTCAAAGCCGTACAATCCGCCCATACGGAAGCCATCCGACAGGCAGTGACCGGAGAACGATTCAAAGTGGAATTGATTTCCAACGTCTCCCATGATTTGCGCACGCCTCTGACGGCGATCCTCGGCTATGGCGAGCTGCTGGAGCAGCAGCCTATGAGCGAGGAAGGAAAGCTGCAGCTCTCCCGTCTGAATCAGAAGGCCGGTTATATGCGGGATCTGGTTGACTCCCTTTTCGAGCTGACCAAGGTTTCCAGCGGCGTGCTGGAACCGAAGCGGGAGGCAATCGACCTGATCCGTCTTATGGAACAGACCATCGGTCTGTTTGACGACCAGCTGACTGCCGCCGGGCTCCGGGTGAAACGGCAGTACGCTATGAAGGAGGCAGCTTTGAACACTGACGGCTCCATGCTGCATCAGGTGTTTGCCAACCTCCTGGGCAACGCAATCAAATACGCGCTGAAGGGCTCCAGAATCTATCTGGAAGCTGCTGAAACCGATTCTGAATACCGGGTTCGCATGGTGAACACGGCTTCCTATGAGATGGATTTCACAGCCGAGGAGATCGTTCAGCGTTTTGCCCGGGGCGACAAGGCCCGCTCCACGCAGGGCAGCGGCATTGGACTCGCCATTGCCGAAACCTATACCGAGGCTGTTGGCGGCGCGTTTCGGATCGCAATAGACGGCGATCAGTTCAGTGCCATTGTGACCCTGCCGAAAAACTGACAGAGATTTGTAAGATTTCTGTCGGGAATCCTGAAAGATACCCCCTGTACAATGGATGTTGTACAGGGGGTATCTTTATGTCAAAACGCGAGCCCGGTCCGGAC
>JAEEZZ010000064.1 GCA_016292255.1 Oscillospiraceae bacterium
CGGGGAACACCGTTCCATATCGTAGCGCGGGCTATTAGCCCGCATACCCATGTCCGTTGTTCGAACCAGGTCGCGGCGTCGGAACCCGGCAGGATTTGCCTCCGGCAAATTGCGTTCGTACCGAACGCCGGAGCGATGTGGACATCGCTCCCTACGGAAACGGCGCGTAGGGGCGGCCATCGGCCGCCCGCAAGCCGCAGGGGCTGCCCCGCACCGCCCGTAGCGGCGCACACCGGTGCGCCACGGCTCGGGGTTCGCCCCCTTGTTCTATTGTTCTGACTTTGTCCAAAACCCTGTTCCGTCCAAGAACCCTTATGATATCTAACGATACTCCCCTAACAGAACAAGAGAACAAAGGGAAAGGGAAAAAGACCTTGGGAATATCAGTAATAGTTTGAAAACGTCGTTGTTCTTTGTTCTTGTTCCGGGGAGAATCTCCGGGAAGGCTATTGAAAACAGGAAAAAGTGTGGTAAAATGGAGACAGAGCCGTTGGGCTCGTAATACGTCGACACAAATGAAGTATCTGAAAGGAACTCAGAAGCGATGAAGAAACGTATCTTATCTCTGATCCTCGCCCTGGCATTGCTCTGCGCCCTGCTTCCTCAGGCGGCGCTGCCCGCCAGCGCGGAGACCTACTCCGGCAGCTGCGGCGATGGCCTGCTTTGGATATTCGACACTGAGACAGGCCTGCTGACCATCGAAGGCAGCGGTAGGATGATGACTGCTATGGGTTACTTCCCATGGGATTCTTATCGAGAGCAGATTACTGCGGTTAATCTGCCGGATGGACTGACAAATATTGGAAATAGAGCTTTCATTGATTGTTCCGGTCTGGAAAGTATTGACATTCCGGAAACCGTGACTCATATAGAAATAGGTGCTTTTTCCGGTTGTACCAAGCTCAAAAGTGTTTCTCTTCACGATGGTATTACAGAAATCGACGGCTATGCGTTCTCGCATTGTTCTGTTTTGAACAGTATTAATTTCCCGGAATCGTTGAAACTGATCTCGTACAAGGCCTTTCTGGACTGCGAGGCTCTGACCAGCGTAACGCTTCCAAAAAACTTGGAGGGAATCAGTTACAATGCGTTTGGATACTATGACACCGGCGAAATAGAGTACGGTAAGTATCCGAATTTCACCATTTACGGCTACAACGGCACCGTTGCCCAGGAATATGCTGAAATGTGTGGTTTTTCCTTTATTTCCCTGGACAATGCTGTCGGTGGGTTCGTGGACGTGACACCCAGCGATTATTTTGCCGATCCGGTGCTTTGGGCGATCAACCATGAGCCCGCGATTACGGCCGGTGTGGGCGTTCACAGCTTCGGCCCGCACAATGACTGCACCCGGGAGCAGATCGTCACCTTCCTCTGGGCGGCCAACGGCAAGCCCGCCCCCACCGGGACGGACAGCACGTTCAGCGACGTGCCCGCTGACGCCTGGTACTACAAGCCCGTCATGTGGGCTGTGGAGAACGAGATCACCAAGGGCATGGAAGACGGCAGCTTCGGCGTGGGTCAGCCCTGCACCCGGGCCCAGGCCATGACCTTCCTCTGGGCGGCCAAGGGCAAGCCCGCCCCGTCCTCCATGGAAAGCCCCTTCAGCGACGTGACAGCCGGCGACTGGTTCTGCAAGGCCATTCTGTGGGCCGCAGAGAACGGCATCACCAAGGGCATCGGCGACGGCCTCTTCGGCGTCAACAACACCTGCACCCGGGCCCAGATCATCACCTTCCTGTACAAGGCGTACAATTAATATGCGGCGGGCTGATAGCCCGCGCTACGGAAAAAACACCCGCCTTTCGTGGATGCGAAAGGCGGGTGTTTCTCAATATGGAAGCTCAGAAGGTGGCGACCTCCTGGGCGGGGGCCTCGGCGGGCTCCACGGACAGGGCGGTCAGGATCGGTCCGGGCCCCTTGAACAGGGCGTGGTTCTTAACGGCTACCTTGGCCGTCACCGTGACCCAGGAGCGCATGGTCAGCTTCTGGCAGTCCGGATACTTGCAGGGCAGGCCCATAAAGGTGATATCTGCCTCGCAGCAGGTCATCACAAAGCGCCCCGGGGCGAACACGCCGGGCTTGTCGTTCTTCAGCCGGGCCACCTGCCCCTTGAAGCGGACGGTCTTGCCGTCGTACTTCTTGGGCTCCTCGGTGATATCCCGGTAGAACAGGGCGTAGTCCTCGTCCTCCACGGTGACGATGGGGGCGTTGAGATCGAAGGGCAGGGGATCTACGATGTCGTCAAACTCCGTGGTGCCGTCGGAATAGTCGTAGACGATGTCGATCCGGCGGTTCAGGGCCCGGGCCAGTTTGTGCAGGGGCATCTTGTCGGCCTTGGGGTCCATGCGGTTGTAGACCACCATCTCCGCGCCGGAGAGCTTGTCCACCACCAGGGAGCGCAGGTTGGTGTTGTAGGCCAGGATGGTTCCGGCGTCGGCAAACATGACCTCCTGGGCCAGCTCCCAATCCTGGGGCATCTTCCGGTAGAAGGGCTCGATCATCTGCATCCCGTTGAGCTCCACAACGACCCGCTTGGCGTGGTACTTCTCCGCCAGGGCCTGGAGCTCCTCAGTGGTGATCTGCTCCTGGTCGATGACTTCCAGATAGACGGCCTTGTGGGGATAGGTGGAGAGGTCGTACTCCTCCTCGCCCTCCTCGCAGATCAGCACCAGCGTCCGTTCCCCGGTGTTGAAGCGCTCGTCCTCCAGGGTCTCTTGGATGAACTTGGTTTTGCCGGCGTCTAAAAAGCCGGTAAAGGCATAGACAGGAATCGGCATGGCAGCCTCCTGTTACACGCCGAAGAGCTCGGCGATGGCGGCCTCGTCGATCTTGGAGCCGATGACGCAGAGCTTGCCGATCACGTCCGCAGCGCCGTAGCGCACGTCGATCTCGCCGGGCACGTGGTCAAAGTGGATCCAGCGGCCGTCCGTCGCGGGGACGATGCCCTTGGCCCGGAGAATGATGCCATATTCCAGCGCGTCGTCCAGGGCGGCAAGGGCGTTGCGGATCTCCTCCTCGGTGTACTGCTTCGTGGTCTCCCGGCCCCAGCTGGTGAACACCTCGTCGGCGTGGTGGTGATGGTGGTGGTGCTCGTGCTCGTCGTGGTCGTGATGGTGCTCATGCTCGCAGTGGCCGTGCTCGTGGTCGCAGTGGGAATGGTCGTGCTCATCCTCATCCTCGTCGTGATGATGGTGGTGATGGTGCTCCTCGTGCTCGTCGTCGTCATCGTCGTCATGATGGTGGCAGCAGCACTCGTGCTCGTCCTCACCGTCGTGGTGATGGTGATGATGCTCGTGCTCGTGTTCTTCTTCCTCTTTCTCGTGCTGCTCGATCAGCTCCCGCATCATGTCGTCCAGGGTGGGGTTGGCCTCCATGGCCTCCTTGAGCTGTTCGCCGGTGAGCTCGTCCCAGGGGGTGGTGACCAGGGTGGCCCGGTCGTTGTGCTGGCGGATCAGCTCCACGGCGGCCTTCAGCTTGGCCTCGGGGACGTTCTGGGTCCGGCTGAGGACGATGCAGCCCGCGGTCTCGATCTGGTTGTTGTAGAACTCGCCGAAGTTCTTCATATAGAGCTTGACCTTGGAGGCGTCCGCAACGGCCACCGTAGCGCCCAGGACGGCCTCGTGCTCCGCGGCCTTCTCCACGGCCACCATCACGTCGGAGAGCTTGCCCACGCCGGAGGGCTCGATCAGGATGCGGTCCGGGTGGTATTCGTGGATGACCTGCTTCAGCGCGGTGCCGAAGTCGCCCACCAGGGAGCAACAGATGCAGCCGGAGTTCATCTCCGTGATCTGGATGCCGGCCTCCTTCAGGAAGCCGCCGTCAATGCCGATCTCGCCGAATTCGTTCTCGATCAGCACCAATTTCTGGCCCTTGTAGGCCTCGGAAATCATCTTTTTGATGAGAGTGGTCTTGCCGGCGCCGAGGAAACCGGAATAAATGTCAATGATTGTCATAAAAAACCCTTCTTTTTTCTGGAATTCTATGGTATATTATATCACAGCCTGTCAATTCCCTGCGGCCAAAAACCGGGCCAAATTGTAAACTTTTTTTGCCGCGGGAACTTTTTCCGGTGCGGAACGTCTTACAGTCGACCGAGGAAAAAGAAAAAAGACCATAATTAAAAACGTAAAGGAGTGTTGAAAATGAAACGCAGATTCCTGTTGATCCTGCTGGCGGCCTGCCTTGGGCTGACTGCCTGCCAATCCCAGACCCAGCCGGGCAACACCGCCCCGGAGACGACCAGGCCTGCTCCCCCCGAGACGGAGCCCGCTCCCGCCATGCCGGAGATCCCCGAGGGGACCGGCCTGGGCCTGGATGAGCTGGATGCCCAGCTGATCGCCTTCCTCCGGGCCAACGGCCTGGAGCAGCAGAGCTTCACCGTTTCCCCCCTGTCTCTGAAAGCGGCCCTGGCGCTGACCTGCCTCGGCGCGGAAGGGGAGACCCAGCAGCAGATCCTGAACGCCCTGGGCTTTGCCTCGGTAGAGGAGCTCCAGGCCTGGTATGCCTCCGTCCTGGCCGGCGTGGCCGATTTTGACAGCAGCGTCTTCGGCGAGGATAAGGCCGACAGCGCCTACCGTGTCGTCAACGCCATCTTCCATAACGCGGCCTGCGACGGCGAGTTCCGGGAAGCCTACAAGGATCTGGTTTCCAAGGTCATGGGCGCCTATGCCAGCTCCCACGACAAGAATGAGATCACCAAGGCCGTCAACGATTGGGTCAACGCCCAGACCAACGGGATGATCCCCTCCATCGTGGATGACGTTTCCGAGTCTGCCGCCGTCCTGGTCAACGCCCTGTATCTCAAGGTCAAGTGGAGCGAGCCCTTCAACCCGTCCCCCATGACGGACTTTACCACTGCCTCCGGCGAGACGGTTCAGAAGGAGTTCATCACCAGAACCGAGAAGTACCGCTACTACGCCGACGACGACTGCCAGCTGGTGGTTCTGCCCCTCCAGGGCGGCATCCAGATGGTTCTGGTCCTGGGCGACGGCGCCAACCTGGCCAGGAAGCTGGCCGATGCCGAGTACCGCAAGACCGTCGTCACGCTGCCCAAGTTCGAGGTGGAGTCCAGCTTCAACGAGAAGGAGCTGGTCAAATGCCTGAAGGCCATGGGCTGCGGCAAGATGTTTGTGGACAGCGTCGCGGAGTTCGATCCCATGTTCACCGAGGGCATTTTTGTGGACGACATTATCCAAAAGGCCAAGGTGAAGGTGGACGAGAAGGGCCTGGAGGCCGCTGCAGCCACCGCGGTCGTGATGATGCGAAATACGGCCATGCCGAACCCCGAGGAGCCTGCGGTGTTCACTGCCGACCGTCCCTTCCAGTTCGCCATCATCCGCGAGGATGAAGCCCCCGAGCTGCTCTTCTGGGGCCAGATCTGCGATTGATCCCCGTCCGTGTCGGATCGGATCCTGCCAGTGTATAAATCCAAACTGCCGGGCGGCTCTCCCCGAGGGGGAGAGCCGCCCTTTTCAGCGAGCTGAGTTGCCGATTATCCGAAAACAGCAAAACTCGAAAAAAACAGTTGACAAAAAAGAAAATCTGTGCTAATATATCGGGGCAGTCGAGAGATTGCGAAACGCGCGAGTGGTGGAATTGGTAGACTCGCTAGATTCAGGTTCTAGTGTCCACTCCGGACGTGCGGGTTCAACTCCCGCCTCGCGCACCAAAGAAAATGCCCGAAATCGTGAGATTTCGGGCATTTTTCTGACTTTTTGCGGCTGTTTGATCACAGCCAGGCTTGCCAGAAGCCCGAACATCTAACAAAACATCTAACAACTTTTTTCAAGGGAAAAATCGACTTTTGCAGTGTACATCTAAGCAAGCAAATCGCCGAGCACCTGCGCAGTGTTTTTCTTGCCTTCCAGCGAAACATGCGTGTAAATATCAAGCGTGGTAGACGCCTTCTCATGGCCGAGAAATTCCTGCACCTGCTTGATTGTATGGCCGCCGTTGACCAGAATGCTGCCCGCCGTGTGCCGCAGGTCGTGGAAACGGATCTTCGGAAGATTGTTTTGACGAAGCACCTTCTCAAATCGTCTGCTCACATATTCCGGCAGGTAGGTCGTGCCATCCGGCCATTGGCAGAGGTGCTCGTCGCAGGAGTATTTCCGCCCCGTGAGCTTCCGATCATCTTCCTGCTTTTCCCAAAGCTTTTGCAGATACGCCTTGAGCGCGTCCGGCATGAACAGATCCCGCTTGCTGGCTTTGCTCTTGGTCTTCTCCTGCTCCGAAACCGTGCGGAACCGGACGACCGTGTTGCGGATGTGGACGATCCCGTTTTCCATGTCCACGTCCTTCCAGCGCAGACCCACTACCTCCGAGCGCCGCAGACCGAGGAAGAGCCCCAGATATACCGCAGGCTCGACGGGGTCGCCCTGCACTGCCACCAAAAGCTTCTTGGCCGTGCTGATTTCGTAGGCCGTTCCTTCAAAGTGTTCGTCCTGCTTTGCTGAGACCGTTACACCGGCGCAAGGATTGTAGGCCAACTCACCCATGGCCACAGCCTCCTTGAAAACACCATTGAGAATGACCAGGTGCTTTCGGATGCTCTTACGGGACTGCCCTGCGTCCTCCTTTGAACGGACGTACAGTTGAATCACCCGCGGCGTCACATCGCCCAGCCGCATCTTTTTATTCTCAAAGTAGGTCTTGATGTGTACCTCATAGGTGTTTCGGTAGGCCTCATAGGAATCCGAACGCAGGGTTTTCTTCTTCTGCTCCAGCCAATCCTCAATGGCCGCAATCAGATCCTTGTCTGCGCCGTAGTATTCAGTTTTGGAGAGCGTGTCCAGCCATTCAGCAAGCATCCGCTCAGCTTTCAGTTGATTGGAGCGTGTCTCACGCTGATTCTTTCCCTTGACTTTGATTCTTGTGGATTTGAATTTCTGTTTACATGTGCCGCTCTTGTCCGGCACGCGAACGACCATCTGGTAGATGCCGTTCTTTTCCTGTAAGCTGCCTGTGACCTTCATTGATTACCTCCTTCATGGATCAGGCGCTTACCTGCTTCAACTCTATTATACATACCGTGATCGACATAATCAAACAGAGATTTCTTCGGAATGCGGATCGCGTTTCCGACCTTGATGGATTTGATCTGGCCGGAATTGACCAGTTCGTAGGCCTTCGTGCGCCCAATGCTGAGCGCGGTTCTGAGATCGTTGACGGACATAATGTCCGGATACTGATTAAACATTCGCATTCCTCCTCACAAAATAGAAAACAACTGAAAACATCCGTACATCCGTACATCTGTACGCAGCGAATGGTACGCTGGTACGGATGTACGGATAATTTGATTTGTTTTTCGTTTTTTCAGCCCGGTACCCAAACGAGGGTTTTAATGCCAACGAAGCCCCGAACCCGCTTGCCGCTTTCAATATAGACGCTGTTGCTGGCTTCCAGACCGTATTGATCTGCATTCTCTGACAGATACAGGCTGAAGGAGCGAGAGGATAACGGCTTCACCGCGTTGTCCTCGCAC
>JAEEZZ010000065.1 GCA_016292255.1 Oscillospiraceae bacterium
GAAAAACATAGGAGTTTTGCAATTCAAGAATTGCAAAAGAAAGGACGGACGGAAAGCAACTACAGATCAATGATTTCTGCATCGGCATCGAAACGTAGATCGCAAATCGAAAAACGAAAAACATAGGAGTTTTGCAATTCATGAATTGCAAAAGAAAGGACGGACGGGAAATGATTATCGATTCATGCTTTCTGCACAGGTATTGATGGATGCCGTCAGAATCGCGATCAACTGCGTACAGATGTCGGATAATACTGCGTATTCTGCTTTTGTAATGTAGGAGGTTCGAAGCAGCAGTTCCAGCCAGAAATCTGTCTCACCGGCCTCTTTCAGGGCAATTTGCAGTTTCGATACAAAATCAGCACGACTTTGCGCGTATTTCGATTCCCTTACGTTTGCGCCGATCGAAGTCCCGCTTTTCCGAAGCTGTCTGGAAAGAACATACTCACGACCGTTTTCCAGCCTTTCCGAGAGCTGAACGATCCGTATGGCAAAGTCCATAGACAGTTCAGAGATCCGATCATGCTTCATGGTTCCCCTCGTTTTCATTTCTGTTTTTCATATGCAAATATGAAAAACACCACAGTTTTTCGTTTTCTGTTCTTCGTTTTACGTTATATTTCGTTTTCTGTTCTTTGTTTTTGTTTATGCTGTTTGCTCTTTAACTTCCACTTTCAGCACAGCGTCGATCCCAAACCCCAGCTTAACCTTAACGGTGTACAGGCCGGTGGTCTTAATGGCATCTTCAATGACGATCTTGCGCTTATCCAGCTCGATGCCCTCCTGGGCCTTCAGAGCGTCGGAGATCTCCTGGCTGGTGACGGAGCCGAACAGACGGCCCGCGCCGCCGCCCTTGGCATAGACGGTCAGCGTCATATCCCGCATCTTCGCAGAGAGCGCGGCGGCCTCTTCCCGGGCCCGCTGTTCCTTCTCCTGCTTGGCCTTATCGTTCATACGCATGGTGTTGACGTTGTCCGCGGTGGCCTCCTGGGCCAGCTTGCGGGGAAAGAGGAAATTGCGGGCGTAGCCGTCGGAGACGTTGATCATCTCTCCTTTTTTGCCCTGTCCCCGTACGTCCTGCAGCAGAATAACCTTCATATTTATATCTCTCCTTTTGCGATTATTTTATCAAATATTTATCATGGTGCGAAATAGTGGTCGATCGCCCCTACCAGCTTCGTCCGGGCCTCCTCCATGGTGATCCCCTTGAGCTGCGCGCCTGCGGTGACGGCGTTGCCGCCGCCCCCCAGGGGCTCCAGGATCACCTGGACGTTCACCGTCCCGATGGAGCGGGCGGAGATGAAGATGGCGGCCTCCTGGCGGAACAGGACGAAGGATACCCGGATGCCGTCGATGGACAGCAGCTCGTCGGCGGCCTGCCCGGCCAGCGCCCGGCTCACGTTCTCCTCGGCGCAGGCGATCGCCATATAATCCCGGTAGACCCGGGCGGACTCGATGATCCGGTAGCGCTGCACCGTCTCCTCAAAGCCGCTGCGGAACAGGCGCTTCACGTCCACCGGATCCACGCCCTGATAGCGGAGGAAGGCGGCGGCCTCGAAGGTGCGGCTGTTGACCCGGACGGTGAAGTTCTTGGTGTCCAGCACGATGCCGGCCATCAGCGCCGTCAGCTCGCAGGGGAGGATGGCCTTGGCGTCCACGGTGTAGGTCAGCAGCTCCGTGACCAGCTCGCTGGCGGAGGAGGCGAAGGGCTCGTGGAGGTTCAGCGCGGCGTTGCTGATATAGTCGGCGGCCCGGCGGTGGTGGTCGATGACCGCCACCTGGTTCATGGATTCCAGCAGATCCCGGCTCTCCACCTGGTCGGGGCGGTTGGTATCCACCACGATCAGCAGGCTCTTGGCGTCCGCCTGGAGCATGGCGTCCTGGCCGGAGAGGAAGATGTCCTTGTATTCGCTGTCCGCCCGGATCAGCTCCAGCAGCTTCGACGCGGAGCTGACGTCCTGATCCACCACAATGTTGGCCTTCTTGCCGAGACTGCGGCAGAGGGCCACCACGCCGCAGGCTGCGCCGATCACGTCGGCGTCGGCGTTCCGGTGTCCCATCAGGAAGACCCGGCTGGCGGGCTGGATCAGCGCGGTGAGGGAGGATGCCATCACCCGGGACTTGACCTTGCTTCTGCGTTCGGTCTCCACAGAGCGGCCGCCGTAGAAGCTGAAATCAAACTTGTCCTTGATGACGGCCTGATCGCCGCCCCGGGAGAGGGCCATTTCCAGCGCCAGGGTGGCGAAATCATAGTTTTCCTTAAAGCTGGCGCCGTCCTTGCCCACGCCGAAGGAGATGGTGGCGGCGATGCCGTTGGGATTGGTGATCCCGCGGGTGTTGTCCAGCAGAGAGAACTTCCCCTCCGTGATGCGGAACAGCTCCTTGGCCTCGAAGATAAAGAGGAAACGGTTGCGTTCCAGCTTTCGCAGCAGGCCGCCGATCTTCTCCGCCCAGGAGGAGATGCACTCGTTCAGGGCGGCGTTGAGGTTGGAGACGGCGGAGTCGCTGAGGTTGTTGGTCAGCTCGTCGTAGTTGTCGATGAGGATGATGGAGACCACCGGCCGGGAGCGCAGGAACTCGTCCCGGGTGTCCAGCAGCTCCGTGCTGTCTACCCACAGCAGCTGGGCGATGGGCTCAGCGCCGGCCTCCTGCCGGGGCAGGAAGCCCAGGCAGCGGAAGCGCCGCTCCCGGATCTGCATTTCGTCGGGGGCCTCCTGCTTTCCGGATTGGAGCCAATCCAGGCGGAAGTCGTGAAAGACGTCGCCGATCCGCTCCCCCACCCGGGATTCCACCGTGTTGAGGGCCCGCTGGAGCTGGCGGTTGTGCCAGAGAATCTCCCCGTCCGACATCCGGATCTCCGCCATGGGCCAGGGTGCGGCCGCAGAGACGGTCTTGCTCAGATTGTCCACGGCAGTCTGGACGTTGGCGGCGATGCCCTTGACCCGCTGTCGGGTGACGGCCAGATCCAATATCAGCAGAATGACCGCGGCCGCCGCCATGGCGGCAGCCACCGGATATTCCTCACGGGCAGCCTCAATGATGCTGAAGATCAGCATGACCGCGCAGAATATGTACGCGCCGTTGCGTAAAAGTCGCTTAATGCTTCGTTCCATATCGTCACCTCCGGCGGCGTCCGTTCTTGCCCGGAGCCGGCCGATCAAAGATAAACACAATCCCGTATCCTATACTATAACAGATAAAAACAAAATATGCTATACAAAAATCAAAAAAATCAGATTTTTGTATAGCATATTGTCGCGCTCCGCCCGGAGCCGGAGCCGCTGTTACTCCGTCAGCGCCTCACGGCGGTCACGGAAGAGCAGGCTGATGCACCAGATCCCCGCCAGCGCCACGACGCCGTAGATGATCCGGCTGAGCAGAGTGCCCTGCCCGCCGCCCAGCCAGGCGACGAGATCGAACTGAAACAGGGAGATCAGGCCCCAGTTCAGCGCGCCGATGATGACCAAAAGCAATGCCGCAGTGTCCATAACGCAGCCTCCTTTTCAATTTGGGTTGCTGGAAGTATGCCCAAAGAAAAGAATTCTATTCATGCACCGCTTTTTTTCATATTTTATCGGTGATTTTTACAAGTTGCGGTTGCAAATCCAGATTGGATTTGGTATAATTCGCTTACCGAAAACCTTAAGGAGGATTATCCTGATGAACGCTTTTTTACCCGCTGACATTCTTCTGCCCCGCGACGTCCCCATGGAGAAATGGGCCGTCATCGCCTGTGACCAGTTCACCTCCGATCAGAAGTACTGGGATCGTGTCCGCGCCAACGCCGCCGGCAGCGCTTCCACCATCAATCTGATCCTGCCCGAGGCCGAGCTGGGCACCCCGATGGAGGCGGAGCACACCGCCCTGATCAACAAGACCATGGGCGAGTATCTGAAGAACGACGTGTTCGCCTGCTATCCCCACAGCCTGGTGCTGGTGGAGCGTACCCTGGAGAACGGCTCCGTCCGCCTGGGTCTGATGGGCATGGTGGATCTGGACGCCTACGACTATTCCACCGGCTCCACCTCCGCCATCCGCGCCACCGAGAAGACCGTGGTGGAGCGTATCCCGCCCCGCCAGCGTGTCCGCCGGGACGCGCCCCTGGAGCTGCCCCACATTCTGATGCTGGCCGACGACCATGACAAGGTCCTGATCGAGCCCATCGCCGCCAAGAAGAACCAGTTGAAGAAGCTCTACGACTTCGATCTGATGGAAGACGGCGGCCACATCGTGGGCTACCTGGTGGACGGCGAGGAGGTCAAGGCCTTTGAAGACCGTCTGACCGCCTACACCGCCAACGTGGGCAAGAAGTACGAGGGTCTGCCCGGCGTGCCCATGGTCTTCGCCGTGGGCGACGGCAACCACAGCCTGGCCACCGCCAAGAGCTGCTACGAGGAGCTCAAGGCCAAGAACCCCGGCGTGGATCTGTCCAACCATCCTGCCCGCTTCGCTCTGGTGGAGCTGGAGAACATCCACGATCCCGCCCAGGTCTTCGAGCCCATCCACCGGGTCATCTTCAAGACCGATCCCGAGGCCCTGCTGAAGGAGCTGGAGACCACCTGGTGCGCCGAGGGCGGCTTCCCCGTCAAGTGGTTCATCGGCAGCAAGTCCGGCACCGTCTACCTGGACAAGGCCAAGAGCCAGCTGGCCGTGGGCGCCCTGCAGTCCTTCCTGGATAAGTACCTGAAGGAGCATCCGGGCGAGATCGACTACATCCACGACGACGACGTGCTCATCGACCTGGCCAAGCAGGACAAGGCCATCGGCTTCCTGCTGCCCGCCATGGAGAAGAGCCAGCTCTTCCGCGGCGTCATCGCCGACGGCATCCTGCCCAGAAAGACCTTCTCCATGGGCCACGCCCGTGAGAAGCGCTACTACCTGGAAGCCCGCAAGATCAAGTGATCTCCTCTGACCGTAGGGACGGCACTCTGCCGTCCGCCCCATCCCGCAGGGACGGCAGTTCTGACGCCGGAGGGGTGACCATCCTGCGCGAAACCGCCCCGGGCAAACTGAATCTGACCCTGGACGTGCTGGGCAGTCGGCCGGACGGCTATCATGCGTTGGAGATGGTGATGATCTCCGTCTCCCTGTATGACAAGCTGACGCTGGAGCTGGGCACGGGAGAGCCCTGGGCGGTCACCTGTGACCGTCCGGATATCCCGGAGGGGCCGGACAACCTCTGCTGGCGGGCAGCCAAGGCCTATTTTGACGCCGCGGGCACCGACCCGGGCGGCCTGCGGATCCGGGTGGAGAAGCACATCCCCGCCCAGGCGGGCATGGCCGGCGGCAGCAGTGATGCCGCCGCCGTGCTTCGTGCGCTCAATGGGCACTATGGGCGCTTTTCCGACGAGGCACTGCGGGAGATCGGCCTGACGGTGGGCAGCGACGTGCCCTACTGCCTCTTCGGCGGCGTGGCCCTGGCCAGGGGCCGGGGCGAGGAGCTGACCCGCCTGCCGGATCTGCCGGGGGAGCTGCATTTCGTGCTGGTGAAGCCGGCGTTTTCCGTCTCCACCCCGGAGCTGTTCCGGGAGATCGACCGGGCGGGGGTCACCGCCCGGCCGGACACGGCGGGCATGATCGACGCCATCCAGCGAAAGGATCGAAACGCCATCGGCGCGAAGCTGCAGAATGCCTTCGAGCCCCTGGTGGCGGCCCTGTATCCCATGATGGAGAAGCTGCGGCAGACCCTGCTGGCCCACGGGGCCATCGGCGCCCGGCTCACCGGCACCGGCTCCGTGGTCTACGGCCTGTTCTGCAGCAAGTTCCGGGCCTTTTCCGCCCTGCTGGAGGCGGAGGAGCTCTGCCCGGAGGTGTACCTGGCCGAGGCACTGCCAGCCCCCCGCACGGACGGGGAATGCAAAATGCATAATGCATAATGCATAATTAAGGGAACAGAGCACCAGCCTGTAGGGGGCGGCGCCCACGACGCCCCGCACCCCCGCCCGGACGCATCCCGTCCGTAGGGGCGGTCATTGGCCCCCCGCAACACGCACACAGGTTCCGTAGCGGCGCACACCGGTGCGCCACGGGACGCACCCCCCGCAGGCAGTAAAAGATAATAGAGAATAGTTGTCGGTATTAGCCAATTCGCTGAATTGGCTAATGAGATCGTCGCGCAGCAAAGAATCCGTACCCCCCACTGCCACGTGGAAAATGGGTACGGATTCTTCGCTGCGCTCAGAATGACACGCTGAGCCATGAGCCACGCGGACGGCAGGGTGCCGTCCCTACGCACGCAGAGCTCAGAACCCTGGTGACTGCTGACTGGTGACTGCTGGGCCCCGGCGCTTTCGTCTATTTGAAAATCACTTCCATATCGTCCAAATTCACCCCGCTGCCGGTGGAGCCGATCTGGTTCAGCAGGATCACGTCCCGGATGGCGTTTCGCTCTACGAAATTGGAGATGGAGCTGTCTTCGATCCCGGCCCAGTCGCACCAATCGGCGTAGGAGCGGTAGTCGATCCAATAGATGTGCTCGTAGTGGTCGATCAGCCAGGGGACGAAGGCGTTGCCGTAGGAGTCCTTCACCACCAGCACGGCGGAGCCGTCGGTGATGGTCTCGTTGTGGGCGTAGCTCCAGGGCCGGTCTCCCGCCACAAAGCCCATGTAGTAGGAGCTTCGGCTGCCCTCGGACATATCCTTGACGATGGGCCACTGGTATTCCCCGTAGCCGCTGTCCTCGGCAATGTAGGTGGTCATCTGGTTGGTCCCGTTGGGGATGTACGCGGTCAGGGTGTCGGGATTGTCCTCCAGCTCAGCGTTTCCGTCGCTGTAATAGTCGAAGCTGCCGAGATAATCCGTGTAGACGTAGGTTTCAAAGTCCTCCAATTCATGGGGCCGGATCCCCTTCTGGGCGCAAAACTCCCGGTAGGCGTACCAGGTGCCCAGGGCCGTCCAGTGGTGATCCGTGTGGAAATAGATGTTCTCGTCGTTGTGCAGCTTCAACGCCCCGTAGACGGGCACGGCCCGCACAAGAGGATCCATGTGTGCATACATCCAGGCCGCGGCCTCGTTTTCGTCGCTGAAGCCCAGGTCGTCCAGCACCTCGGGGGCCAGCATGACGCCGGTGGAGAGGGGCGCGATCAGACAGTAGACCGTGGCCTTGCCCTCCAGGGCTCGGGCAACACGGCTGACGGCCTCGCAGTAGCGAGTGCTGTTGGTCTCCCCGAAGTAATAGGCGCTGTAGCCGCAGCCCTCCGTGATGAAGACCGTGCCGGCCTGATAGGCAAGGGTGTGTACGTCCCCCGGCCCCTCCGCCACGTCCGTGGGGGTGGGGGTGGGCAGCGGCTCCGTGGGCGCCTCTGTCTCAGGCGGCTCCGTCGTGACGGGCTCCGTGGTGACGGGCTCCGTGGTGACAGGCTCCGTGGTGACGGGCTGGGTGCTTTCCGGCGCAGCGACGGTGCTGCTTTGAAGATTCGGTGCGGCCTGCGTCGTCGTGACCGGCGCGGAGGTGCTGGGCTCCGTGCTGCCACCCTTGATCGCAGGAACGATTACGAAGATCATCAGCGCCGCCACGGCGACCAGCGCCAGCAGTACGAAAAGTGCGGAACAGATTTTGTTTTTCATTGGCGTTTTCCCCTCAAAGGATCAACAGATATAACGCGGCTCCCGGGCGATGACCCGGGAGCCGCTTTTCACGGGAAATTACTCTTCCTCGTTCTTCTTGGCCTCTTCGATGATCTTAGCCTGGTTCATCTGCGGGACTTCCTCGTAGCGGACGAACTTCATGCTGTAGGCGCCTCTGCCCTGGGTCATGGAACGCAGGTCGATGGCGTAGGAGCTCATCTCGCCCATGGGGACCTCGGCCTCGATGATGCCGCCGCCCATGCCCATGACGCGGCCGCGGCGCTTGTTCAGGTCGCCGACCACATCGCCGGTGTAGCTGTCGGGCACGTAGACCTTCAGCTCGGCAATGGGCTCCAGAATGGTGGGACGGGCCAGGGGCAGGCCTTCCTTGTAGGCGATGCCTGCAGCGGTCTGGAACGCCATATCGGAGGAGTCAACGGGGTGGGAGGAGCCGAAGTACAGGGTGGCCTTCAGGTTGACCACGGGGTAACCGGCCAGCACGCCCTTGCCGACGCAGTTGCGAAGGCCCTTTTCCACGGAGGGGATGAAGTTCTTGGGCACGCAGCCGCCCACGGTCTCATCGGCGAAGATCATGTCGTCCTGCTCGTCCTGATGCTCGAAGCGGATGTAGACGTCGCCGAACTGGCCGTGACCGCCGGACTGCTTCTTGTGGCGGCCGTGCTGCTCGACCTTACCCATGATGGTCTCACGGTAGGCAATCTTGGCGGGACGGAGCTCCGCCTCCACCTTGTACTTGGCGGCCAGCTTGGCAATAATGACGGACAGGTGGATATCGCAGACGCCCGCGATGATCATTTCCTTGGTCTCGGGGTCGTTGCCGTAGGTGAAGGAGGCGTCTTCCTCGTTCAGCTTCACCAGGCCGGCGGCCACCTTGTCTTCCTGACCCTTGGTCTTGGCGTAGATGGCCATGCGGTAGTTGGGCACGTCATACTCCATGGGCTTGAGGTTCACGACCTTGCCCGCCAGGCCCAGGGTGTCGCCGGTGCGGACGGAGGCCAGCTTGGTGAACACGCCGATGTCGCCGCAGCAGACCTTGGAGGTCTTCATGTTGTCCTTGCCGCGGGGGAAGAAGGTGTTGCCCAGCTTCTCGTTGGAGCCGGTGCGGCCGTTGACCACGGTGAGGGTATCTTCGATGTCGCCGGAGATGACCTTGAAGTAGGAGTTCTTGCCGTACTGGTCGGACATGGTGTTGAACACGAAGGCCATGGGGCTGCCGGCGGGATCCAGCTTGAATTCGCTCTCGTTGCCGTCCTCATCCACGGCGGTCATGGGCTTGCCCTCCAGGGGAGAGGGAGCGTACTTGACCAGGTTGTCCATCAGGGCGTTCACGCCCAGGCCGGTGGTGGAGCAGCCGCAGAACACGGGGGTGATGGCGCGGGTCATGATGCCGGTCTTGAGGCCGTTGGCCATTTCCTCGGGGGTGAAGGGCTCCTCTGCGAAGAACTTCTCCATGAGGGCCTCGTCGGTCTCAGCGACCTGCTCGTTGAGCTCCATCATGTATTCCTCGATCTTTTCCTCGGCGTCGGCAGGCAGGGCGATCTCCTTGCCGGTCTCGTCGTAGGCCTTCTTCTCGATCAGGTCCACCACGCCGACAGGCTGCTCCCCCTTGAGGATGGGGAAGGTGAAGGGGATGACGGAGGCGCCGAAGGTATCCCGCATGGCCTGCAGGGTGCCGAAGAAGTTGGCGTGCTCTTCGTCCAGCTTGGAGACATAGAACATGGCGGGCAGCTCCCGGTCGGCCAGAGCCTTCCAGCCCTTCTCAGTGCCGACGGCGATGCCGGACTTGGCGGTCAGAACGATGACGCCGGCGTCCGCCACGCGGAGGGACTGAACCACCTCACCGGCAAAGTCAAAGTAGCCGGGGTTGTCCAGAATGTTCAGCTTGACCTTGTTGTATTCCACGGGGATCACAGAGGTCTTGATGGAATACTGTCTCTTCTTCTCTTCGTCGTCAAAGTCGGAGACGGTGGTGCCGTCGGAGCGCTTGCCCAGACGGGTGATGACCTTGGTGTTGAAGAGCATGCTCTCGCACAGGGCGGATTTGCCGTCGCCGCCGTGACCCAGCAGGGCGATGTTGCGGATGTCCTTCGCAGTGTACATATATGATTTTCTCCTTTCAGATTATCAACGCGTGAATGGCTCAATAGCCGAAGAAATCGAAGATCTCGTTTACAACGGTGTCTTCCCCGTTGCAGTTGATCATCAGCAGGGTCTTTCCGACCCGGACGACCCGGACGTAGCTGTTGTTGCTTTCGCTCAGCTCAAAGGTGAGGCTCTCGGCGTTGCTGCCCTCGGATCTGTGGTTTGTCTCCAGGCCGCTGAGCTCGTGCAGGGCCTCCTCGATCTGGGGGAAGGCGCTTTCTGCAGTGCTCTCGTCGGGGTAGACGACGAAATACATCTTGATGTTGGGGTCGTCCTCCCGCTTGATCCGGACGTAGAGCTCCTGGGACGCGCCGAAGTAGTTGTCCTCGCTGGAGCCTCCGCTCAGCGTGTCCACGTCATCCCGGATCTCGGCGCGGAACGTGGCGTCGTCCTCGTCCACATAGTAGTTGTAGGAGCCGTAGCTCTTGTAGGCCTCGATGTACTTGTCGATGAACTGATCCATCGTGAGCTCTGTTTTCTTGCCCCCCAGGAGCAGGAACAGCAGGACGCCCACGCCGATCAGCAGCACAAGGCCGATGCCGAGCAGCCAGAATTTCTTGCCAGGGCGTTTGGCCGGAGCCGGGCTCTGCGCCTGGTAGGCGTAGCCGCCGTAGGGCGGCGGGTTGTAGGAATTCGCGGGGCCGGCGGGGGGCTGGCTGCCGTAGGGGGCATTCCCTGCGGGAGCTCTGCCTGCGGGAGCGCCGCCGGCAGGGGCGTTGGCGGGGGCACCGGCAGGGGCGCTGTTGACCCGAGCGCCGCATTGGACGCAAAACGCAGCGCCGTTCTGGAGCTGAGCGCCGCAGTGACTGCAAAATGCCATCTTTAGACTCTCCTTTCCAGCGGCGAAAGCCGAAGCGCCGAGCCGCGATTTGTACCATTATAAACAATCAGAACAGAATTGTCAATCGCTAAAAATGTCTTCCCCAGGCCGTCAGCAGCAGGGTCGGCCCCAGCCACGCGGCCACATAGAGCAGCAGATTCAGAGCTGTGGCGGTTTCCCGGGCCTGCAGCGCGGCCAGAACGGCCATCAGGATCAGACCCACGATTCCGCTCAGGATCGTCAGGATCGCAGCGCCGATGGTGGCGGAGCGGAGCGTCCGCCCGCCGGCGGCCGCCTGGGCGAAGCCGGAGAAGCTGTTCTTGGCCAGGATCGCGCCCTGGGCGCCGGTACGCTTCAGCTCCGCCTCAGACAGGCGGATCCGCTCCGTGGTGGAGGGATAGAGGAAGGTGCCGGTGGGGATGCCGAACTTGGCCTTGAGGAAGGCGGGCGTCCCCAGGAAGGTCCTGGTCACCAGGATCCCCTTGAAATGTCGGTTGGCCGCGATGGAGGCCAGACCCTTTCGCAGGTTTTCCGGGGGCGCGTAGCGAACCGCGAAGACGGCGGCCAGCTCTCCGTTGACGGACAGATAGACTGCCTGCTTCACCCGGGCGCCCTTGTCCATGTGGACGCCCATGCGCCGCATGAAGTCCAGGGAGCCCATGAGCACCACGTCCTCGCCGATGCTGGCGCCGATGCCGCCGCTGTCGTAGAAGCGGAAGGTGTCCACGGTGTAGTGGCGGCCGTTGTGGGTCACCAGCAGATCGTCAAAGACCGGATCCAGCGCGCTTCCGGAGCTTCGCACGGCTGCGGCCGCGTATGCGATGATCCGATCCGGGTTCCCGTTGTAGACCTTGAAGCCGTTGAGGGTCAGCGAGCCCTCGGGGAAGATGTCCTCGTCCCCGATCAGGATCGAGTGCTCGCCGCCGAAGACCTCGGCGCCGTGATAGCCGCACAGGGCGGCGTCCGCCTCCGCCAGACGGCGGGAGAGCAGCAGGAAGAGCCGGGGATAGGCCAGCAGACCGGCGATGGGAACAGCGCCCAGAAAGATGAGCGAGCCCGTCCAGGGGATATCCTGCTTCAGGCCCAGGCCGATCAGCAGCGTAATCGCCATGCCGAACGCGGCGGCAATGGGCGTAAAGATCCGCTGTACCCGTTCGGTGAGATCCGTTGTCTCCAGCTTTTCCATAAAGCGATCCGCGTTGGGCGGCGTCCGGACAAGGCCGCGGCTGCCCTTGAAGCTCTCCGTCACCTCGCTGACGCCGGAGGAGAGCGCCTCTCCCCGCAGGACCTTGACGGTGGTGGAAAGGCCCAGGCAGCGGTCGTATTCTCCCCAGAGGAAGAACATGGCCAGCGCGCCGAAGACCGGGGTAAAGGGGGAACGCAGCGTCTTTGCCGCGCCGAAGCAGTCCAGCGCAGTGAAGAACGCGCCCAGCACCAGCAGCAGGGCGGGGTGCAGCCCGTGGGCCTTCCGCAGCCTGCGGAAGAGCGGCTTCCGGCAGACCAGGAAGGTCATGCCCAGAAGCCCCAGCTGGAGATACACCGTGGTGCCGCCGGAGAAAATCTCCGGCAGGAAGGTCCAGTGCCGGGTCAGATACAGCGTAAAGAACAGACTGATAAAGGTGAACAGACCGGCCAGGATCAGCCGGGTTCCCATTTCGTTCAGAGGCCGGGCGTACAGACGGTAGGCCTCCTCGGGATGGAGCACCGCCTTCTCCTCCTGGGTTCGGGCCGTGGGCTCCTGCCTGGGCGGGGTCTCGGGCGCGGAGGGCTTGGGCGTGTGCTGTGCCGGGGCCTGCTTCCGCACGTCGGCGGAGGGAACGGGATCCGTCGGCGGCTCGGGCTGACGGGGCGGCCGAGCTGTGCGCGGCGGCTCCTTCCCGGCGGGCTCTTTCCCGATGGGCTCCTTCCGGGCAGATTCCGGGCGGGCCTTCTGCGGCGGCGCTGCCTTTGCGGCGGCACTTGCCGCGGCTGCGCCGGTCTCGTTCAGCAGCTCCCGGCCCTGCCCTGCGGCCGCGGCCTTGGCCGCTGCCGCAGCTGCCGCCGTTTTTGCGGCGATGGCTGCCGCGTTCTCCCGCAGGGCGGCGTGATTCCGGTTTTTCCTGCGGCGGCGGGAGGGCTGCTTTGCGGGCGGCTCCGGCTGGGGCGGCGTGCGCTGCGGCGGGGCCGCGTCCTCAATGGGGATGGCTGCCTCCAGCAGCTCCTGCACGGTCATGGCGTTTTCGGGGGCCGCCTCCCGGGCCTTGCCGCAGCGGGCGGATCGCCTGTCGGCAGCAGGCGTCGGCTCCGGGACAGGCGCAGAATCAGGCGTCGGCTCCGAGACAGACTCCGAAACAGGCTCCGGTTCCGGAACAGGCTCCGGCTCCGGGGCAGGCTCCGGCTCAAGGCTTGCGATTCCCGGGGCTTCCGTGGGCTCCGGTTCCGCGGGAGCGGCCTGGTCAGGCTCCTCCTGGGTAAAGCGCCGCAGCAGGGCGTCCAGCTCCTCCAGATCGAGGGCTTCATAAGGCTCCGGTTCGGGGGCCGGGGACGCATCGGCGGTCGGCTCCTCCTGTGCGGGGACTGCTTCCACAGGCACATCGGCGGTCGGCTCCTCCTGTACGGAGGCTGCCTCCACGGGTGCTTCTGCGGGCGGCTGCGGCTCCGGGGCGGCCTTGGCGGGCGCGGCTTGCGCTTCCTCCTCGGGCTCCTCCGGGATCTGGGAGACCAACAGGCTGTCCAGCAGATTGCGGAATTTACGCATACGGGGAGAGGGATCCCCGGGGGCGGACGGCAGAGTGCCGTCCCTGCGCCCACGCAGATTGCCCTTGCGGGAGGATGCGGGCTTCCCGGCGTCCGCTTTCTGTGGGGCGGCGGGCTCCTCCGGGGCCGACGCGGGGCTTTCCTCCGCGGGCCCGAACAGCTCCTCCAGGGTGGGGAGCGGACCGGTGGGCTCCTGGGGCTGCGGCGCACGGACCGGCGGCACATCCGCCTCCGGCTCTGCGGGCTCCGTGGGCTCCGCAGGTTCTATGGGTTCTGCGGGCTCTGTGGGCTTTGCAGGCTCTGTGGGCTTTGCAGGCTCTATGAGCGCTGCTGCATCCGCAGAATGATCTTCAATAATGATATTATCGATGGAAATGTCGTCTTCGGGAGCTGCGGCCTCGTCGCCGGGAAGCCGGAACAGCGCCTCCAGGGAGGGATCCTCCTCCGGCGGGGCAAAGGGCTTGTCGCTCAGATCGGCGCGAACCTGCGGCAGTACCCCATCGTCCTGCGGGGCCGCGGGCTCCGGCGCGGGCCTTCGAAGCTCCTGCGCGGAGGGACGCACCTCCAGGCGGGCCGGCTGCAGCTCTCCGCTGCGTAGGGGGGAAGATTGTGTTTCCAGTCGGGCGGACCAGGGCGTATAGGGTGCGGGAGGTTCACTTGCTTCCGCCTCAGCCTGCTCTGCCTCGGCGGGCTCCGCTTCGGCAGGCTCCGGAGCGGGGGGATCAGGCTCCCGTCCCAGCAGCTCATTGAGCTCCGCCTCCAGATCCTCGGGCAGCGGAAGGGGCTCGAAAACCGGCGTATGGGGCGCGGCCTCCGTGCCGGCAGAGTCCTCCGACGGCGTGTCGCGGGTGGGGAAAAGGTCAAGGGGCTTTGGCCGCTGGGGAGCGGCAGCCTCATGGGCCTGCTTTTCAGCGCGCAGCGAAGCCGCCAGGCGAAGGGCAAAGTCGTTTTCGGACTTCTGCCCCTCCTCGGGCGGATCGACCGGCCGGACGAGATCCGGATCCGGCGGGATTGGTTCATAGCGCTTCTTCATCTGAAAGGCACTCCCGCTTGCTGTAGGTTATGGTTCAGGGTTCAGAGCCCGTAGGGGCGAGCGTTGCTCGTCCGCGCAGCTCGTGAATTATGAATTATGCATTATGCATTTTCTCTCTGCCGCAGGGCTTCGTAGAGCAGCACGGTGGCGGCTGCGGAGGCATTGAGGGAGGAAATGCGGCCCTTCATGGGGATGCTCACCAGCACGTCGCAGCTCTCCCGTACCAGGCGGCTCATGCCCTCGCCCTCATTGCCGATGACAATGGCGGCGGGCCCGGTGAGATCGGTGCGGTAAAGGCCGCTGGCTCCGTCGGCTGCGGTGCCGTAGATCCACACGCCCTGCTCCTTGAGCTCCCGGATGGTGTTGGCGATGTTGGCCACCCGGGCCACAGGCAGGTATTCCACCGCGCCTGCGGAGGTCTTGGCCACCACGGCGGTGAGACCCACGCTGCGCCGCTTGGGGATGATGACCCCGTGGGCTCCGGCGCACTCGGCGGAGCGGAGGATGGCGCCCAGGTTATGGGGGTCGGAGAGCTCGTCGCAGATCACGATCAGCGGGGCCTCGTTCCGCTCCTTGGCCAGGGCCAGGATGTCCTCCACAGAGGCGTACTCGTGGGCGGCCACGGCGGCGATCACGCCCTGGTGGGCGCCGGTGGGGCTCATCTGATCCAGCTTCCGGCGATCCACGGGCACCACCACGGCCCCGGCCTCCTTGGCCAGCGCGGCCAGCCGGGTCAGAGCCCGGTCGGTGCTGCCCTCGGCCACGTAGACCTTGTCGATGGTGCGGCCGCTTTTCAGCGCCTCGGTCAGGGCGTTGCGCCCCTCAATCAGACCTTCGGCCAGCTCCTCAGGCCGATCGTCCTGGAAGCCGGCTCGTTTCCGCCCCTCGTTCCGGGGCGCATAGTTTGTCTTTTTTCGGTCGTTATTCTCGTTTTTCATAGCAATATACACACTTTCTCACAATATCCCACATATTATACCAGAAATCGCGGAAAAGTACAAGAAGAAACTGCTTTTTTTTCAAGGGAACAAGCAATTTTGCAAAAACTGCAAAATCAGGGCCGCTATTTTTCAGTTTTTGTCATTGACCTGACGCAGGCTGTACCGTATAATGGGGGCGGATTTCACCGAGAAAAGATGTTTGGAGGAAAATAAATGCGTTTTACAGCTTGTCTTTTGATGATCGCCCTGCTGGCGGGCCTGTTGGCAGGCTGCGGGGAGGCGACGCGGCCCGGGGCGTCCGACTCCGCTGTGACCACGACCTGCGCCGCCGCGGAGCCGGAAACGACGGAGCCCGAGCCGCTGCCGGAGATCAGCTGGTCCACCGCATTCCGTACGAAGGACGTTCCCGAGGGCACCGTGGCAGCCGACAGCATCGCGTTCCTGCGCCGGGAGGCCGACGGCACGACGTCCGTGTTCAACGTCCCCATCGAGGAGGTCTACGCCCAGCAGCCGGAGCGGCTGCCCCGCACGCACTATTTTGAGCAGTATATGCCGCAGGTGCTGGTCGACGAGTTGCTGCCCGTCCTGGACTATGCGATGGCGAACGGCTGCAGCCGTATGTGCGTGCCGACGGAGCACTTTGGCTACGGCATGATTGATGACGCCGGTCGTTATCTGATCCAGACCTACCGGATCAACGATGGCCACGTCGGAGCGCTGGGCGTTCAGGAATTTTCCCGGGCGAACGGAAATACGCTGACCTTTTTGCTGGTGACGCTCGGCGGAATGGAGCATGGCAATCTCTTCGAGGAGTACCGGGAGGGAATTGCCGCCGCAGAGGCCATCGTGGACGGGATGCCGGAGAACCTGAGCGAGCGGGAGAAGATGCTGTACCTGTATCGCTATCTGACCGACAACGTCCGCTACGATCTCGACGATTATTATGAGACCAAAAACTGGTGCATGATCTATGACGCTCTGGTTCGCCGCAGCACGGTTTGCGCCGGTTATACGGAGGCCCTGTACGTGCTCTGCAATCTGGCTGGGATCGACTGCTTTACTATCAGCGGATACGTGAACATGACGGAAGGGTCGTATAGCCATATCTGGAACGTAGCCAGGATCGACGGGCAGTACTACCAGTTTGACGCAACCTGGGACGCAGGCTTCGCCCCGGCGGATTATGGCTATTTTGGTATGTCCACGCAGTACAGCAAGGAGCACCACACGCAGTATATCGTGGCGTTTGCAGAGGAGTATTGCCCGGACTGCCCGGAGAACCTTCTGCCGGAGCGCTTCAATCCCGGGAAGGATGATGATTTGGCGTATGTCGTATCCTGGTACTACCGCTTCTGCAACGCCAAGGACTACAACCCGGCGTTTCTCCTGCGGTATTTTGGCCTCGATGCGGAAGCGAAAAAGGACGGCGGGTCACAGGATGACTGGATCTTAACTTCGGTTACGACTTCAGAGTTATTTAGCTACCTGGTTAGCTTTATGACCCCGGAGCTGGCGAGCGACTATCTGAGCTGCGGTACGTTTTGGAACGACTTGGAAAACCATCTGATGTATCGCCTGCCGAAGGAGCCCAACCGTCTTTCACGGTTGGTCGGCCTGGAGGAGAATGAGGACGGAACCTGGACTGCCCATGTCATGGAAATGGCACCCGACGGCAGCTTCACCCCCCGAAAGGACCGCCTGACGCTGGAAGAGGACGACGGCTGGTGGTTCGTGTCCGGCGTAGAAACCGGCGTGGAGTGAGGGAACAGGGAACGGGGAACGGGGAACAGGGAACCGCGAATCCCGCATGTAGGGACAAGCATTGCTTGTCCGCGTTCCCCCGCATTTCGACATATACGAAAATTCCCCCGGGCTGACGGTTGATATGCTCCCTCTATGAGAGACAGCCGCCGGCCCGGGGGTTCTGTTTCGTGGCGCACCGGTGTGCGCCGCTACCTTGTGCTGTTCCGTGGACGCCACTTGTCACCTGTCCCTTGTCACTTATTACCTATTACCCATTATTACTTGTTACCTGTTCCAAACGCCGCCGCCCCGATCCCTGCGGCCAGCGGGACGACCAGGATCACGCCGATGGAGCTGGACACGGCGGAAATCAGCTCCACCGCGAAATAGCCGGAGGTGAGCAGCATCCGCCAGGTGGGGCCCTGGGCCCAGAGCCGGATCACCGTCACCAGGCTGGAGCCCACCAGGGCCAGGATCAGGGTGTTGGTCATGGTGCCCACCATGTCCCGGCCGATGTTCATGCCGGAGCGCCAGAGGGCCTTGCGGCCCAGCTCCGGATTCACCTGCTTCAGCTCCGCCAGGGCGGAGGACAGGCTCATGGCCACGTCCATCACTGCGCCCAGGGAGGCGATCAGGATCCCGGCGGTCAGCAGGCCGTGGATGCGGACGGGATAGTTTCGGGACTGCAGATTGACCAGATCCGCGATCTCTCCGTTCACGTCGTAGAGGTTGAAGCTGGTGATCCGGCACAGCCCCTGGGCCAGAGCTCCGAAGCCTGCTGCCAGCCCCACCCCGGCCAGGGTGGCCAGCACGGCGCAGAGGATCTTTTTGGAGGTGCCCCCCAGGATCACGAAGCTCATGACCGTCACCAGGGCGCAGAGCCCCATGGCCAGGGGGACGGGGGCGCTGCCCTTCATCCACATGGGGCAGAAGATCCAGATGAGGGCCACCACCGTGACGGCTAGACCCAGCAGGGATTTCAGCCCGGTCTTCCCGCCCACCAGCACCACCGCCAGCACAAACAGCCCCAGCACCAGCAGCACGGGGCCGATGCGGTCATATTGGAAGTAAGTGATCTCCTGGAGCGCGCCGGTCTCCTCGTCCCGGAGCTGCAGCACGGTGATGGCGTCTCCCGGGGCCAGCTTCGGCCCCACAAAATAGCCGATCATGTAGTACAGCTCCCGGGTCTGCCCGGCGAACGCGCCGGTGCTCAGCCGGACCAGGGCCCGCTGGTTGCCCTTCTCCACCCCGTCGGGGGAGTAGGGATCCGGCTCCACGGTGTCGTAGGAGACGTTCAGCACCTCCGCCTTCTCCACGGTGACGAACTCGCTTTGCAGCCGGGAGGGATTGTAGATATTCCCCTCCCGGGCGTTGAAAAACAGGATCAGAAACAGCACGCCCGTACAGAGCAGGATCAGCAGGGAGGGCAGCCACCTCGGCACGCCTCGCCGCTCCGCTGCGGGCGGGGCCTGTATGGGCTGGGTCGCCTTGCCCTGGGTCTTTGCCGTTTTTTTCGGATTCATGGGATCACCCTTTTTCGGTTTTTTCTAATCATACCCAATCTCGGGCAAAATGTCAATTTTCATTTCCGCTCCCACGGCTCGACAGCATTCTCCCCGGCGCCGGATTATACTGAGCTTATCCAACGGAGAGGAGAGGGAGCATGAACAGAGAATCCGCCGGCCTGGTGCTGACAGGCGCGCTGCTGGGCGTCCTTGCGCTGAGCGCTACCGTGTTCGCCCGGCTTTTTCCCCCGGCGCGGGAGGAGACCGTCCCGGCTCCGGCGGTGAGCACGGCGGCCTTTGCCGCGGTGCGGGAGACCGCAGCCCCCGCAGCGCAGGAGCAGACCGGGGCGGAGCAGGAGGCCGTCCCCGTGCTGGCGGCCTGTGACACCACGGCGGAGGCCCCGGAGGCCGGGCCCTATTACGTGGCGGTGGCAGTGCCGGATCCGGCCCCGGGAGAGAAGCTTTTCGTCTGCGACGGCCTGGGCTGTCCGCTGGCCGGGATTGAGCCGGATCTGGACGGCGACGCGTCTGTGGGCCCCCTTCCGCCGGGGCGTTACAGCATCCAGCGGGGGCAGACGGAGATCGGAAGCTTCACCCTTCTGGAGAACGCCGCCCTCAGCGAGGCGGAGGGACGCGCCTGGACGGACGGTGAACGACTGTACGTGGAGCGCTTTACGCCTGGCACGGTGCGTCTGACCGTCCGGCTGCACGCCACAGGCCGCTATACCCTGGAGCTCCGGGATCGGGACGGACGGAGCTGGAGCCGGGAGCTTTTCATTCCCCCCGGGGCCCAGGCCGACGCGGCGGGAGCCTGGGTGCGGGTGCTGGACTTCCAGGGCCTGCCCCCCGGCCTGTACACCGCAGCCCGGCAAAATCACCCCCTGGGCCAGACGGAGCTTGCAGCCGGCGAGATCGCAGCGCTGGAGGTGGAGATCGACAAGTGACAGGCGACAAGTGACATGGAATCAGTAAGAAGTGATAATTGACAATTCCCCCGGGGCGGTGCTATAATACGGGAAAATGAAAACATTCCGTAAGAGGTGCTGATATGGATAACACGAAGGCGGCCGCGCTGTTACGCAAGATCGCGGTCTGCTGCATCGTTTTGCTGGTCGGTTTCCGGGTGCTTGTCCTGCAAACCGCCATTGATAAGGACGGTCTTCTGCCCCGGGGGAGTATTGCGCTGCCTGCCACGGTGCTGCTCTGCGCCGCGGTCTTCGCCGCGCTGTGGATCCTGTCCTCCAAGCTCAACCGGCTGCCGGGGCGGGAAGCCCTGTTCAGTGTGCAGGGCGCATGGCTCCCGCTGAAGCTGATCGCGGCCGGCCTGCTTCTGGCGGGCTCTGTGTTGAGCCTGCTGGAGCTGCAGCAGCTGTCCTTCCGGAGCGCCGAGACGCTGATCCCCGCCGTGGGGGCCGTTTCCGGGATGCTGATGGGCTGGACTTCCCTGTGCGAGCCCCGGGGAAAGGGCTTCTTCTGGATCCGGCTGATCCCCTCGCTCTTTACCGGCGCGGCGCTGGTGATGCGCTTCCGCAGCTGGAGCCATAACCCCATGGTCATCTACATCGTCCCCGTGCTGTTTGCCTGGGCCTGCTGCATGGTGGAAATGATGCTGCTCTCCGGCTTTTCCCTGAACGTGGGCCACCGCCGCAGCGCGGTGCTGTTCGGCCTCGGCGCTGGGATCTTCGCCTGCATGGCGGTGCCGGACTATTTCCTCACCAAGCAGATCCCGCTCCCGGACGCCTTCCTGGCCCGGATGACCCTGTCCGATCTGCTGACGATCCTCGGCCTGTCCCTCTGGTGCTTTGTGGCCGCCCTGGAGCTGATGCGTCGCCGGGCCCAGAAAAACTGACGCCGGAGGCGGTAACGATCCGTATAAATCCGCCGCGCCTGCGTATACTATGCTCCAGACAGACAGACCCGGAAACGGGAATTCTTTCCCTCACGCGCCGGAAACGGCGCGTGTTTTTTTGGGATCGGGGAACAAAGCCGATTTTCAAACGTCTTTTCAAACGTCTGAAAAAGAAAGTTGCAACTTGTCCGCCTATGTGTTATAATACAACGTAATGTTATTTTTTATACTCACCGCAAGAGGTAAACGATATGACGCTGCGATCCATGGCCGGCGGAACTGTTCGGGGGCTGAACGCCGCGGGCGGTTTCTTATCCAGACCGCGCAAACCCCGCTATCTGTATCTGACAGCCTTTTTCCTGCCCCTGCTCATCGTGGGCGTGATGTGGGCGGTCTGCGGAGTCATCCCCTTTGGCTCCAAAATGATCCTGGCCCATGACCAATGGCACCAATACTATCCCTTCTTCCTGAATCTGCGGGCCCGGCTGCAGAACGGAGGCTCCCTGCTGCACTCCTGGAACACCGGCATGGGGACCAGCTATCTGCCGCTGTTCGCCTATTATCTGGCCAGCCCGCTGAATCTGCCTGCGGCGCTGCTGCCGGAGGGACTTTTGCTGCCCTGGTACACCCTGGCGGTGCTGATCCGCATTGGTCTGGCGGGGCTGTTCTGTGCCGTCTTCCTGAAAAAAGCCTTTGGCCGGGACGAGCTGGCGGTGGCCTTCTTCTCCACGGCCTACGCCCTCTGCGCCTTTATGATGGGCTACTATTGGAACGCCATCTGGCTGGACACGGTGGCCCTGCTGCCCCTGGTGACCCTGGGGACCTTCAGCCTGCTGCGGGATCGCCGCTACGTGCTCTATGTGATCAGCCTGGCGCTGTCCGTCTATTGCAGCTACTACATCGGCCTGTTCGTCTGCATCTGGGTCGTGCTGATCTTCATCGGCTGGCACGTGGTCAACTGGGACGACATGGCCGGCTTCTGGACCCGCTTCTGGCGCATCGCCCTGTTCAGTCTGATCGCCGTGGGCATGACGGCTGTGCTGACGATCCCCACCTATCTGGGGCTGCAGAGCACCTCCTCTGCCATCAACAAGTTCCCGGAATCCAACGCCATGAACATCGTCAAGATCCCCGGCATGACCTATCAGGCTGCCATGGAGCAGATCAACCGGGGCAGTCTGACGGAGCTGTTCAACTTCTTTGGCCGACAGGCGCCCACCTTCAGCGGCGATACCACCTTTACCCCCACCTGGATGGGCTTCCATGAGCTGATGGTTGCCCTGCGGACGGAAGGACTCGGCGCGTTCCTGGCGGGACTTCGCGTTCCGCTGGAGGGACTGCGCGCGGTGCTCTCCGGTGTGGGGACCCTGGCGGAGCCCACCACCATGGAGGGCGGCCCGAACATCTTCTGCGGCTTCTTCACCATGATCCTGGCGGTGGTCTATCTGGGCTGCAAGCGGATCCCCCTGCGGGAGCGGATCTTCTCGGTGCTGCTGCTGCTGTTCTTTGCCAACAGCTTCCTGTTCCGCACCCTGGACTATCTGTGGCACGGCACCCACTTCCCCAATATGCTGCCCTACCGCTTCAGCTTCCTGTGGTCCTTTACCGTGATCTTTATGGCCTTCCGGGCCTACACCGAGCTGGAACGGCTGAGCCGCTGGCGCGCCGCGGCGCTGATCCTGCCCGTGGCCCTGCTGCTCTACTGCGTCATCAGCGCCGACAGCATGATGACCGCCCTGGCCTCCACCGTTGTGGCGGTCCTTGCCATGGGCGGGCTGCTGCTCTACTGCTTCCGCGTGCAGCGCAGGGAGCTGTTTGTGTTCGGAATGTGCCTGATCATGCTGCTGGAATCCATCGGCTGCGGCATCTATGCCGTCAATAAGATCGGCTTCACCGACTCCGACAGCTACCCCACCAAGAAGGCGGACACTGCCGCCGCGGTGGAGGCCATGCACCTGCGGGAGGAGCAGACCGTGGATCTGTGGCGCGCCGAGGTCGCCATGAAGCAGACCCTCAACGACGGGACGATGCTGGGCTACAACGGCGTCTCCGTCTTCTCCTCCGCGGCCAACGCCCGGGTCTCTGAATTCCTGCAGAGCCTCGGTATCGCGGCCTCCGTGGCCGGGAACCGCTACGTCTACCAGGAGGCGGACCCCTTCGTCAATCTGCTCCTGGGGATCAAATATCTGATCGACCGGAACGGCCGCAACGTGGATCCCGCCTATTTCCAGGTGGTCGAGCGCTGCGGCGAGGTGCTGCTGCTGGAAAACACCGGCTATCTCTCCCTGGGCTTCCTGGTGGACGACAACGCTCTGGAGTACGACGCCACCAAGCACAGCGGCCTGCCCTACGACCAGCTCAACCACCTCTTCCGGGAGATGACGGGCCTTGAGGAGGTCCTGTACGAGCGGATCCCCCTGTCTACGGTGGAGGCCGTGGGCACGGCGGAGCTCAGCGGCAAGACCTCCACCTCCTTCCAGGTTAAGGGAAGCTGCGATAACGACAACTACGTGGAGGCGACCTTCGTCATGCCGCGGGACGGGCTGCTCTGCTGCTATTCCAAGGGCAGCAGCGTGCAGGACGTGACCTTCTTCTTCAAAGGGGAAAAGCAGTACAGCTGGTCTGACGCCTACGGCTACAACCGCTGCATGGGCCAATTCTCCGCCGGGGACGAGATCAAGCTGCGCTACCGGGCCAAGAGCGGCAAGACCGGCAGCGTCACCATCGGCGCGGCCCTGTTCAACACGAAGCTCTTCGACCAGGCCTACCGGAAGTTCTCCGAGGGCTCCATGATCCCGACGCTGATCACCGACACCCGCATCGAGGGCGCGGTGCGCGTCAAGGAGGCCGGTCTGCTCTATCTGTCTGTCCCCAACGACCCGGGCTGGAACCTCACCGTGGACGGGGAAAAGACCCGGATCACGCCGGTGGGAGACGCCATGATCGCCGTCCGCCTGGAGCCCGGCCTGCACGCCGTGGTGCTGGATTACGAAGCCCCCGGCTTTGCCCTGGGTCTGAAGATCAGCATCATCTCTCTGGCGGCCTTCCTGGTCTTCCTGATCATTGCGCTGATCGCCCGCTTCTCCCGCCCGCCCATCGTCAAGCTGCCGGTGCAGCTGGCGGATCCCCGCCGGGAGGATGAAGTGCTGCAGCCGGACGCGCCTCCCGCGGCGGAGCCGATGCCCCAGAAGCCGGCGACGGATATGCCTGCGCTGGAGCTGACCCACACCCGGCGCGAGGAGCCCCTGACGCCCACAGAGCCCGAGGCGGAGGAGGCAGAGCCCGTGTCCGAGCTCCCGCAGGAGGAAGAGACGCCCGAGCAGAACGCGGAGCAGACGCCTTCCGCATCCCCCGCTCCCGGCAAAAAGAAGCCGGATGCCCGGCAGCTGCTGGCGACCACGGGGGTGTTCGACCCCTACGAGTACCCGGCGGAGCTGGAAAAGCCGGGCAGCTTTGAATCTCTGGCCTATCTGGAAAAGCTGGATCAGCTCCTGGAGGAGCTGGGGCCGGAGGAACAGAGCGATGAAACCCCCTCCGGGGACAGTGAAAAATAATTCTTGACATTTCTACCCGAAACAGGCTATAATATACGCCGAATGAGCCTTCGGGCTCCCAAATGACTCGCTGCGGCTGTTTACAGCTGTTGAGCATATTCTACCATTAGGAGGTGTAACCACATGCTGCGTACCTATCAGCCCAGAAAGCGTCACAGATCCAAAGTCCATGGCTTCAGAAAGAGAATGGCTAC
>JAEEZZ010000066.1 GCA_016292255.1 Oscillospiraceae bacterium
AATTCCGGCCAGGGCAAGAGCTATCTCATGAAGCTTCTGCTGACGAACCTGCGGGAGGCCGGGAAACGGATCATCACGCTGGACGCGGAAGCGGAGTACGAGGATCTGACCGCCGCCCTCGGCGGCTGCTACATCGACTTCATGTCGGGGGAGTATATCATCAACCCTCTGGAACCCAAAGCCTGGAGCGACGGCAGCGGAGACGTGGACGCGACAACGCCGGAGGCTTTCCGGCGTGTGACCCGCCTGTCCCAGCACGTCGCCTTCCTCAAGGACTTCTTCCGGGCCTACAAGGAGTTCAACGACGCCCAGATCGACACCATTGAAATCCTGCTCATGAAACTGTACGCCCGCTTTGGGATCACCGACAGCACCGACTACAGCGAGAAGCGTCCGGGAGACTATCCCACCATGGCAGACTTCTATAAGCTCTGCGAAGAAGAATACAACACCTTCGACAAGCAGAGAAAATACTTGTATACGGAGAAGCTGCTGCGGGAGGTCTGCCTGGGCATTCACTCCATGTGCGTCGGCGCGGAGAGCAAGTACTTCAATGGCCACACCAATATTGTGGACGATCAGTTCCTGTGCTTCGGCGTCAAGGGCCTCATGGACACCAACAAACGGCTGAAGGATGCCATGCTGTTCAACATCCTGTCCTACATGAGCAACGAACTTCTGGGGAAGGGCGGCACGGCGGCGTCCATCGACGAGCTCTATCTGTTCCTGACAAATCTGACCGCAATCGAATATATTCGCAATGCCTGCAAGCGCGTGCGTAAAAAGAACTCGGCGATTATCATGGCCTCGCAGAACATTGAGGATTTCCTGATCCCGTCCATCCGGGAATACACGAAACCGCTGTTCTCGATCCCGACGCATCACTTCCTTTTCAACCCCGGCCAGATCAATCCCAAGGAGTTCATGGACGCCCTTCAGGTGGAGCCCAGCGAGTTTGAGCTGATCAAGTACCCGGAGCGCGGCTCCTGCCTGTACCGCTGCGGCAACGAGCGCTATCTGCTTCAGGTCATCGCGCCGGACCACAAGGCCGCGCTCTTCGGCACGGCGGGAGGCGCATAATGAGCGCCGCTGCCATTGCCGCGAAAGTGGCTTCCGCCGTCCTCTCCAGCGAGAAGGGCCGTAAGACAGCCGGTACAGTGATCCTGGTCATTCTCGTCGTCCTGCTGACGCCAGTTCTGGCCATTGCCGCGCTGTTCAGCAGCGGCATCAGCTTTGACACCAGCAGCCTTGCGGACCAGGTCGTGGCCCAGATGTCAGCAGAGCAGCAGGCACGGATGGAGCAGATCAACGCCATGGGAATTGAGATCGAAAACGCCATGCGGGACGCCGGGTTCGGCGTCCGCTATCTGGAGGCCCACGTCCTCTTTCTCCTTGCCCTGTCGGATCACATGGGCGAGGAGGATTTTGTTTCCAGGCTCGTCAGTTGCTTCGCCGCCAACCAGACGGACTCCCAGCTCATTGCCGCCGTCAATGCCGAGTTCGGTACGGAGATAGACGTTGAAGATTTTACCCATGTGATGAACGGCATCCGATCCGTCTACATCGACACTTCCAATTACGTGGATCTCTCCATGAAAAACAACCTGGATCTGGTCGAGTTCGCAAAGGAAGCGGAGCGGACAGGCTGGGGCTACGTCTGGGGGACCTACGGCCTGATTCTGACGGAGGAACGCTTCAACGCCAAGCTGGAGCAGTATCCGGACGATATTGGCGAACACGAAGAATTCATTCGCAGCCACTGGATCGGCAGACGGACCGCGGACTGCGGCGGGCTCATCAAGGCCTACGGCTGGCTTGATCCCGACACGCATGAAATCTCCTACGGCACCAACGGCTTCACAGACTACGGCGCCAACGGGATGTACTATGCCGCTCCCGAAAAAGGCTCCATTGAGACTATCCCGGAGATTCCCGGCCTCGCCGTCTGGCATGAAGGTCACATCGGGATCTACATTGGCAACGGCGAGGTCATCGAGGCCATGGGAACCCGATACGGCGTGGTCAAAACCGTTCTCGCGAACGGCTCCTGGACCGACTGGCTCAAGATCCCAGGCATTACCTACATCGAGGTGCCGGAGTCCCCGGCACCTACTGACACTACAGAAACGGAGGAACCATAAATGCAGCCTTATCTTTTGAAAATTCCCCTGCAGCGGAAAGATCCGGAGGTCCACTTCGAGGCATGCCAGGTGGATCACGTTCACACCCTGAGCGAAAGCGAATTCCGCTTCTTCCAGCACAACCTCATGCTGGAACATGATTTCCTGCGCGACTACAATCTCCACCATGCCGCTCCGCCCTCGGAAGGCGTCCGCAACGGCGTCCTCATTTTGAGCTCGGGCTCGGATGACGGCATTCTCGTCTGCACTGAAGGCTACGACTACGCCCGGTACAGCGCCTACGTTCCCTACGCCAAGCAGATTCTGATGCTGAAGCAGTACCCTGCACTCCAGGACTACGGCAAAGAGATGGCAGACCTGGTCGACAAGTGCATCCAGAAAGCCGTGACTGTCGGTCTGCCGGAGCCGTACAAGCTCTCGCTGGAAGCCCTGGGCGGGGAATCCGCCCACCAGTCATTCAATGACGAACTGTTCCTGGAGATGCTCGGCAACCGCTCCGAAGTGGAAGACATGGAGGTTGACGGCGACGACCTTCTGCTGACCATCTCCCAGGAGCATCTGCCCCGGCGTGATCAGGAGCTCCGGGTGCTCCTCGACGAGGATCTTAAAGTCGCCTGCGCGAAGCATCTGCTGTGGCTGTACGACGCTGGCGGCGAACAGGCCAACTTCAGCAACTGCGAATTCCTCGGGGTAGACTTCTCCGGCATGGAACTTAACAGCGCTGTCTTCGACGGAGCCGTATTCAAGTCCTGTACTTTCCATGACGCCTCTCTCTGTTTTACGTCCATGAAAGGCTGTACCTTCATCGGCTGCGGCTGCCGTGACATGACAGCAGAGGAAGCTGTTTTCCGGAACGCTGTTTTCGACCATTGCGATCTGACCGGCGCTGTCATGACCCACAGTGATCTCTCTGGGGCGGTGCTCCAGGACAGCGAGACGGAAAACGCCAGCCTTCAGAACTGCCTGATCAAGGGCATGCTCCTGCGGGATGCGGGCTCCGCTACGCTGAACATGGTCGGCACGACCATCGACGAGGAAGCTTGGAGCGGCCAGGAGCTGCAGGCGTTATCTGAGGAGGAGTTGCTGTGAAAACAACGACGATCCACGTCTCCTTTGACGAAGAAAAAATCAGCGCCTTGAATCTCTACCTCGGGTTGAAAAACCTGACCTTGGAAGGAGAACTGCAGGCCGCTCTCACCCAGCTCTTTCAGCGGCACGTTCCGTCGCAGGTACAGAACTTCATCTCCATGCGCAACGACGGCAGCCCGGAGCCGGTGGTGCCGAAGCCCAAGCGCGGCAAGCCGTCTCCCGTCCAGACGGAGGAGGTGCCTGCCGGTGAGCAGTGACAACGAAAAACGGTGTCAGTTTCCGGATGGAGTGACAATCCGGCCTGACGGCGTCAACGAGCTTGATCCCTGCTTCTACGAAGAGATCGAAACGGTGAAACACTGCACGGTCCATGTCCTGCGCTGCCAGCGTTGCGGTCACATCGAGATCGAGTGGGAACGGGAGTCGGCCAGTGAACCTGATGAAGAGGAGGGCTGACATGAGCAGCGAAATCACGATCCCCGCAGAGTATGTTCCTGCGGTATTGTTCTGTGCGGCCTCCATGGAGCTCTCCGTGGAGGCTGTCGTTGAAATCGCAGTCAGATTCTATTTGCACGACAGGAGGCAAGAGCACAATGACGAATGAAACCAAAGGCATTACAGTCAAGATCGACGCAGGGCTCCACGCGCAGGTGCGTGAGTATATCGAAGCCCACGGCATGACCATGGCGGAATTCGTTGCCCAGGCTTTGGACAACGAGCTCCATCCCAAATATCAATTACAGGAGGCAAGCACAATGGCAAATACCAGAACTGTTGCGTTCCAGGTTCCGGAGGATCTGTTCCAGAGGATCAAGGAGTACCTGGCCCGCAACAACATGACCCAGCGCCAGTTCTTCCTTGGCCTCATCGAGGCCGAGCTGGACCGGGAGCAGAACGAACGTTACGACCTCCAGGCGGCGGAATCCGCCAAAGCGGATCCCGCCGAAACGGAGCAGGCCGGGAATGATACCGGCCCCGACGCCGACGAGCAGGCCGCTTCCGAAGAGGATTCCCAGCCCGATCCTGAGGAGACCGCTCCGGAGAACGAGCTCGCCATGTGACCGCGCAGAATCCCCCGCTGTGAGGCCCGTTGTGCCGATTTGTGGGCTTTTCACGCCGAAGAAGAGTGAGGACCCCAGGCATCATAACGAGCGGATTTGCGGGGTCTTTGAATGCGAACCGGCCCGCCTTCAGAATCCTGTTTCCAGGAGCTGTGGGCGGGTCGATTCGCAAGCAGGAGAAAAGCCTGGAGTCACTTCGGGACTCCAGGCTTTTCCACCGCCGCCGGCAACGCCGACGGCACAAGGGATTTCGGGCTTTCCATCGTTTCTGAAAAGTGGAGTCAAATCAGCAGCCCAGAATGCGTTTTGGAGTCAAAAGTCCAGTTTTCCCAGTGTTTCCCCACGTTTTTATGGAGTCATGCCCCTTTTGGAGGGAGATTACGCTTATGAATAAAACCAAACACAAAATCGCGGTGTATCTGCACCCGGAAACCATGGAGCAACTGGAACAGGTCTACCGCGAGGATGGCTGCAGAAGCCGAACTGAATTCATCGAGAAAGCTGTGCGCTTCTATCTGGCTTATCTTTCCGCATCGGATAGTCAATCCCTATTGCCCAACACCTTCCTGTCTAACATGAAAAGTATCGTTGCAGAGAGCGACAATCGCGTCAGCCGTCTGCTCTTCAAGCTCGCTGTTGAGATGGCGATGATGGTGAATCTTCTGGCAAGCATTTCTGACGTGGATGATATTACCTTGGCCCGTCTGCGCGGCGAATGCATCAAAGAAGTCAAAAAACTGAACGGCGCTCTCTCCATGGAGGAGGCTGTCAAATGGCAGCGGGGATAAATTATGGCGCGGCTGATAACCAAGTTCAAGTTTGTCAAGCCCACCAGAAAGATGAGGCTGGGCGGTTATGCGGAGTACATTGCCAAGCGGGAAGGTGTTGAACGAATCGACAAAAGTCAGCGGCTGCTTCCTGCAACTCAAAAACAGACAGACCTGATTCGACGGCTGATCAAAGACTTCCCGGACAGCAAAAAGGCCTTTGAATACGAAGACTATCTGAAGAACAAAACCGTTGGGTTCGCCTCCGATTTCATTTCCAGAACGATAGAAGATCACGCGGATCAGTGCATGAATGTCAAAACCTACGCAGACTACATCGCAACCCGTCCCAGAGCGGAGCGGTTTGGTTCGCATGGACTGTTCACCGACGATAGCGTTCCCGTGCAGCTCTCCAAGGTTTCCGCTGAGTTGAACCACCACAATGGAAATGTGTGGACTGCAATAGTCTCCATTCGAAGAGAAGACGCAGAGCGTCTTGGCTATGATCAGGGCAAACGCTGGCGGGATATGCTCCGCTCCCAGACGCAAAACTTTTCGGATGCGTTCCACATTCCTATGCGAAATCTGAAATGGTTTGCGGCTTTCCACAACGAGTCCTATCACCCGCACGTCCATCTTATCGTCTATTCAACTGATCCCGCGGAAGGTTTTCTTTCCAAAGACGGTGTGGAAAAACTGCGTGCTTCTTTCGCAAAGGATATCTTCGCGCAGGATCTGCACAGCCTCTACGTTGCGCAGACAGAGCATCGGGATGCGCTTCGTGTGCAGAGCAGAGCCCAGATTGCGGAGATTATTTCGCAGATCAACCACGGTGTCTACGACAACCTAGAGGTAGAGAACATGCTCTTGCTGTTGGCACAAAGGCTTGCGGACACGTCCGGAAAAAAGGTTTACGGCTACTTGAAAGCAGATGACAAAGGGCTGGTGGACGCCATCGTTGACGAACTTGCCGCTGACAGTCGGATCTCCAGGCTCTATGATTTGTGGTATGAACAGCGCGAAGAAATCCTTCGAACCTATACCGATACGATGCCGGAGCGTATACCTTTGTCAGAAAACAAGGAGTTCAAAAGCATCAAAAACGCCGTCATCCAAGAAGCGCTGAACCTTTCCCTGCACCGGTTTTCTGTAGAAGAACCCATCGAGCCGGATGAATTGGCTCTCACGGAGTCAATGCCGAAGGAGCGCGAGGACGATGTTTTCCCTCCGACTCAAGGTGTTATTTCACAGGAGCCACGGCAAGAAAACTATCAACCGTCTGCGGATTCAACGGAACTACCATCGAAGTCTGAGCCATTCGTCGCTCTGTATCAGCACAGAGACGCCATTGATTTCAACAGCTACGCCTTCAAGCTATACCAAGCCGCAAAGGAATTGCTGAACCGGGACTCCGAAGAATATGATCCGGACAGAGCCGTTGCAATGCTGACCGCCGCCGCAGAAGAGGGCTTGTCTATCGCGCAATACCGCCTCGGCAAGCTCCTTCTGCTCGGAACGGATGTTGAGCAAAGCATAGAGGACGCAGTCTTTTGGCTCGGCAAGGCCGCAGAGCAAGAGAACGAATGGGCCCAATACCTGCTCGGCAAAACGCTCCTTCGCGGAGAGCTTGTTGCCCAAGACTCCGTCCATGCGATGGAATTGCTGGAAGCATCATACCGGCAGGGCAACCGCTACGCCGCATACACCCTCGGAAAAGCGTATCTGGACGGACGCCTTCTGCCGCAGGATATCCCCGCTGCACTGGAACGGCTGTTCTTCTCGGCACAGGAAGAATTTGCCCCTGCACAATATCAGTACGGCAAACTGCTCTACCACGGAGAACATCTTCCGCGGGATATCAATGCGGCCCTGCGGTATCTGGAAGCGGCGGCACAAGGGAAAAATCCCTATGCCGCCGCTCTTGCCGCAAAGATTTATCTGACAGACGAAGCCCACAAGAGCATAACGGATACCATTAGGCTCTTCCAACTGGCCGCAGAGAACGGCAGCGACTATGCAGAGTGCATGCTTGGGAAGCTCTATCTGTTCGGCCATGAAGTCGAACAAGACATCCGGCTCGCGCTCTATTGGCTGGAGGCTTCTGCCGGTCATGGTAATCAATACGCTGCCCAGCTCCTGCACAGTTATCACACGGGGCGTATCTGGGGCTGTTCTCTTGGTGCGCTTCGCCTGCTCCAACAGCTTGCCCGGACCTTCGATGAACGGGAGCAGGAGCAGAACCGAAACCTAAAACTGATGAAAGCGGAGCGAAAGCTATTACAAAAGATTGAGGAAAAGCGACAGGCCCACGGCTTGAAACACGGATAACACAGAAAGGAATCGCCATGTCAGAGTTATATTATTTCTCACCGGAGCAAAAGGAAATCGCCCAGCGGACTAATCTTGTAGAGTTGCTTCGCGCTCAGGGAGAGGTACTCAAACCATCTGGTTCAGAATATGAATGGCTATGCCAGGGGCAGAAGGTCACCATCCGGCGCAATCTTTGGTATCATCAGTACGAGCAAGTCGGCGGGGACGCCGTTGGTTTTGTTCGCAAGTTCCTTGGAAAGAGCTACATCGACGCGGTAGAATATCTGCTCCGATTCAACGGCGAGCCCTTGCCGGAGCATCCGCATCAGATGCAGGAACCGTTTGTGCTGCCGCCCGCCTGCGAGAGTTTCAAACGCGTCTTCGCTTACCTCGTCAATCAGCGTAAAATTGACCGGGAGATCGTCTACGCATTTGTTCACAAACGTATGATCTTCGAGTCGGCCAAGCACCACAACGTCGTGTTCGTTGGCTATGACAAGGACGGCGTTCCCCGCCATGCGCACAAGCGAAGCACAGCAAAAGAAGGGACCTACAAATGCAATGTCGCTGGGAGCCAGCCAGAATACAGTTTCCATTGGCACGGCATTGGAGAGGCCTTGTATCTCTTCGAGGCTCCCATCGATATGTTGTCCTTCATAACACTGCACCAGGACGGCTGGCGGCAGCAAAGCTATGCCGCGGCCTGCTCCGTCTCCGACAAGGTGTTGTTTCAAATGCTCCAGGACAATCCCAACATCAAAAACGTCTGCATCTGCTTCGACAGCGACGAGCCGGGGCAAACTGCCGTGCAGAGAATCTCGGACAGATTATTTCTTCGCGGAGTCAAATCAGAAGTCCTCATCCCAGCCCACAAGGACTGGAACGAGGACTTAATCTATGCAAGGAAGGAGTAAGCATGGAAAAACTTGCGTTCCTGATTCTCGTGGCAATCGGGATGTTCGGTCTGCTGACCGCCATCCCTTTGATCACACATATGTACAACCTCAACCATATCAAATCCAAGACGGTAGGCGACGGACAGCATGGCACAGCGCGGTGGGCCACCAAAAGCGAGATCCGAAAGACCTATCGGCACATCCCGTTCACCCCGGAGCAGTGGCGTAAAGATGCCGCAGCGGGAAAGGTGCCCGTCATTACCGGAACGAACAAACCGCTCCCCCAGGGCATCGTCGTCGGCTGTACTGGCAGGCAAAACACCACAGCAATGATCGACACCGGCGACGTCCATGCGCTCATGATCGGCGCCGCAGGCGTTGGCAAGACGGCATACTGGCTCTATCCCTGCATCGAGTATGCCTGTGCATCTGGGATGTCTTTTCTCTCCACTGATACGAAAGGAGACATCATGAGAAACTACGGAACCATTGCCAAGGACTACGGATACCACATCTCTGTGATTGATCTTCGCAATCCTACCCGCTCCAACGGCAACAACCTTCTGCATCTTGTCAACAAGTATATGGATCTGTACCTGGACAATCCGACGCAGCTTGTCTACAAGGCCAAAGCGGAAAAGTATGCTAAGATCATTGCAAAGACAATCATCCTTGCCGGTTCCGGCAGTGCGGACTACGGCCAAAACGCATACTTCTATGATGCCGCGGAGGGCTTGTTAACCGCTACGATCCTTCTGATTGCGGAATTCTGTGAGCCGGAGGAGCGTCACATCGTTTCTGTCTTCAAAGTGATCCAGGAATTGCTGGCGCCCGCAAACGCCAAAGGCCGCAATCAGTTCCAGATGCTGATGGCCCTGTTGCCAGACGATCACAAAGCAAAATGGTTCGCCGGCGCTGCTTTGAATACCTCGGAGCAGGCGATGAATTCTGTCATGTCCACCGCTTTGTCTCGTCTGAATGCGTTCCTGAACTCAGAATTGGAGCAGCTCCTATGCTTCGATACGGAGATTGACGCCGAACGGTTTTGCAATGAGAAGTCCGCAATCTTTGTCATCATGCCGGAGGAAGACCCCACTATGTTCTTTATGATCTCGCTGATTATACAACAGCTCTACCGCGAAATTCTCTCCGTTGCTGACGAGCAGGGTGGGAAGCTGAAGAACCGCTGCGTTTTCTTCTGCGATGAGTTTGGCACCTTGCCCAAGATCGAATCCGCAGAAATGATGTTTTCTGCCTCCCGCTCCAGGCGTTTGCAGATCGTCCCCATCATCCAATCCTTTGCACAGTTGGAAAAAAACTATGGCAAAGAAGGAGCAGAGATCATCGTGGACAACACCCAGCTTACAATCTTTGGCGGATTTGCCCCGAACAGCTCCTCCGCCGAAGTTCTGGCTAAGGCAATGGGAAGCCGCACCGTGATGTCCGGCTCTGTCAGTCGTGGCAAGGACAGTCCATCCGAATCCTTGCAGATGATGGAGCGCCAGCTCATGACGCCGGACGAGCTGAAGTCAATGCCGAAGGGACAGTTTGTTGTCATGAAGACGGGCTTTCATCCTATGAAGGTACGGTTGAAACTGTTCTTCAAATGGGGAATCTCCTTTGACAAGGAGCACTTCTTTGCCGTTCAGGAGCACGGAAATCGTGAGATTGCTTATGCCAGCAGGGCAGAGCTGCAGGCTGCAATCATAGCAAAATACCCGCCTAAGCAGCTTGCCACAACGATGCCAGGGGCATCTTCCTTCGGAGGCCAGGCTCAGGCACACGCCCCCATACGCAACAAGAGCTTCCACTCGGCACTGCGACCCGCAGCGCCAACTGGGGCATGATGCTCCCTCACAAGCGAAACTACATGATAGAAGGAAATTATATGGGAAATCTGAATTTTTTATATCAATTGGATCTGCCACATCGAGCGAAGCTGGTATACCTCTACCTCTACGAGAGACGGGGAAAAGATAACACCGCTTGGCCAGGACTCAACACGATTGCCAGCGACCTTTCCCTTTCCCGCAGCACTGTCAAACGCGCCATACACGACTTAGAAAACGCGGGACTCGTCAAGAAAGAGTTGCGCTACCGGCAAAACGGCAGCGCAACTTCTAATCTTTACATCTTAACGTGTGAGTCACTCCAAACATGCTAGACAAGCTTCTTTAAGCTACGGATGTGAAGTTTTCATTACTTATGTTCCGCCAAGAGGAAACTATGTCTTCACGGTGAACCGAGGCCCGGTTCAAGGTAGTCCCCCTTGAAGTAATCATCCTAAGAAAATACTATCAGAAGAGAAGATCCTGCTTTAAGTAATCGTAATGTCTGCTACTCATCTTGCTTGTTGTCCTCTTCTCCATATTTCCATTCCAAAGCCATATGGTTCCATGCTTTCTGTAACAATAAACTCCCTTCTTTATCGCAAATAGATTTGGCAATGTGCGTTTTAAAGACAATTGCTTCAAAATGTGGTGGATATTTGCCCGCCCGTTTGCTTAGCCGACACTCCAACACAATTGGGTATTCGTCGTTATATGGAGCATTAACACACTCTGCTTTTCTGATATGTTTTTCGGAATAACTGTCAAAAGGTTTACCTAAACGTGAAATGGTAGATAGTTTTGTCTCATTCCCACTTGTTACACAAAGAAAAGGGGCATATGTAAAGTCACGATTCAAAGATAACTGTTCTTCAATATTTCTACTAAAACAATCAAATTGCAAGGAACCATCTCCATATTGAACATTAACGATATTAATATCGCAAATACAATACGGCTTTCCATCTTCGGAGTAATAGTATATACAATTCTGCAACAACAAACGACTAAATGGCAATGGGCTTTGGTGCTCTCGCATTAAGAGATCTGCTTCGTATGTTGTGGATAAGATCTGCTCTTTTTCATTTACAAGCTGTGCTTCCGATTCATCTTTTGTGGGAGTAGGTTTATACGGCTTATAATAATATCTGCATGACGGCCAATACTCCTCAAATATTCGTGCCTGGTCATCATCCCGAATATACTTATTAGCCGCTAAAAGAATAACCCATGCCGCTACAGCGTAATAGTCTTTCTTTGTTTGAAGCTTTATCTCCAGAATGGGGCCAATTTGCTTCTCACAATAGATGAAGAGCGTTAATTCTTTTTCGTCTCCGCGAAGTTCAAGCTTTTCTTTACTTCTTGACCAAACGGAGAAAAAGTCTCTCACTTCTCTTTCTACATCATGTAGGGTATAAGATCTTTGCCCACTCTGTCTGTAGAAACGTTTATATTCAAAAAAAGGCAACTCGAAAAATGTAATCTCGGGCTGATCATGGCCAAGCCACATACTAATGCTTGAAATCCTTTTTTTCCATTTGCTTTCTCCAAATGAATAGCCCCCATCGATAAAAAAGCACAACCCTCCCCTACCTATGACATCCGTATCATCTTCCGAATTGCTGTTTAGTACTCTAATTTCCCCATAACTTATCACTAAGGGCAATTCCGAGTGAATATCTATGAATACCCCGCAGCTCTTCTCAACTTCCTTTGAAATCAGTACCCGATCACCTAGAAGAGCGTTCCTCCCGGATAGCGATCTGTTTGCATCCTGCATAGAATCCATAATATGCTCCTAACCTAATGCTGACGATAATTGCTTTTTGTCTTCTATTCCCATATAGAAACAGAAACAATTACTGCGTGGTTCTGCTGAATTACTGGCTGTTTAGCCACTTAACCATTTTCGTAGGATCCCGGAAGATTTCCTGATCAACATTTTCAAACTCATATTGGTCTTTTTCTACGGAATCGGACGAATCATCATAAAACTCATCCTCATCGTCTTCCTCTTCTGGATCTAGTTCTTCTCCAAATGGATTGTCATCCTCTTCATCATCCATTTCAAGGAGCATAAGGTCAAGTTCCTCACTTATGCTTTCCGTCGAAGTATTATATGACTCATCGTAATCAACATAATCACAATCATATTTGTGTTGCGGTTCAGTCAAAGCACGCTCAAGATAATCGTTGAGGGTTTCTTTGTCAATTCCATCAATTCCAGCAGCGGAGAAATAATTAATTGGGATTATTGCATTGGGCATTGGTTTGGTTGATAAATAATAACCTCTTGCCAACATATACACCATGTCAATAAAGTATTCACGACCGCTCGATATCGACATATTTGCAATGTCGAGTCGATGAAGAAGCCGATCATAGTCATCAATTGTTGGATACCAATCCGAGAGCAGACATTGCAATCCAAACCCTACAAATGAAAGCATAACGTCATTATCACAACGAAACAAACAGATCGAAGCGGATGATCCAACAAGAGGATGTATTGTCGTATGAATGTTATGTGCTACTTGGCTGCGATGCAATCTATTTGACAGCAGATTAATTGAAAAAAAGACACATCCATTTGCAGAAAACAGACGAGATATATTGTTATACTCTCTAAACATGTCTCGTTGCTCGCGGGTCAACGAGACATTGTGCTTGTTGTCAAAATACGCGAACCGTTCTGGTGAATGGTTAATGAATTCCGGCTTGGAGGTGGCAACATGTCCAGCACTGGAGAACAGTTCCATCGCATATGTATAGAATGTTTCTGCTTCCCAATCTTGGCTTGACACATTGCCACCTCCTCGCTTTTTGGTATTTGCTACTGGCTCTCTATCTGATTAACTGTGCGAGTTCATCCGCATAAGAAATACCTTCAAGTTCTTTTTTGAATGTTGTCATTACCTCGTATGTCTTGTTAAGATAGTCATCGCTTGTTTGGCAACCATCCGTAAACTGCTCATACATTACTTCGATTCCTCCACGAACATAGTCATGAAACAGTTCCATATTCTTATGAAATTCATCGGCTTTTTCAGGTTGCGTGTCATAGCGGAAGGCTCTGTTGATTCGCTCCTCGGGTGAAAGCTCCGTTTTTTTGTCAAGAAGCATAACCATGCGATAGAGGAAAACGCAGTTATCTCGTTCATTTGCAAAAGCATCCGCATAAACACGAGCGCGATCATCAGAAGAGGTGTCGCGTTTTGCTGTGCGACTATAGAGTAACCCAAAAACTGCTGCATTCATATAAACATCAATATATCTTTCAAACAACCTTGCAGCCGTCGGATTATCGGGGCTTTTATCATCCCGCGCGTTTTTCTTTGCAAGAAACTTCAGATATGTAGCATGTTTGCCATTTATCGTATAATCGTTCTCAAACATGTTGCCGCCTCCTTAGTTAAGACGGGTTAAGGTTTCACTGATCTTCACTAAATGATACCTCTGTCCAACCCGTTCATTCATGACTGGTTCCGCATAGTTCCAGTCTTTCTGCATAACAAACATAATAACTTGCTCAGCAATCTCCGGCAGAACCTTGGAGATATTAGCTGTATGTGTTTCATCAGCATTTGAAAAAGGAGCATCCATCACAAGAGGATATGGCTCTGAGGAAAGATTAATGCCGTTTTCTGAGCGATCAGTGACGATTTTTCCCTTTGCTAATGCAACAAGGCCCGCAATAAACGCAAAGTTCTTAACTCGGTTAGAACCTTCGGATTCGCCAGCGGCAATTTCCTTATCAGAGATAGTAGTCAGCAACTCCACATGATACTTGGTGTCAATCGCAACACGCCTATGACCGTGATACATTTTTTCAAATATTTCATTGACTTTCGTTTCCAAATCCTCACGGATATTGAACTCTTTCTCTTTATAAGTTTCTGTAAGCCATTCGCGAACTCTCTCGGCATAGGCAATAATTTCCATCGCTTGCCGGTTTTTCTCAGATACTGCCGTAAGAGAATCGTAAATTTTCTTATACCGCTCAATATCATTTTTCTGAGCGCCGTCTTCTCGATTCAAACGGTCTTTTTTTGAATGGAGATCGCGAAGACGTATTCTAATATCAGCTAATTCAGATTCGTATTGACGCATGTTTTCCTTGCCGGAAATTTGATCTCGAATTGTTTGTAGCTCATCTTCCCAATCTTGGATGCGGCCTTTTGAGCGAAGGATGGCCTTATAGCGTTCATCAAGACTGTCATATGTGCGTCCGGCGGGTCGAGAAAAACTATTGAGTTTTTCCCTATAGTGTCGCACGGTATTTCCAATAGATTCAGGTGGCACATATGCCAGTTCAGCCATCAAGTGTTGATATGCGTCATTTCCCTCTTTGATTTCCTGCCCACAGATACAACGGCCACGTTTAATGAGTTCCATGATAGTGGGCTTTGTCAAATCACGTATCCCCTTATCATCAACCTTGACCTCTTTGAGAAAAGCGCTTGCTGTAGCTAGAAGGGGCTGTGCAAAAAACGCGAGAGATCCTGCGCTAAACTCCCGGAAATAAGCCGTTGTTGCATCATCAAGCGCTTTACGTTCTGTGGAGATCCTGCGTTCCAGGTCATCTTTCTTTTTCTGCATGGAAGCTGTGGTTTGGTTATCTCGCAAAATGGCGTCAAGCTGTTCTTTGCGGGCATCATACTGATTAATCTGAGATTCGCAATCTCCCAATTGCTCTGCAAGCGCAGACCGTTTTGCTTCTGCTGTTTGCATACGATTAAGAGCTTCTTGAGCTTTTGTGTCTCCGTCTAAGTCCATACTTCCGTACAGTTTTCCAATTACCGTCGTCTTCTTTGTACGGTCTCCAAGATGCTTTATTGCAGCATCCATAATCGACAAGCCTAAAAGCCCTTTAACCGCCTCGGCAACATCTTTTCTCGAGCTAATCGAACTGACACGCTCCGTATCAAAGAAGAAGTAAGAGGATAAATCTTCCGGAAGAATGTTATTGATTACTTTCTCAACTTGGGAGGCTTTTACAGACTCGGTTTGGCCATCTCCTTGTTTATACGATACCTTAATAACCGGAACACTCTCGCCCCTGACATTACCGTTTGAACAGTTATACCTTTGAGTTCGCGTGATAAAGTACTCTATGCCATTGTGTAGAACAGTGATTTCTACCTCTACGACTTTCTGCTCGCCACTTCGCATTTCTGCGGCAAGCTCATAATTGAGGAGAAAATCCGGGCGTTGGTCAAAGTTAACTTTCCCATAAAAGCACCAGTTGAATGCCTGCAAAAGAGTAGTTTTGCCGAATGTATTATCACCAAGGATGATGGTGACATTTTTCTCCGGGTCACAGGAGAAATCCACCTTTGTTGTTCCCCGGAACTGTCGAAAGTTCTCCATGCGTAACGACTTAATCAGCATGTCTTATCACCTCAGTAATTCTTTTTAGCTTCATCTGTAATGATGCGGCGAATTGTTTCTACCATCTGCTCCGTGGTTTTCTCTCGTGTTTTAAGGTTTTCTTGTTCAGCTTTGAGAATCTTGTACTTCATTGCGTTTAGCCGCTTCTCCTGAACATCCAGGTCACTAGTCATATTCTTCAACCTCCTCAGTGATAATATCGCCATCTATGTTATAGCTTCTTTGAATTGCAGATATAAGTGAATCAGAATCAAACGGATTCTCTGCAATTGCCGCAAAATCTTTCATTCGGATAATTTCACGTTTAGCCAACGACTTAACACTTTCTATCACATCCGAATCATAGTTTCGTACTTCATCAAGCGGAATTGGCAAAGTAATAAAATCAAAAATTACAGCGCATCTTTTGCCCAAATATTTTCTTAGAACTCTTCCTCTTCGTTGCACATACTCCTTTGGATTTGTACTACTAGCAAGAATAAACGCAGTCCGTATACTGGGGATATTAACGCCTTCATCCAAGCAGCGGATAGCAACCAGCGCTTGAAGATGGGTGCCCTCCGCGAAATCAGCCTTTATCCGTTCTCGCTCCTCTGCGTTTTCCGCTGAAGTGAACTTTGTTACTCGCATTTGTAGATCATTGCCTAGCATAGCAGACACAATGTCTATCTGACGCGCTTCTTCAACAGGAGGTTTATTCTCCTCGTAATCAACATCATGCATTGTCGTTGCACCACAATATACAAGTATCTGATTTTCATTCACATAATCTTTCATCAAACGTCGTAGTGCCATAATTTTGTCTGAAGCGCCCGCTACTATTCGCGCTCGCTTTATTAGTAGCATCTTCGCATATTCGCTTAACTTGACATTTCCATCTTTATCGAGGTGTATGTTTTTTCGTATTTTTGATGTTAGGTCAAGATAATTGCCCAGTTCATTCTCGTTGAGCGACACAGGAACCGGATGATAATAATACGGGGTCAACATATCGTTGTCGATAGCCGCTTTAAGTGTATACTCTATACATTTATCGCCAAAGTAATCGTACAGCTTTTTTGTCCCCTCGGGGTCTCCATGACGATCAATCGTTGCAGAAAGAGCCAGGCGATACGGAAAATGCGGCAGAAGCGTTTTACTCAGTTTTTCAGCGCCAAAGTTGTGCGCCTCGTCTACAACCAATACAACATTGCCACGAAGTTTTGCCATCAAATCTTGCACATAATCAATGGCAAACGTAGCATTTGTTGAAACCATGCAGAAATGTTTCTGTACACCTAGATTAAAGCTTGCAACAGCAGTTTTCAGCCGGTCCCGCCAATTTCGCTGTGAAGAGGCAGAGTAGCATACTATCGGTTTCATTCCGAACGCAATGATATCTTCTTTCCATTGTTCGACCAAGTGTTGATACGGACAAATAATTATCACTGCAAGAGTTTGTTGCATATCTGTATATAGCCTAGATATTGCAGCCAGTGCTGTATATGTCTTTCCAGTACCCGTTGCCATGTCGAAGATCCCAACATAGCCTCTATTGGCCCACTCAGCAATCGCATCCATCTGATATTGACGCATATGAACATAAGGGGGAATCATTGGGCCCGCTGATGCAGCTGGTTCATCAACAGGCAATACTTCTTCCATGGTAGGGTTATCATCGAGTCCGGTATCGATACGATTATTCACTCTGTATCGGCGAAGAATCTCCTCCTTAACATCTGGAAAATCAATAACCCTTATGCTCGGCTCATAATCTTCCCACATCGCATTAAAGGCAGATTGCTTCATATATACGCGGTCTGCATCTTGGGTCCAGGAAGGAAATACATCAATTGCCTCGTAATTCTGTGTAAATGCGTTGGCACTTTCGTTCATAGAACCAGAAAACGCAATAATATTCCCATCACTATCATACATTAATCCGAGTTTTTCATGAAACATGCCGATAGTATTTTCGTCTTCAAGGAACGCTATTTTTATCTCTAACCTTCCCGCTGCAATAAGGTTACTAAGTAAATTCAACCGTGCTTCTTCAAACTTCCCCTTAGGTTCTCGGAGTTCACGAAGTAATGCCTCCTTGATTACTTCGTCACGGCGACGAATTCCATCATTGATAGCATCAACATCTTCAGGCGAAAGACGAGGAGAGGCAATCATTTGAATAGAACCGCCGTTTTCAATTAGACCGCAGATGCCTGCCGTGAGGGATAGAAGGGATGAAGATGAAAAGAAGCCAACAGCTCTCTTATATGAAACCGCCTGTTTAAGGACGGGATTATAGAAATCTCGAATCACATTGTCAAGCCGTGATCTATACTCTGGTTTTAAGTCAATGTCCTGGAAGCTCATATTAAACCACCTTTACAAATTCTCCTCTATATCATCAAGGGCATTCTTCAGTTCTTCAAAGTCCTTTTCACTTGTGAGCGCATTTACACTCAAGCGGATTGTCCCTGAAGGAAAAGTCCCAAGAAACTGATGGGCTTTCGGCGCACAATGCAGCCCCGTTCTGACAGAAATACCTCGCTCTGCAAAGATAGCACCGGCGCTATCGCTACTTATAGCATCGAGTAAACAAGAAACAATACCAACGTATTTACAACCTTCGTTATTACCTATCACAGTAAGAAAGTCATAACTAGAAAGAATCTGCAATAACCTTTTCCGTCGTTTCTCCTCCTCGAAAAATAATCTCTCCACGGACATTTCTTTTATCCATTTTAGTGCTGCATTTAAGCCTGCAACTCCAGCAATGTTAATTGTTCCCATTTCATACTTTTCGGGAATGGCATTTGGCATACCCTGATTTGCTGAGTCATAACCAGTCCCGCCGAACAATATGGATGGGAGGTTAATCGTCGGTTTCATAACAAAGCCTGAAATACCGGTTGGCCCAAAGAGTGTTTTATGGCCAGCGAAAACAGCAAAGTCAATTGTCTCAAGCCCTGCATTTATCTCGATTAGTCCAGCCGTTTGTGCCATGTCAGCAAGCGTTATAGCGTTGTATTCTTTGGCCAACTCAAAGATAGCTTCAATTGGCGCAACAAGTCCAATAACATTGCTGGCATGGCTAACAATTACAAAGTCAGGTTTAGTCGCATCAAATTGATAGCGTATTCGCGTCAAATCATATTCAAGAGATTGCGAGACAGCAAGCTCCGTAACCGTGATTTGCCCACGCCGTTCATAATTGTAAAGAACGCGGGTAACGGCATTGTGCTCAAATGGGCTAATATATATGTTTTTTGCTCCTCCAGCGATTACCCCTTGAATAATCATGTTAAGTGCAATTGTCGCCGTTGGAGTGAACACTACTTGCTTTGCTGAACAATGTAATAGTTCTTGAATGAGCGTCCTCGTCTCATCAATAATACCTTTAGCTGTGTTCGCCAAAGCATATCCACCTCGGCCTGCACTTCCACCATAGTTGCGGTAGAAACTGTCCATAAAGGAATAGACCACATCTGGCTTTGGATATGTAGTTGCTGCATTATCGAAATACGCCATTTTGTCAATCCCCTTGTATTAACTGATTTGAAGAGTCAATCTCTAAGTACTTAACTAAGCGTGAATACATATATTTATTTGGATCAATTCCAAAATCGATGTTTATCGGCTTGTCATCCATCGCACAGGAAAAATGGAAATTACCAAATACTTTAAATAGTTCATTTTGATCAGTTCTGGTTATTATACCTTTGTCGAAGGCTTGTTGAGCTGTTTTCTCAAAATCACATAAACATTCCCAAAAGCTCTCTTCCAGTGCCAGAGTAATCTCACCTACATCGATCTCCTCGTGTGCGGGCTGCATAGATTGAACGTAAACCTCACATCCAATGAGGTCGTGAGTATTCTCGCTGTAACAATTAATATCTAGTAAGAACTTAACCTCACCCATAATAAACCTCTTGTTTTCTCTTGTTCCAAGCCTTCATCTCAACATAGCTTTTTAAGAACTTCCATTAGAATCTGGCGTTTCTCTTGTTCCGAGATCGAGTGGCCCATAGCGTCAAGCGATGCAGTGATTTGATTAAACAGTAGTTTTCCTCTGGATGTGACTTCAACCTTATCAAAGCGCCTAACGGTATTCTTTCCGTCTTCATCAGCAAAGGTAACCTGATAACTAGAGGTTTCGTTTATGGTCTCTGCAACTGTCGTGTCATGAAATTCTCTCGCCGTCTGCATGTATTTCACAAGGGCTTCGAAAAATACCTTTTCTGTCCGCCCATCCCAGTCTTCAATTCGAAGTCCTGTCGCGAGCTTAGCAAGTCTTGTAATGAAAAAATCCTCGTCGTTAGTTGCGTTCCTAAGGTGCTGCAAAAACCGTTCTGTTCCGTCAGGGAAAAGCTGCTCAAAACTCTTTGGATCTAAGGACTCACACCATTCCTTGACTACTGCTGTTAAAGTGGCATTTTTGCCGGATTCCTTGTCCTCCCTGGGAAGGAACCGGAGCTTAGTCTCTTCTATCAAATGCATTTTGAGCTCGCTAAGAAGTCCGTCAAAAAGTGTCTTCGCGCCGATGACATCGCCAGCTACATCTGCTGTAAAGTCCTCGTAGGCAAAAGTGGTCGGCAGCTTTTTAAATAACAAATCCGATCCACTTGCATTTGCTCTGAGAACCTTCATCATCTCTTGCTGGCGTTTTCCGATTTTAATGCCATTCGGACGAATCTTACACTCTTTCGAAAACTTAGGAAGCGCCATATACCACCGTCGCATAGCGTTAGCGACGTAATCATAAGAGCTTCCAGCCTTCTCTGCATCAATGACGTAGTCGTCGAATGCCAAAGCTAGCCGTGCAATGTAATCTTCTTTTTCTGGATTCCAATCGAGGTACTCAATTGAGAAATTACTCGGCTCGCTGTTAATCTGAACCAACACATCTAGGTTCGTCGGTACCGATCCAAAACGATCACTAATCACGACCTGGGGCCGATAGTTGTGCATGACTACGGCTACATAGATCGGGATCAGTCCATTACGAAGGCCAATGTGGTAGTCCGGCGAAGTCAGTCTATTGTATAGCTCCGAGAAACTAATCCGCCCATTCTGACGAGTCTCAAGCACAAAGTTCTCTATCGTCTCAAGCATATTCCGCATTGCTGCGTCCTCTGGCTGCAGATTGAGTTGAGAGATGCCTCCTTCCTCGTTCCAGATGCCTGTCCGAAGCAACGTACTACGCATAATGGACACTTCTTGTCCTGTGCCGGAAAGCCCGAGGTTAGGTTCAAGCTCATTTCGAAGAAGCGCACTAATAATCTTATTTCGGCTATTTGCAGCAATGCTGGTTATCTCATTTTTGTTGACAGATTCATTGTTAATAACGGGAGTCAGTCCAAATACTCTATCACAAATCTGAGACATCACTTCTGTCAAGCCGGATTTCCGACGCACGCTTATTATCTCTCCGTCATGATAATAGACTGAGCGATAGCTTTCCGGATGTGTATACGAACTGATGAATCCATTGATGACTTCCTGCAAGTCCTCGAACACAACTTCATATTCATCGAACAGAACCGGATCGTCAGTGGTCTGGTCCCGAAGTTGTTTTACCGCGGCATATTCTCGAATCACCCCATCGATCTCTCGGAAGTGTTTAGGCAACACAAAGATGAAGCGATCAAAACCCTTGCTAGTTTCCTTAACGATGTCAGAGATTTCTTTAACCTGGTTTTCACTATCAGGTATGATCCCGTAAATGACGCCATCTGACGGAATACTCTCGCTCTTTATATTCCAATCAACATCATCAGTTATCTCGCTCCCATCGATAAACTGGAAGCAGAAAAACCTCGTCATCCCACGTTCGTCATTGTATCGCGATGGATACATATAGTTGTCAAAGTTAGCAGCGTTAAGCACGCCTTTTGCAGTGACTCTGCCAGCTTGAGCTTCTATCTGATCGTGAATTTTCTGGTGAATATCGACGCCCGACGTCTGCTTTAGGCGCAGATAATCATTACTCCGCTTGATATATACAACAAACTCTTTCTCGATCAGATCGGTAATTGCTTGCTCGATCTCGTCGACATCGTAACTTCCAGAGTATATTCCGATAATCTGTTCTTTGGTTGGACTGAGCCTTTCATACTGTTCGAGAATGTAAATCAAAGATATTGTCTTGACAATCTTGCTTCCGAGGGTCCCTTCCGGAATCTGATTAAGAATGGCACTCGTCAAAACAAAAGTATCATGGATTCCTCCAGCATAAACTTCCTTCTTGAACAATGGCTCAAAGTAATCATAAATCTGATCCGGCGTCACCAGAGTAAAATCGTTCTCATAGACATCGAGGAACGAGTCAAGCGTGGCGGTTCCTTCCGCAGACAGGAAGGTAAAGAGCGTTCGCTCGTTCTGCGCAACGCGTTCAGACAGCCTTGGGAGTATAAAAGTCGAGACCGGGTGAAGCGGGAAGCATCCTTTTATTGCCGTCTCAATTTCTCCCTGAGCATCAGTAAACATCTGATGCCTCCGGTAACGCGTAAAGAGTGCTTCAAAGTCCAGAGCATGCGCATTGCAGAAAGTGCTCCAAAGAGGGTCCTTATGTTGGATGACAGAGGAAATGACCTCGTAGGTCTGGGTAAAGTTATTGTTCAAGTGGATATGCTTGAAGCGCTCGGATACTCCTCGCCAGCCATCTGTTTTTTCCTTAGGAAGTTTGTCGATGTAGTTACTTATCTCCTTATGGGAAATGAGCATCAGATGAAGTTGTAGCGCTCCACTCCGACAGCACTTCTCAGCAAAATCCTGCAGCATCTTCGTGTCACTTACTGAAGCATCGACTATGTTAGCCTCTAAGAATTTGCTGAACTCATCGTAAACCACATAAAGACCCGTATAGCCCATCGGTTTGAGGCTCTTTGCAACACTTTCATAGAGTTCTACAACATCGAAGCCAAGGAATGGATTAAACACACTTCCGGCAGTCAACGTCGGATAGATTCGTTCAAAGGTCTCATATGCGCCTACATCATAGCTTTCGAGACGTTCGATCAAAATACTGACCGGTTCATCAATAGCTTCCTGGAACCTAGTAAATGTCTCCGGAAATTCTTTCTCCCAGCGACGAATCACGTTAGTCGCAGCATGATAGTTAGTTTCCGGCATAGCCGATATAATGTCATGCTCAGAAAGTGTTCTCTGGAGGGAAAGCAAGAATGCTTGCGTGAGGCTCGTATTGCTACCGCTAATTACGACGGGAAGAATTTTGGTATCGCTCTCGTAATAGTTTTGCACAAGCTGATAAAGCCTCGGATTCTCTTGTATCTTCGGCATCATCTTTTCGAACAGTGCCAAATCACGTTTTAGGAGCATTGAAAGAATAGAAAGCACAATATGAGACTTGCCTTTACCATATGCTCCGATCAGCACTCTCGCCCGGTCGGCCGAAGCAGGGTTAACACTGAGTAATATTTCTTCAAGAAGGCTCAGTGCAGACTTGGTCGGTATAAAGTTTCTTAGTTTTTCATCACTTCCGAGGTCGTACCCGATGTTAACAGAGTACTGGAATCCCGAGGCAACAGAAATCATATCACGCATTTTGTACCTCCTGACTCTGCTCATCGATAGAAGAATAAAATCGTTCTACGCAGCCTAAGAAGTCCAACTCGGTATGAATGGTAATCACATCAAGCCCCGCTGTTCTGTTTATCTTGATAAGGCCCAGCCGTTCAATACGGTACAGAGCATCAAGCATGGTAATAGAGTCGAGATTGAACACCTTGCCGATATTGCATGGAGCAGTTAAAAGTTCATTAAGACTAATCTCGTTTCTGCCATTCGCATTTTTTACGATAACAGCCAGGACAACATAGGGATTGAGAGTATCGCTTGCCGGGATACTCTTCTTGTAAGTCTTTTTTCGCTTGTTAAGAATATCGACCAGTCCGAGTTCGCCAAAGGGACAATCTATGTTGTTTTCCGGATTCACCCGATCCGGGTTTGACTTATAGCGCGGAAGATAGGTATTAATGATGCACTGGAAGTCATCATTAAGAGACCTAATGGCGTACTCCGTCTCTGTGTCTTCCATCTTGATGTACTTTTGAAGCGCAGTCACAAAATCTTCCCGCGAGAATTCCGACATAGAGAACTCGTTAAAGAAGAAATACCAAGCCGTCGCTTCTTCTTTCTGCGAAGCAAGGCAATACTGTAGAAGATAGAGCGTTCCGAGTTCCTCAATATAAGTATCGTGCTCATAGATCAGCTTTCCGAGGTCAGTAAAGCTCTGCGTCCGCTTCCCTTTATTCGGCTCCTCCGTAAGGCCAACTGTCTGAAGCCAATACCTAAGCGCCTTAACCATATTTGCTCCGATCCCAAGGACATCCATCGGATTCTCGTCGTGCGAAATGAACACATCGGGCTTTTTTGCAACATATCGCATGCCCTTACTAAGCCATCCTTTTCTGATAAAGAACGTGTCATGAGCTCTAAATTTCATCGGCATCGCCGTGACCTCCAAACGTTTACTTTGTTCGCAAATACTTGTCCATCATGCATCCGCCATCAAGGTATTTCGCAGTCATACACATTTTGCAATGGACGCATTTCCCGGGATCGATAAAATAAGTATCCCCAACTATTGAAATTGCGCCTTGCCGACAAATAGATTCGCACTTAAGGCATTTTCTGCAAGCATTATATTTTTTGATTTGGTATCCAACCATTCGTTGCAAATCATCATGGTCCGCAACATTCATTGTTCTAACCTTGACAGCATAATCGTATCCGTCTTGGTTGAAAGGTTGGATTGATAGTATCGGAACATTTGTACGGACATCCAAGATAATAGTTTCTCGCAAGAGTTTTTTCCCAAGCTCTGGAGCAGCTTTCCCAAACGGAACAAACATTCCGACAAGCTCCTCATCAAAAGGCCTAACAAGGCGATATATTTTGGCATGATCTTCCGTCGTACAGTTGGTAAATCGAATCTTTACGTCCCCGGCAGATGCAAGGCCATTTCCACCTTGACGGGCTTTCCACTTTCCGCTATCTACATAAACTTCTGGATCTGGCTTGCCAATCTGTTTCGCAAAAGCAATAAGAAACTCTCTCCACTTTTTTGACTGTTCTGGCATATATATTTTTGAAAGGAATTGTGCTCTCAGGTTATTGTTTGGGCAGCACCAACAACCAACACGATCATATCCCAGCCGGTAAGCGGAGTTAAAGTCAATCTTCTCGGCCAAAATGTAAAGCCAGATATCAATATCTTTCCAGAAGAAAATGGGGGAGGCAACAGTCTGCTGCTGGATTTTGACTGACTCAGCGTTGTCCTCAATTCGATTATACTTGCTTCGGCTGACTGATTCAGATTTCCGAATTCCATAGAAGGTCAGGATCTGTTGACTCCGGTACATGCTACTAATAACTCTAGTTATTGGGCCAGTTTTAAACATGGAGCAACACCAACGCATCATTCGCGCAGGGGGACCAATGTCTTCACATACATCGTAGAAGTCCTGTTCCTCGTTCTTAGCAATCATAAAGATTGCCAGCGGATGGGTAGCCCTGAATCTGTACGCATACTCAATGGTAGCGGGGAATTCTAGCGTAGTATTACCAAAAATGTGAACCAAGCTGGGATTACTCAACGCTTTTGTTACAACATCTGCCGTTACGGTAGAATCTTTTCCACCGGAAAATGATATTACAATGTTTTCCTCTTTGAATTTTTCTGCGGCTTTGCGAACAAAACTAAAGGCTTCGTCTCTCAGATATGAAAGCCTGTGTTGATTAGCTTTTACAAAAAGGGTTATGCTTCTATCAAAAGCCGTGTAATCTATCGACTTGCTATATACTTTAACCTGTTCGGCCAGTAAATCTGTGTTAGCTTCGGAAAAAGTCTTCAACGGAACATTTAATGATTTCCCGTCGATATAGTATCGTGTAGTAGATGCCCAGCAAGAGCAGTCCATGTATAGCAACGGATCTTTGCCAAGCAATAAAGCAATCAGAAGCTTTTCTTCCGGGAAAACCGGCCTAATGTCAGAAGACAAATAGCGTGTTTTTCTTCTGCAGATGGGGCACACATCTTTACTTGGAGAATTGACAGTCTCAATGATGGGAATCCTGCAGTTTTCACACCAAAAAACTTCGATTGGGAGATCTTCTTCGGTATTCTGTCCACAAACAGGGCAGGTTCTCTCATTCGTTTCGATATTACAGTTTCTACACCACATTTTCGAGATAATCTCCTTTGTTCTGCCTGCGATTATTGCATTTGAAATGTACCATCGACTCTGTAAATGGACATGTTAATCACAATTCTTCCATTTGCTACGTAAAGCGATAAACCCTGTACAATTTCTCAACTATAATTGTTTTCGAGGAGCATAGCAAATCGTTGGACAGCACTTTCTGGTCCTTGAATCCTTACTTTCCGGCCGAATTGGAAGACCCAAGCGAAGAAGGTGGGGCTGAGGGAGACCTCGGCGGTTAGGAGGAAGTGGGTGTCGTCTACAACCTTCGTTTTGGCCTTATCGCCAAAGTGGTCGATGACGGAGTTCATGGCGTCCTCGTGGCAAAGAAGTTCTACCGTCGTGCGTTCACCATCGAAGAGCTGGAAAGCTTTTTCGCTGAAATCCGCAATGCTGTAGCCTTTGGGCTTCTTCATGGCAGCGTCGTTGAGAAGCTTGGGCGTCTCGGAAATCCGGTCAACCCGGAAGGTGGCGACCTTCTCATGTTTATCGGACCAGCCTACCATGTAGTAGCAGTCGCCGTTCCAGGTCAGCGTGTAGGGACTGAAAACGTAGGGCTTTCCGTCGTTCTTGATACGCTTCCGCTTGGAGGAGGTGTAGGTGAAATAGAAGAACTTGATCTTCTTCCTTTCGTTAATAGCCCGGTTGATTACGTCAATGAACTCGTAGATCTGCTCGTTCTTCGGCTTGATCCGTTCTGACAGGGAGATGTTTCGTTTCAGGTCTCCTGTCTGGTGGACGTTGGCCAGGGCCGCCAGCTTGTCCGTCAGGACCTTGCTCTTGGAGGCGGTGATGAACTTGGAGGAGGCCACGGCGTCGATCAGCAGCTTGAGCTCGGCCTGCTCGAAGGTCCGGGAGCCCAGGTAGTACTTATTCTGCGTGGAGTGGATCGTCCGCACGTCGTAACCGGCCATAGCCAGGGCTTCCATGTCCCGCCCGATGGTGATGCGGAAGGAATCGATGCCCCAGCGCTCCTTCAGCAGCCGGATGCACTCCGGCGTGGAGATGGGATGCTCGGCGTCGCTGTCGGTCTCCAGAAGCTGTAACAGCCGCAGCAGGCGAATTCTGCTCTCGTTCTTTTCCTTTTCCATTGCAACCTCCAAAACGCAGAGAGGGCCGCGAAAGCGAGTCTTGTTCTACTCGGTTTCACGGCCCTCCGTTTCTAAATTAATCCGTGTTTTACATTATAACACATCTTTTTTCGATATGCAACTGTAAAGACGGCTTCTCCTGTATATGTATTTGGACACCACAAAACTATTTTTGGATAATTCTGTCCATTCAGTGGCATTTGTTTAATGCCAAGCGCAGTATCAAGTCAGCTTCTGTTGGCTCAATACTGCGCCTTAATATTCAAATAATCAAGCCGTAAAGAGTTTGCCATACTCGACGCGAATCAGTGTTTTTCCACAGGTAGCGCTCGTGCCAGAGCCATAGGCCATTTTGCCGAAGGTGTTGACAAAGCTGATGGTGCGGTCGGGATTGAGACACACAAAGGTTTCGTTAGGCCGAGCAGTAGGCTTTGTTCCGTCATAGAAGGTGAAACCCTCGGCTTCGGCCTGCTCCGCAAAGGCCCGGCCCAGCTCAGGCGTGGGGAGATGCACATAGACCTTCGCGTCCAGCCGGGAAAGGACGGTTAGCGGCTTGTCCTTCGGCAGGAAGCCCTGCAGCGTCTCGTCCTCTAACGGCGAGAAGCCGCAGGCCAGGCAGAGCGCCGCGCAGCGGGCAAGAATAGGCTGGCGCCCCTCTTCGGTCAGATCGCCACCTTTCTCTGCGCTTGCAGATACTTCATAAAACGCGCAGTATTGCCTGCATAGCTCTCCACAAAGATCTTTCGCCGTAGCACAGTTTACGAAGTCCTCCCAGTCGCCGCGTTTCTCGTCCCAAACGCCAACCGTGATGCCGTGGGAGGTTTTTGCGATCTCGACATTGTCATCTTCTTTTAGGTACTCTTTGAACACGTTTAAAACTAATTTAATGTCTTCCATGATGATTCTCCTCGTTTATTATTCCCCAAAGGGTATGCAAGAGGCCCCGTCTGCACGACGGGGCCTCGGTCATCCATATCGTCCCCATCGTACAAGCTTTAGCACCTTACTTCTTAGCAGGTTGCTGTGCGGTCGCCGGGCTTGTCCCTCGCGCACTCTTTATAGGTCACCTATATTGTAATTGTCTCCGGCGGGGCTGTCAAGTGAAATGTAATTCACATCGGATATGACCCAGCCTTCGCATCAGGATGATTCTTCCGCTTTCTCCGAAACCAGCTCTGTGACGGCATAGGGCAAAAGATTGGTTGCTTTAACTTCAGGATTGATCCAATGGCGGATTGCCTTTTTAGGCAGAATCAGCGGCATTCGGTCGTGTATATGGGAAACGTCCTCGCTGGATGCCTTTGTCACAATGACAAAGACGGGAAGTCCGTTTTCAATACGGTACAGGCCGCAGAGATAGGTGAGATTCGCGTCCTTCGGCTGGATAGCATATTTCGTTTTGATTGTGCTTCTGCCGTCCTCCGAAGGGAGATGCTGCCATTCAATGTACCAGGAGGCGGGGATCACGCAGCGGTGCTTCTCCCAGGCTTCCCGAAAGAGAGGATTCTCGGCGGCCGACTCGGTCCTGGCATTGATGACAGGGATTTTTCGACCAGGTACGGTAAAGCCCCAAATCATGGGAAAGAGTGCCGGCTTTTTCTGCTTATCCATAGCGAGAACGGCGGCAACATCGGTAGGCCGCACTTCTCCGGCTCGCACCAGCGGCGCGGGATGAGTCTTCTGAACCCGCAGGAACAGGCCGGACTTTTCTGCGCCTTCCACAATCGGAGCAAAGTCCGGATCATTTTCCTTGATGTAAAACCGGCAGCACATACCGAGGCTCCCCCTTACAGGATCTATCTGTTTTCAAGGCCCTTCTATTTGCTCAAACAATCACAATACTTGATTTCCGAATCCCAACCGTCTTTCCAGCGGCTGTAGCTGTCATCACCATATTCCTGAATGATACGTTCCTTCCACTTCGCAGGAGAAGCATAATATTTCAAATGAAACTGGCCGGAACCGTTATCCAAAAAGGAAAGGCAAAGAGCAGGGTCGCTTTGGAAGACTTTTTCATGCCGGGTGAAGTAGGAGAAAATCCAGAATGGGTGAGTGCGGTTCGTCAGCACCCAGACCACGTTGTTTCCCGCAACATTCGGGAAGAAGCGAGTCCTCTTTAGTGCTTTGAACAGATCCTTAGCGTTTGCATTGTCCGGGAGCTCGACAGTCTGCCGGTGATCGAAAACGTCGTCTCCCGCGCAAACGCTGTCCCGGTTAATTGTGATCGTCATGGGTTCTGGGCTCCTCTCTGGACATAGATTAGTTTTTTGCCGCTGCCGTATTGCAAAACAGGGAAAAACGTGGTAAGATACTCCTGCGGCACAAGTACATACGAGTGATTTCGAGGTCATGTTTTTGCTATTCTGGCAAAAACACACCTCCTGTTTTCGTGTCCTCGGAATCACTGAAAACTTGTGTCGCAGCAATCGGAGTGATGTGTTTTTCGGGCATCTGCTTCGGCGGGTGCCCTTTTTGTTTGCGCGAAAGGAGGGGGATGTTGTGACCAGAAAGAAAGCAATCGCTATTGTTCTAATTATCTCGATTGTCTTCGATTTTTTGAATGGATGTGGATTAGAGACAGCGAATTCTCACGTTAGTTCAGAACGAGCATCCTCTATTACTTCCGCAACTCCTGAAACCAGTTCATTTGATACCCATTTTTCTTCCGAGGCTTTTACGGCAGCAGAAATTCAGACAACTGAGATAACAACGGAAGAACCGGCAACAGAGCCACCTCCGGAAACCGAGCCAACGCTAGAAATGACCGAGGACTCCACATTCGAGATTTTCTTTTTAGATGTCGGTCAAGGTGATGCCGCATGCATTCTGTGCGATGGACACGCTATGATGATCGATGGAGGGAACAATTCAGAATCCAGCCTTATCTACTCTTTCCTGAAATCTCATGGTATCTCATATCTGGATTGTATTGTTGCCACCCACCCTGATGCAGATCATATTGGCGGTCTGTCGGGTGCTCTCAATTACGCAGATGTTGGCGGAGCGTATTGTACCGTAACCTCATATGACACGGAGACATTTAGAGATCTCACAAAATACCTTGGCCGAAGAAACCGCGATATCACCGTTCCTGAACCGGGAGACACAGTCTATCTTGGCTGTGCAAAGGTCACATTTTTGTACCCGGACGCCGGAGTCACGCGATCTGACAATACATCGATTGCGCTTCGTATTGAGTACGGAGATACTTCTTTCTTCTTCGCCGGCGATTGTGAAAATGATGATGAAACGGCAATTCTTTCCAGCGACTATGTTTTGCAAAGCACAGTACTGAAAGTTTCTCATCATGGAAGCCGCTATTCAACTGGAAACGCTTTTCTTAACGCAGTTAGCCCAACCTATGCGATCATATCTGTTGGAGGGGATAATACTTACGGGCATCCTACCGATGATGTTCTTTCCAGGCTTCATGATAAAGGTGTTGTATTATACCGCACAGATATCCAGGGGGATGTCCATTGCACAAGCGATGGCATGTATGTATATTTCGATGTTGAAAGAAACAGCGATTTCGATACGTTCCTGGCCGCCGGCGGGTACAAGAATTATCAGGAGGAACTGGCGGCACAGACAGAGCCGGATACAAGTCAGGAGACCGTTCCGGATCGCACAATTCCGGGAGCGGATGACCCGGTAGAAACGGAGCCGCAGGTCACATACATTGCAAATACGAATTCTCACAAATTCCACTATCCAAGTTGCTCCTCGGTGGGACAAATGAAAGAAAACAACAAGTGGTATTTTACAGGAAGCCGTGATGAGTTAATCGAGCTTGGATATGAGCCTTGCAAGAGATGCAATCCGTAAAAAAGACAAATTTTCTAACAAAACGGGGAAGATAAAAATATTTTTTGAAATTTTGCATTTTCCTGTCAAAGTTTGGCTTCAAAATGACTCTATATAGGTAGAGTGGTTTCTAAACGGAAGCCATACCGACAAATCATGAGAGGAAGTGCGTCAAATGCTTGGTCGCCTTGTTTTCGCTCGTATGTATTCAGATCCGAGTTTGGATGATGTGAGGGCAGATGAGCGCAGCCTCACAGACAGAGAGCTGGAAGAAAGGTTTGCCGGAACAATCGAAGTTCTGAAACGAGAGGCAATCATAAAAGGCGAACTCCAGGCGGATATGGATAAAACAAAGGAAGCACTTTCCATGGTTAAAAAAGCGGATCATCTGGCAGAGGAGAACGGCTGGGACATTACCGTGTTTCGGGAGACAGGGGAACTCCACGTTCAGATCGTTCCGGATACCATTTTGGACATACAACCCATGGGACCGCTCTTCGAATCAGCGTACAGAGTTTCTGTGGATCGCGACGAAAAGGGAATCGCAAGGTTTCACTTTCGATACTCAACGCATCAATATGTCGGCAACGACACATTTCCTTGGTGACGTCGTCAGCCGGCAGCGCGAAGCAAAAAGCTCAAGCCATCTTCATATTGCTTATTGGAAATAGCGTTTCGCTCCAGGAATATACCCAGCATCTCCTTCTGACTTTGAAGGAGATGCTTTTTCTTTTGCGCAGGGTTCATGACCGCCCACCGGCGCTGCTGCTCCAGCTGTTCATGCAGCTCGAGCTCGACATCTTTTGTCATGGCCAAAAGCCTCCCTTTTATTCGTCTATCGTTTCCTCATCGTCCGCATCGCTATCGAAAAGAGGATCGTATTTTTTCCGGACGTCATCGAACTGCGGACCAGCCAGATGACGGAGAACGCTGTTGTAAGACTCCCGGTACATTTCACTGCCATTGGCCAGCTCCCGCTTATAACCGATCTCCGCTTTCTTCAGGAACTGATACGCAGAATCGAGATCTGTGTACATGGCTCCTCCAGGGGAAAGCTCTCGGCCCAAGGCATAGCACAGGCTGGGATAGCGTTCCAGATCCTCGTTCCAGGCAATCACGTTGGGAGTCTCCCAGGGCTCGTCCAGCACAAAGCTGGCAGCCATGCGGTAGTAATAGACGGACATTTCCGCATCCTTGACGCCCCACTTGTCGCTGCCGAAGATATCGCCCAGCTTGTATGCGGCATCCACATCCCGCTTCATGGCGGCAATTCTGAAATAGGCAAGCGCCAGGGAGAGGTTGGGCTTGATGCTCCGTCCATACAGATAGCAATACCCCAGGGTGGAGACAGCATGGATGTTTCCCATGGCCGCAGCCAGCCGGAAGTATTCTAATGATTGATCGTAGGTTTCCGACTTGTAGAGCTTCGCGCCTTTGTTGTTAATGTAGTTGGAATCACACAGCATGACTGCGTTCATATCCGTAGCGGTCAGAGTCAATTTTTTAGACATAATCTTTTCCTCGCAGTCATTGTACGGCAATACTCTGCTGATAGTTGTTCATGAGCAGATCAACCGATGCTCGAAAGTCAGAATCCTCGACCTTTCCGGCTTCCCAGTCGGCAAATAGATTTCCAAACGAGGCGATTACTTCTGTCGCTTCGCGAAGCTTCTCCCACGGGGTCTTTCTTTTGCGTGCGGGCACAGACTTCAGCGCAGGGACGCGCTTATGGTACAGCAGTTCTTCTGGAACCGGGCATGTGCCTTTGAGGATAAGAAACTCGCACTGCTTAACAGTATAGTTCGAGAATGATCTGCCGCCAGCAGGATCATCCAAGAGCACCGTCAGGCTGGCATCTCCGAAATAGCGGATCGTTCCCAATCCCAATTGCTTTGAGCTTGCCCAAAACAGCACTTTATCATTGGCGCGGGCTTCCGTCCCAACTGCGTCTTTGATATGTCTCCTGTTGTATTCCCGCAGCTTGTCCGGATATACCTCAGACCGCTTCCTGGGCTTCAAGGCAACGCCAAGTGCGGTGATATCCAAAACGCTTCTCGGCAGAAAAGGTCTTGAAAAGTCTCCATCCGCCAGAATTCTTTCTCGTCCGTCTTTTCCGACGCGAAAGCTCCTGACTGACCCGCGCCTGGCTTCCAGACCGGAGCCGCGGTACTGCACAATAAGGTCCCCGACTTTTATCCGGTTTCCAATAACGTCGAGCACCTGAATATTCAGATCCATTATCACGCCTCCCCTCAATTCGCGGATCTTAAGGGCTTGCTGGGATCGTTCCCAGGCTTCGGCGGGTTGAAGAATTCTCCTACCGTCATATCCAGCCCATCGCAAATTCTGGTAATTGTTTCCAGCCGCGGCTGTCCACCGCGCTTCCTGACAATAGAAAGCGTTGACGGATTGATCCCGCAAGTTTTTGCCAGACTGGAGAGCGTCATGCCGTGAAGAGCAGCCAATTCCTGAACACGAGCATAAGCATCAAATTCATTTTTCATTGTAAAAGAACCCCCTTTTTTACCGAATTCTTTTGGAATTATTACCCCCTTTTTTCTTGGGACACTCGCATTGTAGCACTCTAACAGTCCCATTAATTGGATAGATAAGCGTGGTTTCAGTTTAATACGCGGCCGCAAATTTTGAAGCTATCGCTAGGCAAAACCACCCGCGGCGCATATTTGCGGTTATAGGAGATCAGGACCGGCTTGCTGTGAACATTACCATTGCTGTCCGTATAGTCGTCCCTCTCATCTTCACCAGGGTCCTGTTCATCGTATGCTTTGATATATCCTTCGCCGTCCAGAACAAAGATCCCAACCTCACCAGGCTGCAGTTCGTTGCAAACCTGCACCCACGCCAGCTGGTGATCCAAATAGACCGGTTCCATACTGTCGCCATTGACACGAACAGCAAAATCGGCTCCTGCAGGGACGCTGCTCTCCGGAAAACGCATCAGCTCAATATTCTCGCCGTCCAGAAATTCGCCGGTGCCCGCGGATGCAGCCAGTGTGCTGACCGGCATTTCGATATACTTGACAGCTTTTTTCCGGGTAATCACAACGGGCTTATAATGACCGCTGGCAATCAAATCATTTTTATAATCCTCAACCTTCTGCAGACCGACTTCGTTCAGTGTTGCAGCGGTATTCATAAAATAAGAATATGCGTCAGGTATGTTCAGCGCATTGCAAATTGCCAGAAGCTGATACGCATTCGGGACAGTTTCACCTTTTTCCCAACGAATCAGAGAAGTGTAGCCCACATCCACATCTCTTTCTTTCAGCCTCTGCTGCAAATCTTTTAGCGTAATACCGGTTTTCTTTCGAGCCTGTACGATTCGCTGGGCAACGATACACAGTTCCCGCTCGGCCTCGGCATGATATATCTGATTGCTGTCATTTGCTGCGGGTCTCATTTTCTCTGTAAGCTGGATCATATCAATCCCTCCTTTGCGTATTAAAACTACCATAAATGGAATATAATGTCAATAAAAAATTTCATAGATGTGACATTTGCAATATTGACAAACACCTCGCACGAAATTATAATCAAGCCATAAGAGAAATGCAAACAAATGTTTGCTGACTTCAGTGAGGGATGTATGAGTGAAAAAAACAACAGTAAGCGTAGAGTGCTCGCGCCAGGAACAGGGTAGCCTGATTCCATTGAGCCTTAAATGGGCCGATGGCCGCGAATGGAAGATCGACAGGGTCCTCCACACATGTATCTCCCATTCCGGGGAGTATGACGGGATTCGCTACACCGTTATGATCGGAAGCGAAGAGAGATATCTGTATCATACGGCGGCGGACTGGTATGTTATCGCGTAGGGAGGGATAGGAATGAAAAGCTTTACTTCTTACGAAGAGCTGGAGAATCTCTGCGAAGCCATGATTAAAGACTTCTTCCGGCAGAAAGGATATACTAATGTTCTCTGTGTGGATATAGAGGCCTTTGTCACCGAGTACCTGGGGACGCCAGTCGTTTATGAAACGTTTGCAGAAGAAGATCCCGGAAAAATCGGTTTTCTGTCTGACGGCGCAAGGCCTCTTCTGGTACGCAGAGGCAGTATCACAACGGAGGTCGTATTTCCTCCAGACACGATTGTAATCGACGCATTCCTGCTTCACGAGCAGGAGAGTGCGAGAAAGAGGTTTACCATCGCGCATGAAGGCGCTCACCATCTCCTGGGACGGCACGTCCCTGTCCAGACCAACTTTGCGGCAGCTTTCCACAACGAGTACGATAACGAACAGGCCTATACGAAGGAAGCCTTGCGGGAGATGCTTTCCATCAACGAAAGCTTTGCGAACCGCGGCGGAGCCTGCTTTTTGATGCCGCAGTTTCTTGTATTGCGTGCTTTGGCTCGATTTAACGCATCCAAGCCCGTAATTGTCTACGAGGGAAAGGTGCTGGCCCAAAGCCAAAAACTTTTGGTTCAGCGGATGGCTGACGCGATGGGCGTTTCTTATACCGCATTTTTCAACCGCCTGCGGGAGCTCCGCATGTTTGAGCATCGCCCCATTGAGGAATATGTTCACAGCGAGCTTTGCTATGGGGGGGAGCATAATGCTGTCACAAACTCGTAACGGCAGCCGAGACAAGGCCGGCTCTTTGCCACGACAATTTCTGAATCCAGGGAAAATCAGCCCGGAAAAAACTGTCCTGCGAACCGTAAAATGCCCAAACTGTAAGTACCCGCTTCTGGAGGTCTATGGCTTCAAGCATTACTATATTCGCGTAAAATGCCAAAAGTGTAAATTCTCAGAAGCGATTGATACGGCTCTCTTCCGAAAAGTCAGAAGGTGATCGCTGTGGACAGGGTCTATATTTGCATTGACTTGAAAAGTTTCTATGCTTCGGTTGAATGCGTTGCCAGGGGCCTTGATCCGCTGAAAGCCAAGCTGCTTGTGGCAGACGAGACCCGGTCGGATCAAACCATCTGCCTTGCAGTCTCTCCAGCGTTAAAAGCCATTGGCGTTTCATCAAGACCCAGGTTGTTTGAAGCGAAGCAGCAGATCCGGAAGTATGAGTTTCTGAACAAAACGAAAGTCAGCTATATTATAGCGCCTCCAAGAATGGCTGCTTATGAGCGCGTCTCGGCAAAGGTATACTCTGTCTACCTGAAATACGTATCGACAGAGGATATCCACGTTTATTCCATAGATGAGTGCTTCATTGACGCGACCGGATATATGCATCTGTACAGAAAAGATGCTGCGGCCCTGGGCCTGCATCCTGCAAGGCTTATGGCAACGACGATGATTCGTGACGTCCTTCGAACTACAGGAATAACCGCAACCGTGGGGATTGGAGAAAACCTCTATCTTGCCAAGGTGTCGATGGACATCCTTGCCAAAAAGGCGCCGCCAGACGAAAACGGGGTCCGGATCGCCGAATTGACCGAGGAAGCCTATAGAGTTCTACTTTGGAATCATCGCCCGCTGACGGACTTCTGGCAGATCGGACCGGGAAGGGCTCGGACGCTTAACAAGTCCCATATGTTTACCATGGGCGATATCGCAGCCAGAAGCACGTTTGACGAGGAATATTTTTATAAAACCTTTGGGATCATAGGCGAACTCATAATAGACCATGCCTGGGGAATGGAATCCGCTACCATGCAGGATATCAAATCCTACCGTACAGAGAGCCATTCCATGTCCAATGGCCAGGTTCTTGCCAGACCTTACAAATACGATGAGGCGCGCAACGCTTTTCTGGAAATGGCTGAGGTTCTGTGCACAGATATGTTTTCCAATGATGTAGTGACAAAAGCCTGCTCATGGTGGGTGGTATATGACTATAAAAGTCTGGAGTATTGTCCCGGTTATGAGGGTCCGCTTTCCTTGGATTTCTATAACCGGCTTTTTCCTCAGCCCAATTACGGTACAGTAAAGCTTCCCATTGCCACAAACAGCATTGAATTGATCTCTGCGGCGCTTGTAAAGCAGTTTGACGAAAAAACTGACCATCGGCTGCTTTACCGACGTATTGGAGTATGCGCCATGGATATAACAGAAGATACTGGTGTGTATCAGATCAGCATGTTCGTTGATTACGAAGCCTTGGAGCGAGAGAATAAGCTCCGTACAGCCATGCACGCTGTCCGTCAGCGGTTTGGACCTAACTCCGTATTCAGGGGCATGAACCTTGTAGAAGGGGCCACAACGCTGGAGCGGAATCGTCTCATAGGCGGCCATAAAGCGTAAATCTGCATGAGGGGTGATGCCGATGGAATCCTTCGGAAAAGTGGAAATACCGGCTGATTTCAAGTACATGAGCATATTATTGAAAGGCAGACCTGTCCACGAAATAGATGACGCCTTTTCCCGCCTGCATCCCAAGATGCCAAACGGGCAGCGCGCGAACCAGTTCGCTCCGTTCGATGCTTTGAAAGGGTTTCATGAGGCGATCCTGTCAAAAGAAGCAATGTACGAGCCTCGCGTCAAACTGAATCGCGAGGCTGAGCGAGAACTGAACCGTCGTCTGGACATCCTCCACAATCTGACATTTAACTCCAGACTGGCCAGGATCCACCGCCCTTACATCACGGTCACATATTTTGTGCCATGCGCAGATCCTCAACATGATGCCTTCGGCAGCTTAGGGAAATACGAAACGGTATCCGGTATTTGCTGGGCTGTCGACCCGGACTTCCGGCACTGTCTGCGAATTGGAGATACAGTTCTTCAATTAGCTGATATTCTGAAAATCGAGAACGACACACAATTGTTCAATCAACCGTTTGACCAGGTTGGTTGAGCGACCGGTTAACGGGTTGCTTTCCAGAGAGAAAGCGGCGACCGGGCTGGGACAACTGAATAAAGCGACTTTAAATCGAGCGAGCGGAGCAGGACCCTGAAAAGGGCTGAAAACCTACCAAGCACCGTACAAAGTCGGAATTGGACATTCCAAGGGGAAAGTATGCCCTTTTGTCCGGCTCCGAATTGGCGGTGCTTTTTTGTTCCGCCTTTGTATGAATGATTGGTCCTTTTTCAAGCTTCCCGCTTGAGAAAGGACCAATTATGTTTATCTGGCTATGTTTCACAGCAAAGTACCCCTGACAGAATTCTAATAGATAGTCGTTTAGCCCTGTGGATTGGGTTTGACTAACCTTATATAGCAAATGCTGGATTCAAAAGATCCTGCGATAAAAAAAGAACCGCGCTAAGCGGTTCACAACTTGAAAGGAGAACCTCTACTATGAAAAAGCTTCAGAAATTCCTTGCCCTTGCGGTATGCATCGCCATCCTCATCGGCATCCTTGCGTATCCGGCGCACGCTTCGAATGACACTTCCGGCGTCTCTGAGGGAATCCTCGCCATCCAGCAGATCTATCCCGAAGGCACCGTCTGCACCAACACGACCCAGGAGTTCCGCATCAATGCCCATGGGCCCTGCTACATTATGGCGGCCCAGGGCTGCTGGGGCTTCGCCGTAAAGTTCGTTGCTGAATATTACGGCTATGATCTGAAGCAGAGCATCCCCGCCACGTGGCTGGAGATCAACAAGTCCGTTTCTTCCCAATACCCAAAAGCCGCCTATACGACAGCCCGCGAGAGCGTGCAGATTGGAGATATCCTGGCAGTCGTCAACCCTGGCCACGCCATGGTAGTGATCTCAATGGATGAGACCGGCGTCACCATCGGGGAAGGAAACTACGGCGGCCACGTGCATTACGGTCGGCGGCTGTCCTACGAAGCCATCGACCAGAACGTCGCCTACATTTTCCGTATCATGCCGCCTGTGCGTGATGGCAGCGCCCATGAGAACTGTCCCTGTCACCGGTTCAGTGACATGCCCGCCTACGGCACGCCCGAGCACGAGGCCATTGACTGGGCCTTTACGCACAAGCCGCAAAAGCTCACGGCCGGAACCAGCGGGACCACGTTCAGCCCTGCGGAGACCGTCACCCGCGCCCAGGCGCTGACATTCCTCTGGAAAGCCTTCGGAGAACCGGAGCCTATAACTCGTGCCTGCCCCTTTAAGGATGTGAAAATGGGTTCCTACTACTACAAGGCGGTTCTCTGGGCGGTCGAGAACGGCGTCACAGCCGGCACCTCCGCTGTGACCTTCTCGCCGAACCAGACCTGCAACCGTTCCGAGATCTTGACCTTCATTTACCGTGCCCTCGGCAGTCCCGTGTGCAATTGCGGAAATCCCTTCTCCGACGTGATGGACGGGAAGTGGTACGCACGAACGGCAGCCTGGGCATACGACAACTGCATCGAAGTCGGCGCGCAAGGAGCCTTTTGCCCGAAAACGGCCTGCACCCGCGCCAGCACCATCCTGTACATCTATCGCGCCTTGGAGCACAAAGCCCTTGCCACTGCCGCGCCGTAGTCGGTTTTCCTGCGAAGGAAGGCAAAAAGCACGGGGCGCGTTTCCGTACCCCGTGCCATGACAAGCACCTTGATTTGAACGAGGACTCCGGCGCTGCCGTGTTCTCCCCGGCTTAAACTATCACTTGCCGGAACAATAATACCACAGACCACCGAATAACACAAGCACTTTTTCCGGAGCCGCGCCGGATCACCACGCGGAAAAAATATCGTTAGCCTGAGTGCGCATCAGGGCAAGGATACATAGAGCAGCCACGACCCCAATGGAGTCCGCGCCTGCCGTGTGTAGCCTTTCCTTGATGCGCTCTTTGCGTATCCTGAAGCTATGCCCTCTGTGTGTCCTTCCCCATGAACGCTTCCCAGGCGGAAAGGACACATTATGCTGTACGGAATTGAAAACGAGGTAAGAGATGAAAATTGCAAGATCAGGAAGCCATCAAAACACGCGGAAAACCAATACACGCTGATCAGAACCGACGATGGAAGATTCTTCGCCCTCTTCAAAGACGGGGAGGGAAAAGAACAAATGTGCGAGATTGCCGAGGAGCTTTATCAAGAAATGCTTCAGCAGGCAAGAGAGGATGAAGCTTATCTGCGTTGGAACCGCCGCCATTTGGATGACAATTCAGATCCCGATGTATTTGAAACTGCTCGTGGAGAGATTTGCCCACACTCATTGGAGGAAACAGTCATTAGAGCGATTCTCATAAGTGACCTTCTGCAGTCTCTGCCCGATGTACAACGGAGGCGCCTTGAAATGAAGTATCTACAAAACATGAGCTTAGAACAAATTGCCATAAAAGAAGGGTGCTCATTTGTTGCGGTTAAATACTGCATTGATATCGCTCTGAATACACTAAGAAAAAAATTTAGCTCAGAGACTTAAAAAAATGCCGATTTCTGTCCTACCAGGTGAAGGGGTTCTTGGAAAGCCCCGGAACGGGAGTTCGAAGCTCCACATTGTATCTTGAAAGCTGAATACACCTTCAGCAAGTACGTTCCCGCTGTTGTTACCCGATGAGGGGGCAAGCCGATGGAGCAGAACACCCTGGCAGAGCAGGGCTGTTTTGTTTCGGACGGTCGGTGGTTCCGACCGTAAGGCGATGACAGGCAGCGCACACAATGATACTTCCGCCTTGCACGCGTCACTGCATGGGGCGGCCACGAGAGATCCTCGCGGGGGTGAGATTCCCATGATACGGCTTCACCAGCCGCAGCTTGCTGTATGCCTTACTTCCGGGGCGATGAGATCAAATAGGAAGGAAAAACACAAAACGACCAAAAACAATCCAGCCCAGCGGTCGCTATCCGGCCGCTGGGCTCTTCACAATACGCCTCTTGTGCTGACAAGAGGTCTGCACAGGAGGATATCAACATGAAACAAGCAATCATTCTCATCATAGAAGACATGGACGATGAGGAAAGCTCCTGTATGAAGGAGATTGGCATTTATATCGAAATGCCGGGCCAGGCGCTCCATTTCTACGACTATCTCTCCGAGACCGATAATGCGTCCTTCCACACCCGTAGGCACAGACAATTCGATAAGCTGTGTTCTATGCTGGAACGGTGGGAGATGGCTGGCATCGGGGCTGAAATCCACAAGCGGTTCAAAAACCTGGAGGAATGGGAAGCGTGGAAAAAGGAAGTTAACTTTTCAGACTACGAAGAACGTTGGCATATCTTTATTCAGCAGGATGACGGTTCCTGGGACTTCTATCTGGAACTGACCTTTGCTTTCCCGCCTGCCCTCGAAGAAATCTACCGCATGGCGGAATCCATGGGGAAGTCATAAGAAAGACTGTCTGCTTTTTCGGTTTTGGGGGTAGACTTTCGACGCAAAAACGTATAGTATGGTACCAGAGGTGAGGAACAGATGCGACTCAAATACCTACTGCTGCTTGCGGCGCTCCTTCTCTTGGCAGGCTGCCAGAAAGAGCCAGCTATCGTGACAGACTCAATGACGCCCACGAATTCGGAATCGGCAATTGTCTCTGATTCGACCGCGATAACAACGGAAACCGATCTGCCGGTCTATTCTGAGACGGTCGCAGAAACGCAGTCCCCGGAGACAGATCCTACAGAAGCAACTGTCATGACGGAGGCGACGCAGGCGCCAACGGAAACGCTGAGCTCTCAGACGGAGCCGACCGAGGCAAAGCCTACTGATCCGCCGAAACCTACGGAACCAAAACCCACTGATCCAAAGCCCACGGATCCGCCAAAGCCCACGGAGCCCAAACCAACGGAGCCAAAGCCTACGGATCCGCCAAAGCCGTCTGAACCGGCTCACGTTCACAGCTACAAGAGCACGGTTGTTGCGCCGACATGCACGGCAAAAGGCTACACGGAGCACAAATGTTCCTGCGGCGACAGCTATAAGGACAGCTACACCGACGCCCTTGGCCACAGCATGACGGAGCAAACGGTCGCGGCTACCTGCACGGCGGGAGGCTATACCCAGCGGACCTGCTCCAGATGCGGCGCAACGGAGAAAACCAACACTACTGCTGCTCTTGGGCATGAATACAAGGATACCGTTGTGCCTCCCACCACGACCTCGGAGGGCTATACGGAACACAAATGCTCCCGCTGCGGCGACAGCTACAGAGACAACTACACCCCGAAGATAAAGGAAACCTTCGACATTCAGGCCGTCATGGACTACGGAAACGCTTACGCACAGAGCTTAGGCTTCACGATTGATTACTCGCTAAACATGAATAACTCGGGCTATTATCCCGGATATAATGGTGGTGGGTACAGCCTTGACTTCCTGAAGCGTGAAGCAAAAGACATTGTCCAATATACCTATGACAGCCTTCTGTCATTCGAAGAGACAATCGATGGTTTCCGCGGTAGAGTGCTAGTTACCTATAACTCTGAAACCGACAAGTATCGGATTGTGTTCCTGTACGGCTAACGCCATCCCGCTCACAATCAACCCAATAACCACAACCAGGCACGGCTCAACGCCGTGCCTTTTTTGCGCTCACAACCAAGGAGGATAAACCAAAATGAACAAGAAAACCAGGCGTATTCTTTCCCTGCTTCTGCTGTTTTCTCTGCTGGTAGGGGTTCTCCCGCTGACTGGCGTCTACAGGGCGGCGGCAGCGGAACCGGGAACCGTGGCCACGGAAGAGGAAAGCGAACCCCCCGCTGTGACGGAAACAGACCCTACAGAACCCATGGAGAAAACGCCAACAGAAACGGAGCCGGAGGACACAGACACCCCGGAAGATCCCACATGGGAAGAAGATGACTCTGGCGAGATCACTGATCTCGACCCGGAAAATCCCGGAGACGAGGATGCCAAGGACCAGGAGCCCCAGGAAGATGAGGTGAGGGCGGCAAGCTATAGCCTGCAGATCCCCATGATCCTCTACGGAACATCAACCTTCAGCGTCTCGTTCAAATATCCTAACGATCCGAATCAAACAACCTATACTGTCGGCCTTTCAGGACTGCGATATCACTATCTGAACGGAAAGATGGCCTACTGTCTGGAGCCCCAGGCGGGAAGTACGGCTGGAGCAATTTATTCCCAGATTGCTGGCGGAGCGAACTTGAATGTTTGGGATAAGTTTCTCAATGCTGCTCAGCGAAACGCGATTGCGCTAGCCTTGGCCTATGGCGCTCCCAATCGTTTGAACAGTAGCAACAGCCTGACAAAGCACGGATATGAAGCGGCCACGCAGGTCATTGTTTGGGAGCTGATTATCGGTTACCGGAGCTCTGCCAGGCCGTTTACCCGGGCCAACGCAGGACTGTATAATTTTGTCCTGAACCTGTGCAATCCCAATGACAGCACTGGTACATTAAGAGCTGCTTACGTCAGCGGATATAGCACCATTGTCTCTGCCATGCAGAACCACGGTGATATCCCGAGCTTTGGATCCAGACGATTGGCCACAGCTCCCACGCATGAGATGGCCTATGACTCTGCTGCTGGAGTATATAAAGTAGTTTTGACCGATACGAATAACGCGATCAACAATGACTTCCCGTATACGAATGGCAACGGGCTCACGTTTTCCAAATCGGGGAACAAGCTGACGGTAACCGCTACTGCAGCGGCCCTGCAAAATGCTCCTGTAACCGTGATGTCGACCGGCAGCAATCCGGATGTCGAAGACGCCTCCCCGGTCATCTGGGGCACGTCTGCCAGCAACCATACTCAGGGCCAGATCCTCTGTCAGATGGCGGAGCCTGACCCCGTGCCGTGCTATTTCAAGCTGACGGCACCAACTATGACCACGCTGACCATCCAGAAGGTCTGCGCTGACGGCAAAATCGGAGGGATCACGTTTACCGTGAAGGACAGCGCCGGCAATACGCTCTTTACCGGCCAGACCGACGCGGAGGGCAAGCTGAACGTGCCGAACCTGGAGATCGGTGCGACGGTCACCGTTACGGAAACCGTGCCGGAGGATTATGTGTGCGAGAACCGTACACAAACTGTCACTCTGACAGCAGGGACCAATACCGTCACCTTCCGCAATGTTCCGCTGGGGACCGCAGCCATGAACAAGGTCTCGGATGCCGGCGACGTGGAGGGCTACTGCTTCAATCTCTATCGCGCAAAGGCTGGAAACACAGGTTCAAAAACCTGGCACGGCAAATCTGACGCGGATGGCCGGATCTATGAAACGGACGGCAGCTACAACGTCCTTGGCACTGAGAAGTCATATGTGTTCAAGGGCTTGACGGACGGGACATACTCATTCCGAGAGGTTCTGTCCGTCTATGGAGCCGGGAACGTCTGGCCGGAAAGCATTGCGTTTTCGACGAGCGGCGGATCCACTCCCGCCTGCAATTTGACCTTCACCGGCGACCAGCTGATTGCCCAGGATAACGGCGACTGCACCGTTTCCGGGATCAATCTCACCGGTCTGGACGGCGGCGGTACGCTGACGATTACGATCAAGAACGAGCTGGTCATCGTACCCGAGGGTGAGATCTCCGTCCGAAAGGTAAATCAGAACAGCCAGCCGCTTTCCGGTGTGACCTTCCTGCTGGAATACTCCACGGACGGAGGGACAAGCTGGACGGCGGTTACCAGCCGAAACGAGAGCGATCCGATTACGACTGGAGCCTGTACTTCTGCCGGCCTGAATAACGGCAAGCTGATCACCGGAAACGATGGCCTTGCGGTCTTCGCCGGGCTCTGCGTGGAAACCGACGCAGGCCCGATCCTGTACCGGTTGACAGAGACTGCGACAAAACCCGGCTACAGTCTTCTCGTCACCTCAGCCTATGAAGGCCCGTTGCCCGAGGATGAGGAGTACGTCGTCACCCTCACCGTCGTGAACATGCCGGAATATCAGCTGCCCATGACAGGCGGCAAGGGACTCGCCATTTCCGGGGCAGGCGTTGCCCTGGCGCTGGCCGCTGCTGCTGCGCTTCTGTATCTGCTCCGTAAAAAGGGCAAACAGAGAAATTACATCTAAAGGAAAGGAACGTCAGATGAAAAACACAATTACTGTTATGCTCGTATCCACCCTGTCGGCGGTTGTTCTCTCCGCCTGCTTCTTCGTCGGCAAAGCGGTTACTTCGAGCGAACCTGCTCCGACCGAACCCGTGCCGTCTTCGGTGACTGCCTCGGTGGCCAAACCGAGCGATACCGAGATCCATGTGCCTTCGGAAACAACCGAGCCCACGGCTCCGGCTGTTCCGGCCAGGCTTACCCAGGAAGAACAGCTGGCCGTCAGCTTCGTGGAGGCCGTGATCCGGGAGGATTACGCTTCTGTTCTGGAAATGCTGTCCTCCTCCGTCTATCCCGACGCCCCGGTCTTTGAGGACGATATCCAATGGGCCCTGCCCAGGACCGATTTCAAAGTGCTGAAGGGCTTCGACCCTGAAACGGTCCAGTATACCGCCGTGCTGGATCATGGCGGGAACGTCGCCGTCACCGTCAGTGACGCCTCTGGCGCAAAAGAGACCGTGACGGTCAGGACTGAGATCCCCAAGGACGGGGACGGCTCTCCCAAGGTCAACGGCAGCGGCGACTTCTACCGTACCCGTTTCGGCTTCCGCACCCCCAGCGGCGTGAAAGTGGAGATTGGCGGCATTGAGATCGACCGGAATTATATCACGCAGAAGAACACCGGGACGATCAGCATGTACACCGACTGGCTGATCCCGGTCATCGGGATCAAGGACAAAACGATCCGACTCTCCTGCGACTGCTTTGACGAGACGGTGTCATTCACCCCCAAGTCCTGGTCAGATCCGCAGCAGGATGGCGAGTGCCGGCTTTTCCCTTATTACGAAGAGGAAGATGTTCTGCTGATCGTCAAAAACCTGTGGAACGATATGTACGCCACAGTACAAGCCCCTGATTCCAAGGCCTCGGATCTATACGCCTTTATTGCTTCCGACGCGGATCCGGATACCGCCCAGAACATCTATGACGCCTACAAGAGCCTGGATGATGAGAATGTGAAAATGACGCAAACCGTATTCCGCACGGACGGCTCGACCTTCTGGGCAAACGACCATTGTCTGGTCGTTAACATCGGTTATGAACTGACCTGGGGATCTGACGGGAACAAGAGCATGAAGCGCCTGGGTCACATTATCCTGGCCAGGGAAGAGGAGGGCTGGAAGGTGTACCGCGCCACGGACACAAGCCTGTTTTCTTTCCTCAATTATTTCACCAGCGAGTGGTGATCCCCATTCCGCCAAAATACTGAAACCAAAACATTGGAGGTGTAATCATTATGCCCGCAAAGAAAAGCTACTACGCGGAGCTGGCCAGCAAAGCCAATCAGGCCCTTGTGTATGCCAGAATCGACCGCCTCGTCAACAGCAGCTCCACCCACGTCAAGGCCTACGCCTCGGTCAATCTGGGCGGCGCCTTTTCTGTCCACGGCCTCAAGGTCGTGGATTCCGTCAACGGCCTGTTCGTGCAGATGCCCCAGACCTCCTATAAGAAGCAGGACGGCAAGGTCGCTTATACGGACGTGTTCCACCCCACGACCGCCGACGCCAGAGCGGAGATCAAAGCCAGGGTCCTGGAGGCCTATCAGCAGAAGATCGCTGAAGATCCCAGCCAGGCAGCAGCTCCGCCCGAACCGCAGTACGCCGTGATCGAGGACGCCGATCCGGACGATCCCTTCGGCAGCCAGCTTCCCTTCGACATGAGCATGTGAGCCTATGGCTCCTGAAACGTGCCCGCCCTACCGCAGCAGAGACGCCCCCAAAGGCGCTCTGCTTTTTGTTTTCTCCCTTCAATCCAAATATTATAAAAACGAAAGGACGATACTATGAAAACCAATATCAAGCGGATCCTCGCGGCCATGATGGTCATCGCCATTCTCTTCACCCTGTCCGTGAGCGCCTTCGCCGCGTCCACGCCCGAGGCGACCATCGACTACACCAGAACCGGCTCCCTGAGCATCTACAAGTATGACATGACCTCCGCCGCCGAAGACGGCGTGTGGAGCACCGAGTCCTACGTCTCCACCGGCCTCGCGGACAGCGACGTGGAGCAGACCCTCAATCCCTACGCTATCCAGGGCGTGGAGTTCACTTACCTGCGGGTGGCCGACATCGAGACCTTCTCCGACATCGTGGACGGCGAAAGCATCACGAAAGTTCTTTACGGCGTTCCCGGCACGGAGAACGACATGGCTTTCCTGACCGCCCTCGGCCTGACGGCGGCGGACGCCTACGCCCCCGCCACCAAGACTGTGGACGGCACCATCTGGTACTACTACGAGTCCGATACCCTGATCAACGCCCTGCGGAATAAGCTGGACGCCAACGCCACTGAGATCAAGAACGCGCTGGAGAACGTGGTCAAGACCCAGGGCGGCACCGCCATGCCCGAGACCGACGCCTATGGCCACAGCGAGGCCCAGGGCCTGGAGCTGGGCCTGTATCTGGTGGTGGAAACCCGCGTCCCCGAGGATGTGGTCAACACCACGGCTCCCTTCTTCACCTCTCTGCCCATGACTACCATCGACGGAGCGGAGTGGAACTACGATCTGGTCCTGTACCCCAAGAACGCCACCGGCGGCCCCACCCTGGAAAAGACTCTGCGGGAAGCCAACGCCGATACAGGCAAGAACAACGGCTCCGACGATATCACGGACGGCTACGCCCACACCGGTACCGCCTCTGACGGCGACGTGATCGACTATCAGGTGATCTCCCGCCTGCCGGTCATCACCTCCAGGGCTTCCTACCTGACCACCTACACCTTTGTCGATACCCTCTGCAAGGGCGTTACCTACAACAAAAACGACGTGAAGCTGGAGTGGTTCACCGACGCCGACTGCACGGAGAAGATCACCGAATGGACCGAGACCGACGAGGACCTGAAGTTCAGCGTCTCCTACGCTGATGGCGCGGATGACGCCGAGGTGATGACCATCTCCATGACCGCCGCGGGCCTGGCCGAGATCAACGGCTCCGCCGCCGTCTACGGCAGCGACTCCATCTACAGCGGCTACTCCGAGTGCTATATCCGGATCACCTACGCCGGTACCGTCAATTCCGACGCCACCGTGATCTACGGCGACAGCGGCAACCCCAACGAGGTTGTTCTGGAGTGGCGCAGAACCAACACCGCCTACTATGACACCCTGCAGGACTGCTGCCATCTGTACGTCTACGGCATCGAGGTCAGCAAGCGCTTCAGCGACAACGCCGGCAACTACGGCGAGGTCACCTTCACCGTCTACAACGAGACGGACGGCTACTGGCTGAAGGCGGAGCAGGCCGAGGACGGCCTCTACTACGTGACCGACCATATGGCGACGGAGGACGAGGCCACCAGCTTTATCCCCAACACCGAGACCGGCGTTCTGAAGATCTGGGGCCTGGAAGATGACGCTTACACTGTCACCGAGACCCACACCGCCAAGGGTTACACGCTCCTGAAGGACTCCATCTCCATCGTCATCACCGCCACGGAGAGCGATACGTTCTGCGAGATCTGCGGCGCGGCTCTCCTGACCGCCTCCGCTGCCGTCAACGGCAAGCCCGTGACCATGCTGGAAAACAACGGTTCCGTCAACGCCGTCGTGCCCCTGACCGTGGTCAACACCAAGGGCCCCGACCTGCCCGTCACCGGCGACAACGGCGTGTGGATGTACGGCGTCTTCGGCACCTTGCTGATGACCGCCGCTGCTGCCGCGATCATCCTTGCCATGAAGAGCAAGAAAGCTTCCAAGCACAAGCAGTAAAAGCCCCAAAGGCCGGCTGCCCGTTTTCGAGCAGCCGGCCTTTCTGGCCTCAGTTATTAGTTCACGATCTGGCCCCAGAACAGGAGCTCGGGGGATTCACCATTCTTCAGAATGTAGAAGCTGAAGGGCTGATCGGCCAGGAAGATCTCAGGAGTCTCGGGTTCGCCCGGTTCGGCGCTTTCGGCCACCATGATAATTGCAGTGACCGCCGCAGCCTCCAGGCCTTCCTCGTCGATATGAACTTTGGCCTTTTGGATGATGTCCTCGACATAGAGCGAATCGGTGTACAGGGGATCGAATTCCGCAGCGCCATCTGTAAACATCCTGTCACAGCCCATGAGCTTCAGGTAGTTCACCAGCTCCTTCTGATCCAGGGAAGTCTCGACATCGAACATGGGAACGGTGACGTCCACCAGCTTGTATTCCGCCTTGGCGAGCTTCTCAGCCAGGCCGGTATCCTCGCCCAGGACGAAGACCATGGACATGCCGCCCTGAAGGGGAACGGAAACCAGCTGCGTCTGATCATCCTTGTAATACGCCATGTGAGAGGTCTGCTCCATAAAGGGCTTCTGGACCTTCTCGCCGGAACGGGTGGTAAAGTCCCGGTCCCCGAGCTTATAGAAGCCGCCGTCCCAGCCGGTCTTCAGATACAGTGCGTTCACCAGGACCGCAGAGGTTTCTGAAGCGTCGTTCAGGATGCTGGGGATCAGGCCGTTCGTCTTTTCGTTCACCCAGGCGTTCACAGCGTCGGCCAGTTCAGCGGCCTTGGCGGAATACGCTTCCGCGTAGCAGGTCTTGGCGATATCGTCCAGGAAGCTCTGGCGGAACTCACCGGGCAGATCCTGATTGGACCAGACGGAATTGACCACCCAATAGGCAGAGGTTATTTTCTGGCCTTCGGAAGCACCGGGGAAGAAGGAAGCGTATTCTGCGGCCTCTTTCTCCATAGCTTCGAAGTACTCCTTGAAGCCGTCCACACCGGCCAGAACCGTGGCGTACCAAGCCCGGAGCTCATCCAAATTCTTGAAGCCGAGTGCCTCAAGAAGCTGGGCCTGGGTCTCGCCCTCCGCGCCGAGGGCAGCCATGGTCAGGGCGGCCTTGAAGGACAGCGGGGAGACGGTGAAGTTCTCGTCGGCCCGTCCGGCCTGCTTCAGATACTCGACCAGCTGATTGTCAAAGGCGGAGAAGCCCAAGGCTTTAGCGTTGATCACTGCCGAAAGCGGAACAGCGGGGACGGGCTCTTCGGGCTTGACCTGCGGCTCTTTCGTGCCCGCGGGATCAGAAGCGGGAACGGGATCCTCAATGCCCCGACAGCCGGTCAGACAGGAAACGGCCAGGATTACGGCCAATGTTAAGCAGATAATCGTTTTGAGTTTCATTTTGGATCGTCCTCCATTTGCAAATTCGAGTGCTTGCAGCGCTTACTGGCTATATGACGATTCAGAACGGGAATTGTTCCAGTGAAAGCGGGAAGCGCTTGTTTTTCGGGCTGCGGCTCTATCGCTCTGCCCGGCTTCTGATTCAAAAAAACATCAAAAAACTATGACCAAGAAGGAGAAAAACACTATGAAAGATCCCAATATGGGTGATACCCTGCTCGACACCCTTCAGTCCTATTTTGTCGGAAGGGAGAACCAAATCAAGTCTGTAGATCTGGGCATTATCTTTGGCCTGGATTCCAAGCTGATCCAGGAGCTGATCCACACGCTCCGCCACGAAGGGTATCCCATTTGCGGAGACCATGACGGATACTTCTACGCAAGCTGCGATGCAGACATTGAAGACACCGCCAAGTGGCTCCTGACCATGGGCTGGCGGATCCAGGAAACGGCCTGCGCCATGCTGATCGCGGCGAACCTTGACCACAACGCTCCCTACGCGCTGGCAATCATGAAGGAGGCGACAATCACGTTATGAGCGTCAAAATGCGAAAATGCCGCACGCCATATAAGCGGCCCACCAAGCGGATCCGGATCGATCCGGTCGTAGAAATAGACGCGCGCTTCTCCCTTGTTTGCGAAGACGATTATCGGCATTCTACGGTCACCGCCCGCCGCTGCGTGTGGGACGGGACCTGCGAATCCTGTCCCAGCTCGTACCGCTGCAATTTCTGAAACCGCAGCCCCGAAAAAGGAGGTTCCATGAAACGGCGAAAACTCTATATTATTCTGGCGGCTATTCTTTTTCTCCTGGCGGCAGGCTTTACGGCGTACCCGCTGGCCGCCAATTATATCAACGACAGGCATCAGTCTCTGATTCAGACAGACTATTCCACAGCGATAAAGAAGTTGGACAACACAGATATAGCGGCGGCCCGGCAGACTGCCCAGGACTATAACGAGCGCTTGAAGCCGATCCGCTACGACCGGGAGGCCGTGGACGCCGCTTCCGTCTCTTACGAAGAGCAGCTGAACCTTACCGGTTCCGGGATCATGGGCTACGTGGAGATCCCGAAGCTGGGTGTTAACCTCCCCATCTATCACGGGACGGAAGAGGCTGCGCTCCAGAAGGGCGTCGGCCACCTGATCGGCTCCAGCCTCCCCATCGGCGGCGTTGGGACCCACAGCGTCATCACCGGGCACAGCGGCGTCGCCGGCAAACGGCTGTTTTCCGATTTGGAGCAGCTCGCGCCGGGAGACGTGTTCTATCTGCGCGTCTTGGACGAGACCCTGGCTTATGAGGTGACGGAGTGCAATACCGTCCTGCCCTATGAGACGGACCTGCTCCTGCCGGATGCGGAAAAAGATCTCTGCACCCTGGTCACCTGTGTGCCCTTCGGCGTTAACAGCCACCGTCTGCTGGTCCGGGGCTCCAGAGTACCGTACCAGGCAGCCGCCGCAAATGATACACACGTTGCCTATAACCCCGCAAAATCCACCTGGAAGGAGCAGTACGAAAAGAGCCTTGCGATTGGCGGGGCAGCCGCGCTCGGCGTGATTACCGCAGGGCTGCTGGTCTCTTTCTTCCGAAAGAAACGGAGGAAGCGCCATGAAGCATAAAATTCTGTTTGCTATCGGAGCCCTTTTACTGCTGGCCGGCCTTGCGGTCCTGCTGTACCCAACCGCGAAAACTGCCGTCCTGCACGGCAAGGAGAGAGACAGTATCGAGGCTTTCGAGAAGTACGTGGAAACGGCCCAGGCAGCGGAACCCACGTCTCAGAGCATGAGCCCGGAAGACGGGCCGCTGTCAACAGAACCGGAAGCCGGGACACCCGAACCCGCCCGCATTTTTCCGGAGCTGTGGGAGGCCTGTGTGGCCTTCAACGAGCAGCTCCCGAAAACGCAGCGCGAAACCTACACGGAGGACAGCATGCGCAGACCGTCCCTGCGGCTATCCGACTACGGCTGGGAGCAGGAAGTCTTCGGGTACATATCCATCCCCGCCGTTGGGATCGAAGCACCTTTGTATCTCGGCGCAAGCAGTGCCCATATGGACGTGGGCGCTGCCATCCTCGGTCAGACCTCCATGCCCATTGGCGGGGAGAGCACCCATTGTGTGATCGCCGGCCATCGGACCTGGTCCGGCGCGATCCAGTTCAAGGGGCTGGAGCAGCTCGCCGTGGGTGACAGAGTCTATCTCACGAACCCATGGGAAACTCTGACCTACGAGGTCATCGAAATCAAAACCGTTCTGCCGGACGTGACGGACGAAATCATGGTGCAAAAGGGCCGGGATCTGATTACCGTCTTTACCTGCACCTATCCTAACAGCCGCAGGCTTCTTGTGACCTGCGAGCGCGTCGAAGAAGGAGGAACAAAATCATGGAAGCCGATTCTGCTGCCCTGGGTTGCATAGCCGTCGAGATAGGCCTGTTGCGGCTGCTTCGAGACAGCGGCGCGATCACGGAAAAAGAGTACCGGGGCATCTGCGAGGTGGCCCGAAAGCATACCGGATCCGACCTTTTTCTGCTTTGACATCGTTGCTAAATGCCCTGTTATTTCTGCGAAAAACCCGCATATTTCAGTAGATATCTTCGAAGTCTTGTGGTATTGTGTGAGTTACAAAAAGAGAGGAGCTGATCGCATGCCAACCGTCCGAACGATCCTGCCGCAAAGCACAAACGAGGCCGTACCGATCCTGCGGGTGGCGGCATATTGCAGAGTCTCCAGTGACTCTGACGACCAGCAGCATTCCTTTGGCGTTCAAACTGAATACTACAGAAACCTGATCGGCGAGAATCCTCTCTGGACTCTCGCTGATATTTATGCGGACGAGGGCATCACCGGAACCTCCACGAGACGCCGTGACGAATTCAACCGTATGATCTCCGACTGCAAGAAGGGTAAGATCGACAGGATCCTGACCAAATCGGTCTCCCGCTTCGCCCGGAACACGGTGGACTGTCTGGAGACGGTACGCATGCTCTCCGGGCTCGGGATCAGCATCCTGTTCGAAAAGGAGCTGATCGATACCGCGAAAATGTCCAGTGAGGTGATCCTGAGCTTCATGAGCACCCAGGCGCAGGACGAATCCGCTTCCATCTCCGGAAATATGCTCTGGAGCTATGAGAAGCGGATGAAAAACGGCAGCTTCATCTGCTGCTATACGCCCTACGGCTACCGCTGGCAGGATCGAGAGCTGATAATTGTCGAGGAGGAAGCTGAAATCGTTCGCAGAATCTACTCGGAATACCTTTCCGGAGTCGGCATGGTCCAGATCGCCAGAAGGCTCGAGGCGGATAAGGTGCCACACAGAACTGGCTACCACTGGACGCCGGAAACCGTCGATTATATCCTTCACAACGAGAAATACACCGGAGATGCCCTGCTCCAGAAATTCTTTACGACAACTACACTTCCCGTGAAGCAAAAGGAAAACCACGGCCAAAAGCGAATGTTCTATGTTGAAAACAGCCATCCATCCATTATCCCGAAGGATACGTACCTGGCAGCGCAAGCGCTTACGGCGGCAAGACGGCCCAAGCCCGGCACGCCGCAGCGGCACCCGTTTGTTGGGCTCATCCACTGCGGACAGTGCGGCCATCCGTTCCGCAGGGTCGTGCGGGGAAACACCGTATACTGGAAGTGCCGCAGATATGTCAAGCAGAAAACAGACTGCGTCCCGATAAGAATCGACGAAGAGGACGTCATTGCCGCCGTATTACGCGCAGGCCGGGTTCTGAAGGAGAACCCGCAAATCATAGCGGAGACCGTCGAAGCACTGAGCGGCCTCTACGAAAAAAGCAATGCCTCCCCCGCAAGGCTGAGTGAAATAGACCAGAAAATCACAACGCTGGTCTCCCAGATCCATCTGTTGTCCCAGCTGCAGACACAGGGGATCCTGGACGCCGCCGATTTTACAGGACAGCGGGAATCGCTGAACAGTCAGGTCGCGAAGCTCAGAGCGGAGCGAAGTGCCATCCTTCGTAGGGATGATGAAAGTGATATCGCCGAGCTGAGAGAACTGGCGGACGCCATCGAAGACCTGGACACGGAAGACGCGGAAAGCGTCATGAGCGATATGCTTCAGCTTATGGAGCAGATCACCGTCATCTCCAATACAGAGATCACGATAACCCTGACCGGCGGACTCACGATACCGGAGCGTCTGCCGAAAAAGAAACGGAGATAAACATGAAAAACAGAAACCTGCCCTTTGGCTATATAATCCAGAACGGTGCGATTCGAATCGCGCCAGGCGAGGCTGAGATCGTCCGCGCCGTCTTCGATGACTACATCGCCGGCGCTTCGCTGAAGCGTATAGCGGAGGACCTGACGGCTCGCCGTGTGGAATTTCTGCCGGGGGAGTATGTCTGGAACAAAAACAGGATCGCCCGGCTCCTTGCCGACCGCAGATATTCCGGCGCGTCCGGATATGATCCGATTATTGACAACGCCAGCTTTGACGCGGCCCAGAGGATCTGCGAAAGCAGAAACACCCGCGGCGCCTGCGCTCATTCAGAGATCGTCTCGCCCGCTGTCGTGGAGATCCGGTGCGGGGTCTGCGGAGGCAGGGCCGTTAGGGTTTGTGATCAAAGGACCGCTTACCGTCAGAAGTTCCGCTGCGCCGACTGCGGTGCCGAGTACCGGATGACCTCTGAAACGCTCAACGGACTGCTGGAGGACCTTCTGCGGCACGCGGTGATTAAAGCACAGCCGCAGACTGTGACGAGTCTGGAAGTGCGCCGCATGGAGAACGAGATCGCACGTCTCTTTGACATGCCGTCCCCTGACGGTGCTATGATCCGAAGGCTCATCTTCGATGTGGCCGCGGAGAAATACCGGCTCTTGACCGCCGGTCGTGAAATAACGGATAAACTGAGGACAGATCTGGCTCCAGCCAATCTGTCCTCTTCCAATATAAGGAAAACTGTCATGGAAACCGTCAGCATGATCACGCTGACCGGTGATGAAACGATTGATGTCACCCTGATCAACGGTCAGGTGCTCAGGAAGGAGCAGGCAAATGGAACAGGCGGATCTGAAAACCGTTCGGATGATTCAGCCGAGCGTATCCCCGGAACAAAAGAAGGAGTCGCATAAGCAGCTGCGGGTCGCGGCCTATTGCCGCGTCTCCACTGATTCCGATGAGCAGGAACTGAGCTTTGAAGCACAGCGCGAATATTACACCGATAAGATCATGCGCAACCCCGAGTGGACGATGGCCGGCATCTTTGCCGACGAGGGAATCTCAGGCACCCAGGCGAACAAGCGCAAGGAATTCATGCGCATGATCCGTCTCTGCCGTCAGGGGAAGATAGACCTGATCCTAACAAAATCCGTCTCCCGGTTCTCCCGAAACACCGTGGACTGCCTGACCTATGTCCGGGAACTGAAGGGGCTCGGGATCCCGGTGGTCTTCGAGAAAGAAGGCCTCAACACCATGCACATGACCAGTGAGATCTATATCAGCATGCACGGGATCTTCGCTCAGTCGGAATCCGAGTCGCTCAGCGGTAACGTCCGGATGGGCGTGCAGATGGCGGCCAAGAAGGGCAAGGTCAACTTCAATTACTCGTCCTTCCTCGGATATAGACGTGGGCCGGACAACAAGCCGGAAATCGACCCGGAGCAAGCCGAGACCGTGAAGCTGATTTATCAGAGGTTCCTGGCCGGTGACAGCCTCGTTGCGATCTCGCGGCTCCTCAATGAAAAGCGAATCCCTACCCCGATGAAAAAAACGAACTGGGGAACGCAAACGATCCAATCCATCCTGACGAACGAGAAATACAAGGGCGACGCCCTGCTGCAGAAAACATACGTATCGGACTGCATTACCCATAAGATTAAGAAGAATGACGACAGGCCAAAATACTACGTGGAGAACAACCACCCTGCCATCATTTCCCCGGAAACCTTCAACCGGGTTCAGGAGGAGATTGCCAGGCGCAACAGTAAAAGGAAGGTCAAACAGGTCGGCACAAAAACGAGCCTCGGAAAATACTCCGGAAAATACGCTCTGACCGAGCGCCTCGTCTGTGGCAAATGCGGAAGCCCTTACCGCCGCTGCACCTGGACCTCTCACGGAGTGAAGCGGGTGGTTTGGAGGTGCATCAGCCGGCTGGATTACGGAACGAAGTACTGCCCCGATTCGCCTACCATCTATGAAACAGATTTACACGCCGCAATTATGCGGGGAATCTGCGATCTCGCAACGCATGGAACGGCCGCGCAGCCTGTGGACGCGCTAAAGCTGCATGTAAAAGCGTACTTCGGGAAAGGCAATAGTACTGCCGAAGACGAATTAAGAGCTCAGGAACTGATCAGCAGAATCACCCAAGCTGCAGCTGGCGGGGTCTACTCCGAAGAAATGGCCTCGATGGTTGCGGAATTGAACGAACTGAAGCAGCGTATCGCTGAAGCTAAGGCAAGACACAGCAAAAACGCATTATCAAATCAGCGCATGGATGGTGTAATGGCTGCGATAAACAAGCTTTCAGACGCAGACGTTGAGTTTAGTGATGACATCGTTCGGCAGATTGTTGACTGCGTTCGTATTCAGTCTGCGGACAAGATCGAGATCAGTTTCAAAAACGGAGATATTCACGAAATGCTACTTGCTACGTAAATCACCGTTACGAAAAACGGAGCAAAACAGAGGTGGTGTATTCGACATGGAAAGCCGTACATACTACTATGCCAGAGTCTCTACAAAAGAGCAAAACCTCGACCGCCAAATCGCAGCGTTCGTTGGGCTTGGCGCTGAAGAACGTGAAATCATTACGGATAAGGAGAGCGGAAAGAGCTTAGACCGTCCAGGATACCAGGCGCTCAAGAATGTGATTCTCCGTCAAGGCGATACACTGGTCGTCAAGTCTCTCGACCGGCTGAGCCGCAGTAAAACCGATATCCACAACGAATTACAATTTTTCAAAGACCAGGGGATACGACTGAAGGTGATTGACCTTCCGACAACCATGATGGATTTGCCGGAAGGTCAATCTTGGGTTTTCGAGATGGTGAACAACATTCTGATTGAAGTGATGGGAACCATTGCCGAGCAGGAACGGCTGACGATCAAGCAGCGTCAGGCCGAAGGGATCGAAGCGGCTAAGGTCAAAGGAAAGAGGCTGGGAAGGCCACCGATGAAGAGGCCAGAGAACTGGGAGCAGGTATATGGTTCCTGGAAACGAGGCGAGATCACAGCAAGAAAGGCGATTGAAATGCTGGGCATGAAAACAGCAACCTTCTACAAGCTCGTCCGCACGGTGGAGAACAGATAAGGCGGGCAATGTCTCGATAAAAGCTCGCCCATTCTTAGAAATAGGGATAAACGCCCATTTGGAGAATTATAGAGAGTTTTTCGTGCCCTCTTGGAGTGTGGATAAAAGTCTGCTTTTCTATACAGCCCGTTACTATTACTATCTGTCTATTCAAAATTGTTATTGTATTGCAGAGCAATACTTAATCATTTTGATCATTGTCATCCCAATCTTCGCCCTCACCAAGCTCGTCCAAATTATCCACGGCATCTGGAACTTCTTCTCTGTTCTCCTGTTGCATTTCCTCAAACATCATAAATGCAATGAATTCTTCACCGATGTCAGTTTTGCCGTCCCCGCTAAAATCGAACAGCGCCTCAAGATCAAACAAACCCACAATAAAACGCCCCCTTCGGTTGTGGTGATGTTCCGCACTGTGCGTCAAACGACATTTTTTGATTTATCCATGATTACTCACAACACAGTAATTGAACACATGTGTCAAAGTCATATTCAAGTTTTGTAAAAGTCACATTGATCCCGTACTGTGTTTTCAGTTGTTTTGCGCAACCCAGAAAGGAATAATCGTTAGTGACTGTAATGAAATATACTCGGTAACTGTCCGTGTGTTCTTCTGTGACATCAAGAATTTTCACTGCTTCGCAAACTGCAGCCGCAGTTTCCTTTATCTTTCTGCAAAGGGAATCGTTATGATCCTGAACTTGTTTTGTGCGCCGTGACATTTGTTGCTTCGCAATGTAGTAATTACAAGCTTTTCCAATACAGTTATGTTCTACCCGCTGTTTTTCTGTTAAGAAGCCTGGGTGCTCCGAGAATTGACAATACCCCACACAGCGGGAACACCCAACATTCGAACCTGAAATCGTTCGATTATGGTCTCTGGACATTCGTTTTCTGTCAAAAGGATGTCGCTGATCCACATCCCATATATCAGCAGTTCCGATCATATCGCAATCCTCGTGGTAGAGTCGGTCCTCTGGATATATGTACTCTTCCTGATCAAACGGCACGCCCGACATCTTTTAGGCTCTATCCAGTTATTATCCCGGACAACTTTTTGGAAAGAGGCAGAATACCTAAACTTGTTTCCACAATCCTGACACTGCAATTGTTTGTCTGTAAACTGGCAACCTATGATTTCGTTGCTCACACATTGCTGAGTGTCGTTGTTTCTGTTCATCAAGACGATTGAAACAGGAACAACGGGGGTACTTGGGGGTGCTTTCATAACGACGGTTTGTTGCCTGTCTTCCCAAAGATACAGTCGCTCCATAGCGATTTCATAATTATCTTCCTCGTACTTTGCCCAACCCATAACGCACACTCCTTTATTGGTTTGTGGTTACATCATATCAGCAAAGGCGAAATCTTTGTAGGACAGTTTTTGTCGTAAAACTTTTACAGTTTGCCCTTTTCGGCCTATCAACCGCCACGCTATGCTGGCTGGTCAGAAAAGAAAGCTATAAAGGGAACATCAAAGAACTCTGCCAGTTCCTGTACAACATCAATCTTGTTGATACCATTATTGATGTACCTGCTGACAGTGCGAATATCCATACCATAATCGTAAGAAAAGTCTTCCTGCGAGCGGTAGTTTTCTTGGATTAACTTTCGTAACATCATGCCAGCATTTTGCTGTGGAGATAACTTTTCCATTTCCGTTACCTCCTTAATTCCTGCACCAAACCCGCCGTATTGTACGGCGAACATTCAGTATGTCATCTGCGCTCGATTCAAAAAATACTGGTTTAAGCCCTCCTTTTTTCTCGGGGGAGATTGCCTTTTTAATTACATCAATATATTCAGTCCAATCAGAAGTCTCTTTAGCAGTCTTTTCAACATACAATTCTGTTGGCCTTTTTGCTCTCTCCTCAACAGGGAGATAATCATCATCGCAGATGTATCTCATCTCCGATTCTTCTTCTGGAGAAAACTCAATATGAGCGGCATCCGACCAATTAAACCAGCAATAAAAGTTCATTATTTTCATCATAAACTCGCGCATTGCAGCTTTAATGTTTTCCCCAGGAAATGCGTTGCAAAACTGCTGGGCAGCATCGATGTCATCAAAGAACTCTTTACATCGCCAGGGAATAAAATCCTTGGTTGGAAAGAGTGCTCCACTGTAGCTAAACCTGCGGATCTTTACATAGGAGAAAAAGTCTTTATATGTTTCCTCTTTATATGCCTCCCTGTATCGGCAAACATTTTCATAAGTAATCAGCGTGTTTGGCATAACTCTGTCGCCAGCATGAAACCATGAGGCCAGGAAATTCATCTCGTGTATTTCTTCTTCGCACAGATCAGAGTTGACCGCCTTAAAAAACAGTTCTTTCAGCCGCTGCACCATTGTGTTGAATGATCTTATCATTTCAGGGCAACGAGGGAATGAAAAGAAGATTTCTGTTTCAATGTGCAGATTTTCAATTTTTGCATTCTTGTGATATGTGCCAGGCACTACAGCATCAATTTCCTTTAGCTTCCTGACGAGCCGGGACTTAACATTCGAGTAGTTATATCGTGGCTCAACAGTGATACCGCTCTTCTCGCCAAAAATGGCAAGAAGAAGCTGCTCTTCTGGGGTTGGCGCTTCTCCCTTAAAACCTGAAGAGAAAGCCCACCGCCTCAGAAATTCATTATACAAGCCAAAAAAAGGATACTTTTCTGCGTATCGTCTTGCTGCAAGTTCATCCATGTTTAGGATTTCCTGCTTGTCCATACCTAAGTGGATAGACAGCCTAGAAAGTGTCCAATCATCTACAAATCCACCCGGAAACAATGGCCGGTCAATAAAACTGTCGCTTTGAGCGTCATATTCAGATAAGAAATCAGCTCTGATCGCATTGTATCTATCGAAAATTCGCTCCACATATTTGGAAAGTTCGTAGGCATTAACCATTTATCTGCACCTCATCTCTCTAGGATATATATAGTATACACGGTAATCCACCACATGTTTAGGACAGTTTTTGTCTTATGAGAATTACAGCATTATATAATATCATAACATATAAAAAACCACTTGTCTACTTCAGAGACACATAGGAAAGCCATAATACATATGTTGGAAAATGACGCTCTTATCCATGTGTAGTTTTCATTGCTTTTATAGCTGTTAACCTGTATAATGATGGCGTAATACTAGATTGTTTATTGGAGGCTGTACGCAACGGAGGTCAGAAATCAGATGGAACAAACGAAGATCAGATTGTTGCGAGTTCTTTCGATCATTCGGGAGACAAACGAAGATCACCCAATCACCGCGAACCAGATCGTTCACCAATTACATTTGTACGGAATGGAGGCTGAACGGAAGGCTGTTTTGCGGGACATCGCAGCGCTTCAGGATTACGGATACGATATTCTCCTGCATGAGGACAACAAGCAGGGTTATTATCTGGCCTCCCGCGAATTTGAGGATTGGGAGCTGAAAGTCATCATTGACGCGGTTGCCGGGGCGGGCTTTTTGACGTCAGAAAACAGCGAAAGCCTCTGCAAGCGCATCGCGTCCCTTGCCAGCAAGGCGGGGCAAGCTGTGCTGAGAAGCGCAACCCCCGTATTCTCAAACGTAAAGAACGGAGACCCTACAACAAAAAACGCCATTGATCAATTGCTGACTGCGATTCGCAGAAAGAAGAAGGTCGGATTCCGTTATGTTTTTACAGGAAACGATCTGGAAAAACATCTGCGGTACGACGGAGCCGAATATCAGATCTCCCCGTATGCGCTGATTTGGCGGCAGGACAGATACTATCTGATCGGCAATTTTGAGCGATACAAGACCCTGTCCTATTACCGCCTGGATCGTATCAGAGAGCTTCACCTACTGGATGCGCCGATCGTTCCGATGGAAGAACTCCTCGGCCCAAATGCCGATATGCAGATGAAGGAATACATCAATCGGAACCTCAACAATTACGGTGGAAAGCAGACAAGAATCCGTCTCCGTGTGGATGCGGATATGACGGATCTGCTTGTTGATACCTTCGGCAGCAATTTCCGAATTGAGAAAGTGATTGACAACACGATGCTCGTCTCCGCAACCGTAAGCGACGGCTGGGGTCTGAACGCATGGCTGCTGCAGCACGGGGATAGCGTTGAGATTCTTGAACCGGAAGAGATTCGGAAGGAGTTTGTTCACTTATTAGATCAAATCAGGGAGAAATATCATAATCAGAAGTAACCTATCCCATATTTGTCCACGACACCCGGCTATAATCAATCATGGAAAGACACCTGAAACAATGATTGTAAAAGGAGGGTCGTGTGATGAAATACACATCCGCACAGGCAAACAAGCTGCTCCGAAAGCGGCAGGAGGAGCGCGACGTTCTGTTGTATCAGGAGAACATTAGCCGTACTTTTGTTGCCGCGACGACAGAAGACAAAGAACGTGCCCGACCGGAATACAGCTACAGAGATACACAGGATAGGCTCAAAAAGCTCGAAGCAGACATCCGGGCGATCAAGCACGCAATCAGCGTATTCAATACCACGCACTTCGTGGATGGGTTTGACATGACCGTAGATCAACTCCTGGTATACCTCCCGCAGCTGAACGAACGGAAAAACCGCCTCGGAAAAATGGCGTCCGCTCTGCCCAAGCAGCGAATGTCCAACAACGGACGCTCAAATCTGATCGAATACGAATATGCAAATTATGAAATTGAGGCCGCGAAGAAAGACTATGAGGCTGCCAGCGACGAACTGGCAATGGCTCAAGTTGCGCTGGATCAGCTGAACAACACCGAGATCATGGAAATTAACGTGGAATAATTCTTTTTTTCCGTCATCAGCCATTCCCAGACTCCAGACGGCCGTTATTCTATCGTTATCAGGCACAGTAAATTGTTATTATGATTGTTGTTCGTTAACGTCCGGCCGACCAAAACATTGCTGTTTTCCTGGCTGATGAAAAAACTTGACCCACGCGGCGGAAGTACGGTTATACGCTGATAATAGATACCATAAGGGGAGGAACACATGAGACATACCGGTAGATACAAAGGGACCGAAAAACTTCTTCTCAACGGGAAAGAACTGCCGTATTCCATGCTGGATTTTTGGAGCATCAATCTTTCCGAAATCCTGCTGAATATGACACGGGGAAGCTTCGCGGAGTTTCTGGTCAGATGCGCCTTGACCGAGGGCGGCTTTGACGCGCTGGGGGACGACGCCGTAAAAACGGGTGTGGAGGCATTTGATATTGACGGTCCTGAAATCACCACCCCGCATGGGAAACGCGCAAGCAGGATTGAGGTCAAATCCTCTGCCAGCGTTCAGATTGATACTCCGGACGATAAAGAGCCGATTACCTTACCTCCGAGTCAGTTGAAATTCAGTATACGAAAAGCAATTGACTGGCAATCCAAATCAAAAGTTGCCCAACGAAACAATGATCTCTATGTGTTTGCCCACTATAAGGCAACCAGTAAGTCTGACAATATGCTGGATCTTTCTTTCTGGGATTTTTACGTTTATCCGACCTATAAAATTGACAGAGACGCATCAGGCTTGGCAAAGCAAAACAGCATTTCCGTTTACAGGCTGCAGATGCTGGATGTCCCCTGTGTATCATTCCGCGACCTGTTCCAAGAGATCAAGAAAGTCACAGACGATATTACTTCACACTATGCTTCAAATTGGTATGGTGTGGAGTTGATTTCCGATCCGAGCACACGCTCAGAGGCCGAGAAAGCGGAAATCGCTATTTTATCAGCAGCCTGCCGGGAAATGGGATATGAATACTCCGCTCGATATCTTGAATTGTTTGGAAAAAGAGCGATGGACCCGGGATTCACCCATGGGATAAACCAGGCAGTTGAAGCATTCTATAAAAAATGCGTTGAGGAGTTGCATCCATATAATTGGTACCACCAGTACCCAAAGGATATCATCCTCTGAACAAAAAAGCTTTCAGAATTCTAAAGAACGGAGTGTTTAGAAATGATTGGAGCAATCATCGGAGATATTGTCGGTTCTGTTTACGAATTTGACAACATCAAAACAAAAGACTTCGTTCCGTTTGCTGGGCATCACGGGAATGCGTGCACGTTTACGGACGATTCTGTCATGACCCTTGCCGTGGCGCTGGCCTTGCTCGGGGCAGACGGTAATTGGGATCTGCTCCCAGCATATACGGATCGGGCCATGCATGAGCTTGGCAGACGGTACCCGGACAGAGGCTATGGAGAGCGATTCGGAATGTGGCTGTTTCTGGATGGCCATGAGCCCTACAACAGCTTCGGAAACGGAGCTGCGATGCGGGTCAGTCCGGTCGCCTATGCCGCAAGGGACTTGGATGAGGTGAAATTGCTTTCCAGACTTGTCACCGGCATAACGCACAACCACCCGGAGGGCTTGAAGGGCGCAGAAGCGACTGCGGTCTGTACCTGGATGGCACTGCATGGAAGCAGCAAAACCGAAATTGAGCAGATAGTATCAGCGGAATACTACGATCTGTGGTTCACACTTGATGAGCTCCGACCGACCTACGAATTCAACGAAAGCTGCCAGGAAACGGTTCCGCAGGCAATTAAAGCGTTTCTGGAAGCCGTTGACTTTGAGGACGCGATCAAGAACGCGGTCTCTCTCGGTGGCGACAGCGACACCCTCGCGGCAATCACCGGCGCGATTGCTGGCGCGTACTATGAGATTCCAAACGTCATGCGAGAAAAGACGGTACAGCTGCTGGGGCCGGGTCTGACGGCGATTCTGGACAGGTTTGAAGCAAATTTCGACGGAAAGACTTGACAACTGCTCTGAAATTCGATATGCTATTATATACCATAGAGAGTGCGCGAGGGACAAGCCCATTGACCGCACACCAACCTGCAACAGCAAGGTGGTAAAGCTTGAACGATGGGGAACGTTGCGTGACTGCACCTGTCGGAAACGATGGGTGCTTTTGCTTCTTTCGGTCCGTCGAACGGCAGGAATAACGAAGCCCGAACAGAACAACGAAACAAGAAGGAGCAGATGATGATGACAACTGTGGAACGCGCGATTCAATTTGCTGTTTTTGCCCATGCCGGAACGAAGCGCAAGGGAAAAGACCGCCCCTATATTCTGCACCCGATCGAGGCAATGACCATTGCCGCGGGCCTGACGGAGGATGAGGACGTATTGGCCGCCGCAGTACTGCACGACGTGGTGGAAGACACCCATCTCAACGGAGACGATATTGAACGGGAATTCGGGCCCAGGGTCAATTCTCTGGTCATGGCCGAAAGCGAGGACAAAATGACGGAGCTGCCCGCTTCGTCCTCCTGGAAGCTGCGCAAGCAGGCAACAATCAACCATCTGGCTTCTCTGGACCGGAACGCAAAAATCATCTGTCTGGGTGACAAGCTCTCCAACATCCGGGAGATGCGCAGGGACTATCGGGACCTGGGCGACGCGCTTTGGGATCGGTTCAACCAGAAGGACAAGCGCGAACACGCCTGGTACTACCGTTCCGTCTGCGATGTGCTGGAAGCGGAATTCGGCCGCATTCCGGAAATCCGGGAGTATCGGGAGCACTTGCGCGAGATTTTCGTGTGAGATAGAAACAGCGCCGGGAGAAACGTCCTGTTTTGTCTGCCGCAGGTTTTGTTTTTTGAAAAGAGAAGACAAAAACAGATAAATTGAACGGAGGCCGGAATGATTATCGGAACGAATGAACATTTGGAAACCGCGTTGGAGCAATACCGGGAACATCAGAATGACTCCACCGTCCTTTCGGTGATGAACGCGATCACAATTTGTCTGGCTGCCGGAGAGGAATGGCTCGTCCCGATCGACCTGATCGGCGACGGGATGAATGAAACAGACTTCCCGGAGGAAAGGCTTCTGGAAAAGCTTCCGGGCATGGTGAAAAAAGAGGTCGTTTCGTCATCCGGGAAAACCTGCCTTTATGCCTTCACAAGCTTGGAGAAGGTCCGCATGGCCGGAACGGAACCTTTCCTGACCGTGCGCTATCCTGCAACAGATCTTCTGCGGGAGTTTACGCAGGCAGCTTCGGGTAAAGCCTTGGTGCTCAATCCGTCGTCCGATGCGTTTCCGTTTTTCCCGCAGGATGCGGTCAAGCTGCTTTCCGCAATGGCCGAGGTTCCCCGCGCAGCAGTCCTGAAATTCAGCCGGATCTCCATAGAGCCGAAGGCTGTGATAGACGTCCGGAAAATTCTGGATGACTGGAACAGCGGATGGAGCGACAACGGAAAGGAACCGGAGCAATGGAATTACTTGTGCTGTCCGATCATGGCGGACGGAAGAATCCTTCTGTTGTTTGAATCCTGTGATAAGATTTACGGAAGCAAGGCTCATATGCTCCACGTCGATCACACGATCATGCGGTATCGAGTCCTGGAGTACCGCATCGGAGAGGACGGCCCGGAGGAGCTCAACAGATATCGCTTTACGCTTCAGGACGGGAACGCGTCTACGGTGATTCTCTATGACGGGATTCTAAAAGCGTCGGTGAAGACGACAAACAGCCGGAAGGAGACGATCCTGCCGATGATCCCGACCAATGACGATGGGCAGTTCAAGATTTACGAGAACGTCCGCAGAATTGTCAGCAGGAGCGACGGCAGCATTGCGGTCGGGTACTATGGAAACCTCTGTGACGAGGCAAGGCTTCCTTTGATGGTGTTTGATGGGGAAGGAAACGCGATTGGCAAATACGGGGACGACCACGCGCTGTTCTGCGCAGATATCACCCTTGATAGCAAGGAGCAGATCTGGTTCCATCTGTTTCCGTCCGGGGAGATCCTTTGCCTTTCAAGTGATTTGAGACAGGTTGAAAAGCACAGAGTTGCCTTGCAGGGCTTCTGTGGGTTTGCGCTCAGCGACGATACTTCAAAGCTGTTCTTGGATTTCGGGGAAGACGGATTCGGAAGCGTGAAATACGTTCTTATCCGCAATCAAAACGGAGACTACGTTGACCCAGTGCGCTTCGATTTCCCACCAAAGAATTCCGATGTTGGTGAATGCAGCAGCGTGAACTTCCCCTGTTCCACGATGAAATCCTGGGTTTGTATTCAAGCGGATAGCAAGCTATATCTATACGACATCAATGACATTTGATCAGAGAGGTGCAATATGAATAAAAAAGTACTTCACGAGTTGTTCGACGGGTATATTTCGAAGTTCGACATTTTCAACATGCCGCCACCAGGGGATGATGAAAACTACAAGTGGGAGGCTGTATTGGCTTTTCGGCATGTGTTTGATCTGGACGCGGAGGATTTTGCCTCGGTTCTAAGAAAAGCAAGTAAGGTGTCCATTAATTTGGTCGACAGCTCGATCCGTCCCTTTGACGGCTTGGCCAAAATGGCCGAAGAACACGGAGAAGGGGAGACAATACGCAGAATGTTCCGAGATCTGTTTGAAGCCGATAAAGAGGATCTGGTCGGACAGCAGAGAAGGATCGACGAATTTCTGCGGCAGTGCGACATACTGCTCGATAAGCATTATCCAGGAAGCTTCATGTACGGGAACGATCAGCGGTCAGCTATGGCGTATCTGTGGCTGCACGACCCGGAACGGTACTATCTTTGCAAAAACACCGAAGCCAAATATTTTGCGAACTGCGTCGGTTTCTACGATGATTGGGGAACCTATGCGAACTTCAAGCTCCCCGTCTACTATCGCTTCTGCGACGAGCTGGTCGCGGCAATCCGAGAATATCCGCCCCTGATCAAAACCCATCTGAGCAGATATGAGAATACGACCCGGGAATTCCATCCCGATCCCAACCTTCATATTCTGGCGTTTGATCTGATTTTCTGTGTCTGGCATTATAACCTGTTCGGGACAAACAAGCCTCTTTCTTCGCAGGAGATCAAACTGTATCTGGCGCAAAAAGAGAAAGCGGAGCAGCACATGAAAGCGGTTCAGGATGCGGAATCCGGATTGCAGGATATGTATACTGCGAGAGAGTCAATTATTTCTTTGCTTCAGAGCGGTGCGGCTGTTCGGCACAAGAGTTTCGGCCCTGCCAGCTTCAAGCGCATGGACGGGCTGAGCTACTGCTTTACGTTCGGGGATGATCCTGCCGAGAAAAAGTATATGCTCGCTGCCTTTGCAGACGGTTTCCTGCGGATCGACGATCCGTCTTTTGACGAAATCGTTGCGAAATATTCATCCGCTATGAGGAACGAATATTCTGCACAAAAGAAGCTGACAAGCGCCAAAGCGGCGTTGCGTCCCTATGAACAGTTTTTGGATTAATCCATACAACAAAATGCAAAGCAAAGAAGAAATCTATTCTATTATGGCGGAAGCCGAGCAGAAAAAGGTTCGTGTAGTCACAACAGATGGTATGACATATACTGGCTATATTGATGTCTTTGAGTCGAGATCAGATAACCAGGAGGATGACGCACCATTCAAAGGCATTGGCTCCATTATTCTTGTTACTGGAGACAATTCGGGAGTATGCTTATTTGAATATGATATAGTTACTATCGAAACAATTAGATGAACAGCGGTTAGAAGCTCGAAGGGTAATCGGCGCAAAACCTAATTGTCGCCTGGTTTCTTTTTCGTCAAGTTGCGGCAGGTCGGAGCACCCTCCGCACGGCTCAGAACCTTGCCCATGGGGGCAGCCGCCGCGGCGTCCTGCATTGGCCGGAGAATTGTGGCCGGAAGCATTGACATTTTTTCTGCGGCATGGTATGTTGATTTTGAAAGGAGGTGATCGCATGAAACGGAGCATTGCTTTTCGGATCCTGGCCGCTTTGCTCGCCTGCTTGTGTCTGGCGGGACTTTTGAGCGGATGCGGGCCGACCGATGAGCAGATTCAAGAACGTCAGGAAGCGCGGGACGAAAGTCTGGCGGCCAGCAGAGAAGCTGAAAGTATCGCGGAGTCTTTGCTTGATCAATCGCATGGAGAATCCACACAGGAAACAAAGAAGCCGGACGATACTGACGATCCGATCATTCCCGGCAAATGGGTTCTGACCAACAGCCGCTTTGACCAGATCGCACAGAACAGCACCGACGCCGACGGCGACTACGTGAATACCTATGAATGCAGCCAGTATGAACACAGTTCCACGCACATCTATGACCCCGAGGAGCGTATCGACGAGGAGGACAAGCCCTGGTCGGTTCGCTACATCTGCCGTTGTACCTTCTCGGATGAGGAGATTCGTCCCGGTGAGTGTCTCCATATCGGGCTCAAAGCAAAAACGGATTATTATGATAAAGAGATCTTCGGGATGTGCTGCAGAATCTACTTCGACCGGAGCTGGATGGACGAGGCGCTCGTATCGGATCACGGCTATGACTACAGCGGGTACATGCTCTACCCGGTTCACGTCGGCAGCTCCTGCGGCCCCGGCTACGGCCATGCGCTCGACGAGCCCTGGAACTACGAAGACTGGGACACGCTGAATGTGACCATGCCCATCGTGCGCCAATCCACGCTGAAAAAGTACTCGGAATTTACCATCCAATTCGCCACGGACATCGGCAATTCCTATTTTGAATTCACCTGGGTTTCGGATTGAGCCCCGATCCTGTGGATTCCCAGCGATGCGTTCCCGGAAGCATTGCGATGGGATCGCTGCAGCAAACACTGTCCGCCCACAGAGCGGACAGGAGTACCACAATGGATGCAAAACAGCGCGTCAAAAGCTACATCTGCGGTTTCCCGAAGAAAAGAAAGCTCGTCGCCCTGGCTCTGTTCATCGCCGCCGTCGGCTGCGTCGTCTTTTCGGTGTTGACCTCCTCAGCGCCGGAGCCGGTTCCGATGGAGAATGATGCGGAGCTCTCATCCTGGGTCTGCCTGGATACAACCGCCGCCAGTCTCGCGCCGCTGGAAACACCGAAAAACAAGTGCTCTATAACGGGACAGCCCTCCGGACTGTCCCGTTTGTCTTTGTATGCTTTGCCATTCATCATAATGGTAATGATTTCACAACCCTTCTGAATGGCAGGAATCCTCCCGGTATCTTTTTCATCACGCTGCACCAGAGTGATGTATGTTACAGTATCCAATCTGTGACGTACATCACTTTTTTTGCGAGGCTGCGTAGTTGACCCAAACCCCTTGCCTGGTGTTCACGGAGATCTCCGGAACAGGCAGCGGAAGATCTTCCGGGATCGTAA
>JAEEZZ010000067.1 GCA_016292255.1 Oscillospiraceae bacterium
GGCCTCCACCAGCCGGGAGAGCTGGCCCACCACATGGGTGTTGGTGACGGACAGCTGGTTCGGGGTGCCAACGCCGGTTTCATCGTCGATCCTCGTGATCTCCGTGATGATGAGGCCCGTGCCGCCCTTGGCGCGGTCGGCATAGTACTTGATCATCCGGGGCCCGGGTTCGCCGGAGGGCTCCGCCAGGGAGCAGCCCATGGCGGGCATAACAACGCGGTTCTTGAGTTCCAGATTGGCGATTGTTCCTGGGTTAAACAGTTTTTCGTAAGGCATTGTCAGTCTCCTTTCAGTATGCTATGTTTCTGTTATTCTGCTGCGATTTTCTTTGCGAACGCCGCAGCAGCCTTCAGATCTTCGTCATTGGGTCGGCCCTTGTGGACGCCCTTGAACTCACCCTTACAGTGGAATTCTCTTTGATCCATTGGGATGCCCCGCTTGTCCGCTTCAGCCTTGACCTTTTTCCAGGTGGAGTTCAGCATCGCGGCGGAGCCAAAGTTGACGATGCGGCCAACCTTGTCCTTGTCCAACGTTTGCAGGAAGCTGCGCACTTCCGGATCGATGGAAAAAGCATAGTAGGAATTGCCAAGAAAGAGAATGTCTACCGGCTCCGCAACCGGAGTACTGATCGGCAGTGCCTCTGTGCCGACGGCGGCGGCGATCGCTTCCGCGAGACGTTTCGTATTTCCTGTTTTCGTGTAGTATCTGACTGCAATCTTCATCAGATTCATCCTTTCACCTTATTTTTTGACAAGCGCCGCGGCAACCGCGTCGCGGACCTCCTTCATGTCCACGGTGGGCTCAAAGCGGGCCGCGACCTCTCCCTTGCGGTTGACGAGGAACTTGGTGAAATTCCACTTGACGTACGCCTTGTCGCCAAACTGTTGGTTGTTCATCGCCGCATATTTGTCCATGGCCGCGCTCATGGGGCCGTTGCCGAAGCCTTCAAAAGGCTTTTCCGCCGCGAGATACGCAAACAGGGGGGAGGCGTTCTCGCCGTTGACGTCGATCTTGGCAAACTGCGGGAACTCCGTGCCGAATTTCAGCGTGCAGAACTGGTGAATCTCGTCCTCTGTGCCGGGCGCCTGATTGGCAAACTGGTTGCAGGGAAAGTCCAGGATCTCAAAACCCTGCTCCCGGAACTCCTTGTACATGGCTTCCAGCGGTTCGTAATGCGGCGTAAAACCGCAGCCCGTGGCGGTGTTGACGATCAGCAGCACCTTGCCTTCGTAATCGCGCAGGCTGACCTCGTTTCCTTTTCTGTCCTTGACCTTGAAATCGTATATGCTCATAGCTCTTTTGCCCTTTTTTCGTCAAATTATTTATAGAGAATTGTGTGCGAAGACGTGGCTTATCCCAATAACCCCCAGCATCTTCATAACCCCAGAAGTCGTCGTAGTGGTTGTAATGGAAATCAGCCGGGTGAGAATCAGAAAGCCGCATCACTGTCTTCCTGAGGCTGCGATTGTCTTTCCGGCCGCAAGGGCTTCGACAAGCTCCCGCTTTTCGTACAGGACGCAGCCGCCCACATGCTCGCCGCTCAAAACGCCCTCCAACTGAAGCCGTCGGAACAGAGGTGATGCAATGGCCGCTCTGAGAGAGCTGCCCCGGATATTCACGTCGGAATAGGGGGAGAAGGGGCAGGGCTCAGCGCCGCCGTGGGAATTGATGTGGAAGAACTCCCGACCTGCCGCCATGCAGCCGCCCATGGCCAGCTCGTCTCCCGGGAAGGAGAGAAGCACAGCCTCGGTGTACTTCCGGCGCAGATTCTCCATGGCTTCAGCCAAATACATCCGTTCGGCGTCCCCGGGCGCCAGGTGCCTGGCCTCCTCCGTAACTGGGACGAATTCCACGAAAATGACCAGCTTGCAGCCCTGCTCCATCAACGAATCCAGGAAAGCCGAAGAGCTGACCTCCCGGACATTCTCCGTAGTGACGGTGATGGAGGCCCCGAAAATCAGGCCCTTTTCCTTGAACCTGCGCATGTTGTCGGTCACCAGCCGATAGATGCCGGTCCCCCGGCGGGCATCGGTGATCTCCTGCCCGCCCTCAATGCTCAGTACCGGGATCAGATTGCGGCAGTCATCCAGGAGTTTGAAGTAGCGCTCGTCGATAAATGTACCGTTGGTAAAGACCGGGAAGATGATGTTTCGCACCTTGCCTGCGGCCTCCACAATGTCACGCCGGATCATGGGCTCTCCGCCGGCCAGCAGAATAAAGCTGATCCCCAGTTCCTCCGCTTCCCGGAAGATGCGCAGCCACTCTTCGCTGCTGAGCTGATCCACGGGCGGCGCGTCGTTGGTGGCGTTGCTGCAGCGGGAATAGCAGCCCGCGCAGTGCAGATTGCAGCTGGAGGTGATGCTGGCAATCAGAAAACCGGGCACATGCAGCCCTTCCGCCTCCAGCTTCAGCCGGGTCTTGGATGCCTTCCTGCTGGCAATGGCAAACTTTGCCATGAAGGCGCTCTCTTTGGGATTTTTCAGTGTGGCTTTCAGGGTGTCGGCAACGATTGCTTCCACGCCCTGCTCGATGTGTTTTTGCAGATCAAAAGAAGTGCTGTTTTCCATCGTACATCTCCTATGTATGGAACGGTGTTTGCTTCATGCTTGATATGCCAAAGATTCTCCGGGCCTTGCAGTTCCGCGGTTGGGAGTTCGTCGGCGGCGCAACAGATCTTGGCGCTTGGGAAAGATTTCGGTTTGCCGGAATGGTTGCAGTGACGGTGGATCAGCAGGATGCTGGTCCCCTGGCCCTTTACAGCTTTTCGGCAAAGGTCCTGATCTCAGCCAGCTTCGCTTCGGACTTGTTCTCCTCGCCGGTGGCTGTGCAGACGCCCATATCCTGGAGCCCGGTATAGGCGGTGAATCCCTTATACTGGGCAATGGCGGCATCATAGAAACCGGAAGCAGAGCTCAGCAGCAGGGCGGCCTTGGTCGCCTTGGCGGGCTTGCCGATGCAGTACACCCGCTGCCAGGCGGCCTCCAGCTGGGCTGTGGGGGCGAAATAGTAGATAGGAGAGGCGAAGACGATCATGTCGCTCTCCAGATAGGCGGGCATCAGCTTCTCCAGATCGTCCTTCTGGATGCACTTGCTCGCTCCCTTGCCGTGACAATACTCGCAGGCCAGGCACCCGTTGATCTTCATCTTGCCCACCTGGAGCACCTCAACCTCATGTCCCGCTGCCTCGGCACCCTGGCGGAAGGCCTCTGCCATGGCAGCGGTGTTTTCCTTTCGCGGACTTCCGTTCAATATTGCAATCTTCATACCTGTTTGTCCTCCCGTTTTTTATTTTATAATTTGTGCGCATTCCAAATGCGCAAAGTTCCCGCTTTTTCCGCCTGCGGCTTGGGCCTGATTCACTGCTTGATTTCAAAGGATCCGATATAGCTGGTGCCGTCGCCGGCGCTGATCTTCGGATCTGCGGTCTCAAACGATACCCTCAGCCCGAGCGCCTGCGCCGCGAGCTCAAAATGGCAGAGGGCGATGCCCATGTCGATCTTTTGAATATCCCAACCTTCGGTATTATACCCGCGGCTTTGTTTCTCGTAAAAATGCGATTTTTCGCCGCAGAGCACGACGCGCCACGGCTGCTTGTTTACGGCTGACGGCGCAAGGCGAACAGCCTCCAGCACCTCGGCGAGCTTTCCAGCGCCTTCCCGTGTCAGGGGCTTCTCGAACGAGCCATCAAAGAACAGCTCCCCGAAGTCGAAGCGGCTGTCCGCTTTGACGCCCTTGCGCATGACGCTCTCGCGCAGGGACATCTTCTTTGCCGGATACCCCAGCGGACTGACGCAGGGCATGACCTCGTCCTCCGCGAGCTCCATCGCTTTTTCAAAGGCTTCCCGGTTCATCGTTCCGGCGATCCAGGTCGTGCCGACGCCGAGATTCTCGGCAAACAGAACAAGCTTTTCGAACACATATCCGAACGCCTCCTCAGCGTGCGGCGCGCGCCGCATTTTGCCTGCGATATAGGTGTTCGCGCCGACGATTACCGGGCTTGAGAGTCCGTACTTTTTTGCGTCAAGCAGCTTCCACGTGATCGGAAGGTCAAAGGGGTTCTCGAGTTTTTCGGCAAACTCCAGGATATTATGCGCGTCTTCGGGGCGAAGCGCGGTTTCATCGAAGGTTCGGACGCTTCTTCTGTGTCTGATGGTTTCGAATACGTTCATGCTGAGGCTCCTTTCCTTTTGCCGGTTTTGTTTTTTGCTTTGCGGAACATGAATTTCCTGGCAATATGAATCCCAACCTTATATGGCAGCGGACGCAGCGCCTGATCGGCTTCCTTCAGCTTTTCGCGGATCGGTATCTGCTGGGGGCAATGGGTCTCGCACTTGCCGCAGCCGATACACTGGGAGGCAAATGCCGGCTCCTTTGTAAGTCCCACGGTCTGGGCGTACTGAAACCGCCCTTGACGCGGAGATTCGATGAACATGGCGTTGTAGCAGCGGAAAGTGCCCGGAATATCCACGCCCTTGGGGCAGGGCATACAGTATCTGCACCCAGTACAGCCCACCTTGTCGCTCTTTCGGATTTCCTCCGTGACCCGTCTGAGTACTTCGCTGTCTTCCGGCGTAAACCGGCCGACGCCGGCCTCGGACGCGACGCGGCAGTTCTCTCGCACCATTTCAAGGGAATTCATGCCGGAAAGGACAACCGTTACCTCCGGCTGATTATAGAGCCAACGGAAGCTCCATTCAGCCGCCGTCCATCCGTGCCCGCTTTGGCGCATGATCTCTTTTGCGCGCTCCGGAAGCATTCCCACAAGCTTTCCGCCGCGCAGGGGCTCCATAATGACGACGGGGATCCCTTTCTCCGCCGCGGCCTTGAGCCCGATGACGCCCGCCTGTGCGCATTCGTCGAAATAGTTATACTGAATCTGACAAAAATCCCAATCGTAATCCTCCAGGATTTTGAGAAAACCGTCCGAATTGCCATGGTAGGAAAATCCTACGGAACGGATGCTTCCGCTTTTCTTTTTCTCATTCAGCCAGGGAATCACCCCTACGTTCTTCAGCTTTTCCCACATGGCGATATCCGTCAGATGGTGCATCAGATAGTAATCAATATGATCGGTGCGCAGTCGGGTAAGCTGTTCGTTAAAATACTTCTCAAGCGCGGCTCTGCTGCCGACAAGATACTGCGGGAGCTTTGTGGCTATGTTGACCTTTTCACGAATGCCGTTGCGCGCAAGGATCTCACCCAGCGCGGCTTCGCTGCCGCTGTAAATATATGCGGTATCAAAATAGTTGACGCCTGCGTGATACGCCTCCATGATCTCCCGTTCGGCTTCTTCCAAATCGATGCTTCTGCCCTTTTGGGGAAGCCTCATACATCCGAAACCGAGAACAGAAAGACGGTTTCCGGCTCTGTCTTCTCTGTAATTCATCTGATCATTCTCCGTTTTTTGCTCTTTCTTCTTCAAGAATCTTATAAAGGATCCGATACAGCGACATCGCTTCCTCCTGGCTCAGGTGGAACTCCCTGGCAATGGACTCCGGCACGCAGAGCGCCTCGTCCTGCAGCGCCGTGCCTTTTTCCGTCAGCGTAATCACCAGATTCCGCTCGTCGTTTTCCGCCTTTTTCTTCTCGATATAACCCTTCTCCACCAACTTTTGCAGCAGCGGTGTGACCGTATTGGATTTGAGGCAGAGCGCCCGGCACAGGAATCTCTCATTGACCTGCTGCTGCTCCCACAGAACCATCATGACGATGTACTGGGTGTACGTCAGATCGAGCTTGTCAAGCAGCGGCTTGTACTTTCTGGTAATGATGTTGGAAACAGCATACAGCGGAAAGCACAGTTGATTTTTTAATCTCAAAGCGGCATATTTGTCATCCATTCTCTTTCCCTCTAAATATATCGCACGCGATTTATTTACTGTATTATATCGCGTGCGATATAAAATGTCAATTCTTTTTTGCAGAACGAAATGACGAAAGCGTGGCGCAACAAGCGCAACACTTCAGTGTGAAGCTTTTTCATCCGGCATCCACTTTCTGTGGATGCCGCCCTGGGCAAACCCCAGGGGAATTTGCCGTACAATATCTATTTTGCAAATCCATTCGAATCTGCAAATGGCGTTTGTGTTTTCGGGCTTGGAAAAACAACTTGCTGCTTTCATGCGGCTTATCTCCGCACAGTAATTCGTCTTTTTATTCTGTCCAGAATCAGAAGATAAACGAACCCGACCGCAAGCAAAAACAGGAGCAGGGCGAGAATCCACCACACGCAGCCCATAAACGGCAGCTCGCGTGTAAAGCCGAAAGCACCTGCCGGACTGCCCCAGTTGAGGAAAAAGTAAGGATAGCGGGTCCCACCGGCAAATTCCCATCCTGCTGCGTAGCCGATTCCGGCGTAGACAGCATAGGCAAGAGGCGGCAGGGTCACAAGGAGGACGTCCCTTTTGGGGATATCGCCGTAAGGACCTGTCACAAAGAAATCCAGGATCGCGGCCACAGGCACTACCACATGGGTCAGGACATTTTGCAAGTTCCAGGCATATCGGCCCAGTGTCGGCGCCAACACAAAGGTAAATACCACGCCGGTCAAAGTGATCGAAACGGTACCGACAAATTTGACTATGTACCACGCATTGGGCAGTTTTCTTCGACGTAGCAGAAAAACTGCGCCCAGCAGCAAAAGTATTGCGATGACAATATTGGACTGGATCGTGAAGTACATAAACACGCGGCTGCCGCCCATAAAGGCGTCCTTCGAGGCCAAAGCGCTCAGAAACACGCCCACCGCTGCCGAAAGGGCGACAAGCCCCTTGAGCACCAAAGAAAACGCCTTGTTTTTTGCTGGGATTTCCATATTCACATCTCCTGACGGTTCCAGAACCTGGCGCTCCTCCGGGATGCCCTGGAGGAGTGTCCGGTCGGATTCATTTGGCAAACGCGGCTTCGATTGAGCTCCATTGGGTTTTCCGTCATCAATCAAAAGTCCGCCTTTCAGAAAAATAGCAGAAGTACTCATCCTCGTACGTCGGGGTAAAACCGTTTGTGACAATCATCCGGTGGGACGGCTCATTTCCACGGTAACAGCGAGCCCACAGCTTTAGCTTCAGTTCTCGCACCGCAAAGTCGGCAGCCGCTCCAAAGGCGGCCTTTCCGTAACCGTTGCCCTGATATTCGGGCAAAACCCGGCAGCCGATCTCGGCACTGCCGTCGGAGGTAAAATTCCAAAGGATCACCTCGCCAAGCATCTTGCCGTCCTCTGTCAGCCGAATCGCATAATTGATGGAATGATAGCTCTGTCGGCGGCTGTCAAAAACCGAATCTGCGGCTCACCGTACAGTCTTTTGAACTTGTTGATGCGATTTCTCTGCCCATTGAATTTCCTTCCCTTGAATGTCATCGCCTCTTCAAAGGAATAGATATAGTCACTCCATTGTCTGTCATACGCCCACATCGCCGGCTGTAAGCGCGTATCGGAACGGATCCGGTCAAGCGTTTTTTCATCCACGGCAAAAAACCTTAACGGCAAACGATGGTTGTATGTATACTCTGTCAGCTCTTCGATCATGCCGTCTGGGTCTTTGCCCATCGGGTAACTGAACGCGATCTGCTCACCGATGCGCTGACAGATGGCAAACGTATCGTGCCAAATACAAAATTGCAGGTCAGCGCCTTCCTGCCACATATACAGGTAGCCGGCGGAAAGGTCACTGCGAGGCGAGAGGTTGTTGTTAATGTATGGAAGCGCGTTTATCAGCGCAGACAGGGAAAACGGTTCAAATTTCAACATAATCTTTTCTGCTTTTATCACGCATCGGTATCTCCGTCATATTCCTCGCCGACTGCCCAATGGGCAAGTCTGTGGAGGATCGGCCAGAGCTCCCTGCCGTGCTCGGTGAGAGTGTATTCCACCCGCGGCGGTATCTCGGCATACTGTGTCCTCAAAACAATATCGTCGGCCTCAAGCTCCTTCAGCGACGTTGCGAGCATGGTGTTTGTGATCCCGCCGGTTTTCTTCAATAGGTCGTTGTATCTTTGTGTGCCGTCCACATAGAGCGTACAAATCAGCCGCAGCTTCCATTTGCCGCCGATTGCGGAAAGCGCCTTGCCGAGCGGACACGAATCGCCGCACGGACAGTTGCAGTCAGATAATGTTTTAATGTCTTCGGTTTTCATCCTCGTTCTCCTTTGTACATGCCGCATGGAACTCGGCTTTTATAATAAGAGAATAGCAGATACGTTAACCGTAGTCAATATATTTTTCGTACTTAAAAGAAGGTTTACATTTACGGAGATGAGGCAATTTCCTTTCTCACAAATCGTACAGGGGAAATCGGACAGAGGAGGATCCTCAAAAGCAATAATAAAGCCTCGGTCGTTCACAGCGTTTCCCGCCGGAAATATTATCGTTTGCGGAGTCAGGCCATCAAACTGCTTTCTCTGCCGTCCGCATTAAAACCGTTTTCATCAGGGCCCGTAATTCCCGCCATAAGATCAAGTGTTGCCGGGGCTATTGAGCAGTACGGCGCTCAGATTTTGTTTCTGTTCCGCTGCCGTGACGGATGCTGTGCGCCCGCCGCGTATTTTAACGCTTTCCCGTTGTGTACTTGATTATTTTGCTGATACGCGGTAGAATAAGTCTATCTTCTGGAAAGGGAAAAACGGAATGAGCAATTGGATCAGACAGAGGTCTGCGCTGCGGGTACTGCGCGGGATCGCGGAGGCGGAACCGGCCGGCGGGGTTCTGGCGCACGGCAGCACTGAGGTTTTGTCAGCAAAGGAGCGCGGCTTTTCACCGGATACGATTTTCTGTCCCGCGCCTTTTGACGCAGCCGTGGGAGAGGTGCTGGACTGCTGCCGCTTTGTGGCGGGCAGCCTGGAGGATCTGAAGACGCTGGAGCGGGCGGCGGAGCAGGCCGGGCCGGAGGGCGTGGTACGGGTCGGACTTCGCCTGCAGGCCCCCGGGCTTCCCCGGGCGGACCATACGCTTACCCTGGAGGAGCTGGCAAAGCTGGCGCACGAGATCAAATCCCTGCGGCGGCTGACAGTGCGGGGCTGCTTCTTCCGCGGAGGTCTGACGGGCATTCACGGAAAGGAGCTGGGCCGCTTCTTCCGGGCGGGCTATGAGGCCGCCAAGTGTATGACGGTGACCCTGCCCTGCGCGATGCCCTACCTGTGCTATGAAAACGCGGCCACCGCCGTGGAGGAAAACGAGAGAATGCACCCGGAGACCCTGGCCGATTGTCTGCGGGCGCTGGACATCGTGACCATGCAAAATGAAACCGCGTTTTACGCCAAACTATACCTGACATCAAGACCCTCCAGGAAAATCTCGGCCACGCCACGGCGACCTTCACGCTGGACATCTACGGCCACGTCAGCCAGAAGATGCGGCAGCAGAGTGCCGTCAAGCTGGAGAGCTTCATCCAGGAGGTCAACGCCCAGGCGAACCAGCCTGCAAAGACAGACGCGGAGATCGTGCCGGGGCAAATCCTAATCACCGGAGTTGCTGCACAGGCCATTCCCAAAGGGGTATAGCGTACCCATCTTTGAAACGTGCCTGATACCCCCAATATGGGTACAGATCTGGGTTTTCCGGGAAAAAGCCGCTGATTCCCGATGCGTGTAAAAGTCTGTTCAATCGAAGAAAAGTTTTAGTTTTCCCGATTTTTCAAGGAAAATCAAGGTTTTTTTGCCACAAAAAGCAAGAACCCCTGGCCCTTTTCAGGGTCAGGGGTGGGTGGTGGACGATGTAGGACTCGAA
>JAEEZZ010000068.1 GCA_016292255.1 Oscillospiraceae bacterium
GTGGCCCGTGCGCTCCCGCAGGGCGATGACCTCCGCCAGGGTGTTCTCCGGGCGCAGGTTGGAATCGCTGCGGACGAAGCCCGCCTTGTGATCCTTGGCCCGCTTGACCATGGCAGCCTCGTCCTCCACGGACTGAGAGCCGTAGATGAAGCTGACGCCGCCCTCCTTGGCAAGGGCCACAGCCAGCCGGTCGCCGGACACGGACTGCATGATAGCCGACACCAGGGGGATATTCAGGCTGATCGCCGGCTCCTCCCCCCGGCGATACTTCACCAGGGGCGTTTTCAGACTGACGTTGGCCGGAATGCACTCCGCAGAGGAGTAGCCCGGGATCAGCAGATACTCGTTAAACGTGCGGGAGGGTTCGGAAATGAAGGTCGCCATCGTATTTCTCCTTTCACGCAGCGTCACATGGATTTGAAGTAGGAAACAGCGGATTCAAACAGATGCGCGTCATAGTTGCCGGGAACATTCTTGTAAAGGCCTGCGCCTACCCGCTCGGAATGGCCCATCTTGCCCAGGACTCTGCCGTCGGGAGAGGTGATGCCCTCGATGGACAGGACGGAGCCGTTGGGGTTGAAGCGAAGGTCGGAGCTGGGCACGCCGTTCAGATCCACATACTGGGTAGCGATCTGACCGTTCTGGATCAGCGCCTGCAGCTGGGTCTCCGAGGCGATGAAGCGGCCCTCGCCGTGGGAGATCGGCACGCTGACGATATCCCCTACCCGCAGCCGGGAGAACCAGGGGGACTGATTGGAGACGATGCGGGTCTGCACGATGCGGGACTGATGGCGGCCGATGGTATTGAAGGTCAGAGTGGGGCTGTCCTCGTCGGGCTCCACGATACGGCCATAGGGCACAAGGCCCAGCTTGACCAGGGCCTGGAAGCCGTTGCAGATGCCCAGCATCAGACCGTCCCGATGCTCCAGCAGCTCCGTGACGCCCTCTTTGATCTCCCCGTTGCGGAAGAAGGCTGTGATGAACTTGCCGCTGCCGTCCGGCTCGTCGCCGCCGGAGAAGCCACCGGGAATGAAGACGATCTGGCTGTCCTTCAATGCCGCGGCAAAGCGATCCACGGAGCGGCGGATGCCGTCGGCGGAGAGGTTATTGACGATCAGGATCTCCGGCTTGGCACCGGCCTCCCGCACGGCTCTGGCGCTGTCATACTCGCAGTTGGTGCCGGGGAACACGGGGATCAGCACCTTGGGCTCGATGCAGAGCACCGCAGGGGCGGGACGGCGGGTGGCTTCATAGCAGGGTGCGGGCCAGTGCTTGGCGCCGCGATCCATGCCGGTGGGATAGACGGACTCCAGGCAGGCCTCCCAGCGGCGGCAGAGGGCGTCGCCGTCCACCGTCTCGCTGCCGAAGCAGAAGGCGTTCTCGGCGGTGACGCTGCCCACCAAGGCCGCGTCCTCCAGGGGCTGCGCCGCCTCCACCAGGAAGGAGCCATACTGCTTATTCCGCAGCTCGGACAGGGCGAAGTCGGGGGCGAAGCGGAAGCCGAGGCCGTTGCCGAAGGCCATTTTCAGCACCGCCTCCAGCACGCCGCCGGGGCCCATGGCCCAGCAGGACAGCAGCTCTCCGGCCCGCTGGAGCTTGGTCAGACGGTCAAACAGGGCCAGCAGGGACGCGGGCTTGGGCAGACCGTTTTCGTCCCGCTCCGGGGCAAGGAGATACACGGAGCTTCCCGCCTGCTTGAACTCGGGGGAAAGTATGTGCTGCGTCTGATCCGTGGTGACGGCAAAGCTCACCAGCGTGGGGGGCACGTCCAGCTTCTCAAAGCTGCCGGACATGGAATCCTTGCCGCCGATGGCTGCGATGCCCAGATCCATCTGGGCCCGGAATGCGCCCAGCAGCGCGGACAGGGGCTTGCCCCAGCGCTTGGGATCCCGGCCGGGTTTTTCGAAGTATTCCTGGAAGCTCAGATACACGTCCTCAAAGGACGCGCCGGAGGCCACCAGCTTGGAAACAGAGTCCACTACCGCCAGATAGGCGGCGTGATAGGGGCTGCGCTCCGAGAGCCAGGGGTCGAAGCCGTAGGCCATGAGAGAACAGTCGTCGCTGTGGCCCTGCTCCATGGAGATCTTATGCACCATGGCCTGGATGGGGGTCAGCTGGCGTTTGCCGCCGAAGGGCATCAGCACAGTGCCCGCGCCGATGGTGGAGTCGAAGCGCTCGGAGAGGCCCCGATGGGAGCAGAGGTTCAGATCGTCCGCCACAGCCTCGCAGGCCGAACGGAAATCGGTGACAGCCACGGCGCTCTCCCGCTCCGGGCAGGAGGTTTCGATGGTGATATGCTTTTCCGCGCCGTTGGAGTCCAGGAATTCCCGGGAGATGTTCACGATCTGCTTGCCGTTCCAATCCATGACCAGGCGGGGGGATTCCGTCACCACGGCCACGGTGCAGGCCTGCAGGTTTTCTCCCTGGGCCAGGGCCAGGAAACGATCCGCATCCGCGGCGGCGACTACCACTGCCATACGCTCCTGGGATTCGGAGATGGCCAGCTCAGTGCCGTCCAGGCCCTCATACTTGCGGGGCACGGCGTTCAGGTCGATCCGCAGGCCGTCCGCCAGCTCGCCGATGGCGACGCTGACGCCGCCTGCGCCGAAGTCGTTGCAGCGCTTGATCAGCCGCGCAGCCTCGGGATTGCGGAACAGGCGCTGGAGCTTGCGCTCCTCCGGGGCGTTGCCCTTCTGCACCTCCGCGCCGCAGGTCTCCACGGAGTGGGAGGTGTGGGCCTTGGAGGAGCCGGTGGCGCCGCCGATGCCGTCACGGCCGGTGCTGCCGCCGATGAGGATGACCACGTCGCCGGGGGTGGGACGCTCCCGCCGGACGTTGGCCTGGGGCGCGGCAGCAATAACCGCGCCGATCTCCATGCGCTTGGCGGCGTAGCCGGGATGGTAGAGCTCCTCCACCAGGCCGGTGGCAAGGCCGATCTGGTTGCCGTAGGAGGAATAGCCCGCAGCAGCCGTGGTCACCAGCTTCCGCTGGGGCAGCTTGCCGGGAATGGTCTCGGAGACGGGTGCCTTGGGATCCGCAGCGCCGGTGACGCGCATGGCCCCATAGACGTAGGCACGGCCGGACAGGGGGTCGCGGATCGCGCCGCCGATGCAGGTGGCCGCGCCGCCGAAGGGCTCGATCTCCGTGGGATGGTTGTGGGTCTCGTTTTTGAACAGCAGCAGCCAGGGCTCCTGCCTGCCGTCCACCTCCACGTTGATCTTCACGGTACAGGCGTTGATCTCCTCAGACTCGTCCAGCTTGTCCAGGCGGCCGGTCTTTTTGAGATAGCGGGCGGCGATGGTGGCCAGATCCATCAGGCAGGGGGGCTTGGTGCGGCCCAGGCGCATCCGCAGGGCCAGATAGTCCTCATAGGTCTTCTGGAGCTCCCCGTCCGCGAAGCTGGCCTGGTCAATGATGGTATGGAAGGTGGTATGACGGCAGTGGTCAGACCAATAGGTGTCGATCATCCGCAGCTCGGTGATAGTGGGGTCGCGGCCCTCGTCCCGGAAATAGCGCTGGCAGAAGGCCAGGTCGTCCTTATCCATGGCCAGACCCAGGCTGCCGATCATCTCCAGCAGCTCCGACTCGGTGCGCTCCCGGAAGCCCTCCAGGGTCTTCACCGTGGTGGGGATGTCGTAGGCGATGCGAAGGGTCTCCGGCAGGGCCAGAGAAGCCTCCCGCGCCTCCACCGGGTTGATGACGTAGCGCTTGATCTTGGACACGTCCTCCACGGTGAGCTCGCCGTAGAGGGCATAGACCTTGGCGGAGCGGATCAGAGGCCGCTCCGACCGAAACATCAGCTGGACGCACTGGGCGGCAGAGTCCGCCCGCTGGTCAAACTGGCCGGGAAGATACTCCACGGCAAAGACCGCGTCCGCCTCGGAGAGCTCGGGGTTTTCGCAGGCGATATCCACCTGGGGCTCCGAGAAAACCGTGGGGATGGCGGCGCGGAAACGCTCGAGGCTGATCTCCTCGGCGTCGTAGCGGTTCAGGATCCGCAGGCTGCGAAGGCTCCGGACGCCGAGGAAATCCGTCAGCTCCCGGCAGAGCGTCTCCGCCTCCTGTGCATAGGCCGCTTTCTTCTCTACAAAAACACGATAGACCATCAGAACTTCAGACCTCCTTTGCCGCAAGGGCTCTTGCGCCGATGTCCCGGCGATAGTAAGCATTGTCAAAATGGACGTTTTTCACCGCTTCGTAGGCCCGATCCAGGGCCTCGGGAAGGGTCTTGCCCAGGGCGGTCACGCCCAGGACGCGGCCGCCCGCGGTGATGAGGCCGCCGTCCTTCTCCTTGGCTCCGGCCACGAAGACCTGGGCGTCCAGCTCTGCGGGGACGGTGATGGGATAACCCTTCTCGTAGGCGCCGGGGTAGCCCTTGGAGGCCATGATGACGCAGGCGGCAGAATCCCCGGAGAACTCCACGGGGCATTCGGCAAGGCGCTCGTCGGTGACGGCGCGCATCACGGTGAACAGATCCGTTTTCAGCAGCGGCAGCACCACCTGGGTCTCCGGATCGCCGAAGCGGCAGTTATACTCAATGACTTTGGGGCCGTCCTTGGTGAGCATCAGGCCGAAGTAGAGGCAGCCCTTGAAGGGTCGTCCCTCCCGGGCCATGGCCCGGACGGTGGGCAGGAAGATGGTATCCATGCAGCGCTTGGCCACAGCCGGGGTATAGAAGGGATTCGGGGCAACGGTGCCCATTCCGCCGGTGTTGGGGCCGATATCCCCCTCCCCTGCCCGCTTGTGATCCATGGAGGACACCATGGGCACGACGGTCTTGCCGTCGGTGAAGGACAGAACGGAGATCTCCGGGCCCTCCAGGTATTCCTCGATCACCACGCACTCGCCGCTCTTGCCGAAGCGCTTCTGCTCCATCATGGAGCGGACAGCCTCCTCCGCCTCGGGCAGGGTCTGGGCAATGATGACGCCCTTGCCCAGGGCCAGGCCGTCCGCCTTGATAACGATGGGCATGGACGCCTGCTGCAGGTAGGCCAGGGCCTCATCCAGCAGGTGGAAGCACGCATATTGGGCCGTGGGGATGCCGTAGCGCTTCATCAGATCCTTGGCAAAGGCCTTGCTGGCTTCGATCACGGCGGCATTCTTCCGGGGGCCGAAGCAATCCACGCCGATGGCCTCCAGCCGATCTACCGCGCCCAGGGCAAGGGGATCATCCGGGGCCACCACGGCATAGTCGATTTTGTGCTCCAGGGCAAAGGAGACGATGCCGTCCAGATCCGTGGCGGTAATGGGGACGCACACCGCGTCACGGGCAATGCCGCCGTTGCCGGGCAGACAGTAAAGCTCCGTAATGGACTTGTTTTCTTTCAGCTTTTTCACGATGGCGTGCTCACGCCCGCCTCCGCCGATGACCATTACTCTCATATTGTAACTCCTATATGTCGGTCGAAGTAATAGGTAATAGGTAATAAGTATTGCGAACGTCGTACGTTTTTACTTATTACTTGTTACTTATTACTTGTCAGTTGTTTCCTGCTCTGTCAATGGTGGAACAATCTCATGCCGGTAAATGCCATGACCATATCGTGCCGGTTGCAGCAGTCGATCACGGCGTCGTCCCGGATGGAGCCGCCGGGCTCCGCGATATAGCGGACGCCGGAGCGGAAGGCCCGCTCGATGTTGTCAAAGAAGGGGAAGAAGGCGTCGGAGCCCAGGGCCACGTCCCTGCAGCTGTCCAGCCAGGCCCGCTGCTCCTCCCGGGTGAAGGGCTCGGGCTGCCGGGTAAAGCAGCGCTGCCACACGCCGTCGGCGCAGACGTCCTCCTCGTTCTGGTTGATATAGCTGTCGATGACGTTGTCCCGATCCGGGCGGCCCAGGTCGGGCCGGAAGGGCAGATCCAGCACCTTGTCGCACTGGCGCAGGAACCAGGTGTCCGCCTTGGAGCCCGCCAGACGGGTGCAGTGGATCCGGGACTGCTGGCCCGCGCCCACGCCGATGGCCTGGCCGTCATAGGCAAAGCAGACGGAATTGGACTGGGTATATTTCAGCGTGATCAGAGAAACGATCAGATCTCTGGCCGCGCTTTCGGGCAGCTCTTTGTTGGCCGTGACGATGTTGTTCAGCAGGGCCCGGTCGATCTTGAAGTTGTTTCTGCCCTGCTGGAAGGTGACGCCGAAGACCTGCTTATGCTCCTGCTCGGCAGGGACGTAGGCAGGATCGATCCGGATCACGTTGTAGCCGCCCTTGCGCTTGGTCTTCAGGATCTCCAGGGCCTCCGGGGTGTAGCCCGGGGCGATGACGCCGTCGGAGACCTCCCGCTTAATGAGAGAGGCAGTCAGCGCGTCGCATTCGTCGGAGAGGGCCACCCAGTCGCCGAAGGAGCACATCCGGTCGGTGCCTCTGGCTCTGGCATAGGCGCAGGCCAGGGGGTTCTCATCCAGACCCGTCACGTCGTCCACGAAGCAGGCCCGCTTCAGCCGCTGGCTCAGAGGCAGGCCCACAGCGGCGGAGGTGGGGCTGACGTGCTTGAAGGAAGCGGCTGCGGGCAGGCCCAGGGCCTCCCGGAGCTCCTTGACCAGCTGCCAGGAGTTCAGCGCGTCCAGGAAATTGATATAGCCGGGGCGGCCGTTCAGGATCTCCACCGGGAGCTCCGAGCCGTCCTCCATATAGATCTTTGCAGGCTTCTGATTGGGGTTGCAGCCGTATTTCAGTTCGTATTCTTTCATTCTGAACACCCTCACTTGTTTTTGTTGACGAGTCTTTCCGTCAGCTTCCCGGTGTGCAGGTCGGTGAAGCGGACGTAGAGGGAGATCTTGTTGTTTGCGTCCAGATTCTCCCAGAGCTCGGCGGTAAGGGCGTCGATATCGCTGCCCAGGCAGATGCGCTCCGGCTCCCCCTGGAAGGTGGGGATGGGGCTGCCGTCGCAGACGTAGGTGTGGATAAAGTGGCCCAGGCCGGGCTTGGCAGGATAGGAGAAGGTATAGCGGGCGCAGTCGCTGCCCACTGCGTCGATGCTCTTGAGAATGCTCATCTCATAGCGGGGGCGCGCCGCGTCCAGAGTCAGCAGGCCGCTGATCCGGGGGGTGAAGTTGGGCCCGTCCGGCTCGAAGCAGCGCTGCTCCAGGGCCTCGGAGAAGGACTTTCCGACGACAAGGCCCTCATAGACCGTGTCGGTCTGGTCGCCGTTGGTGACGATCAGCTGATCCTTATACTGCCGAACGGCGGCATAGATGATCAGGCTGGGATCCTCCACCTTGGAGACGTCGAAGGGCTCGGTGAAGAGCTCGCCGCCGCGGAGGGTGAACACCCGGTTGCGGGAGTTCTCACTGCGGCCCATGATGAAATAGGCGGCAACGGCATTGGCGCCGTCCTCGGTGAGCCCCAGGACGATGCCGCGGCCGGGATAGCTGTTTCCTTTGATCCGATGGGAGATCGGAAGCGATTCGTAAATATTCATCGTTTCTCCTCTTTGCTTAAGCATTCAGCATTTTTCGTTCAACCGTTCCGCTGCGATCTGCTGGATCGCCTGGGGCAGGAGGATCCATTCCGCCTGCTCCATGACCCGCCTTTGCAGGATCTGGGGGGTGTCGCCCGGAAGCACCGGGACTGCCTTTTGCAGCAGGATCTCTCCCCCGTCCGGGATCTCGTTGACGTAGTGGACCGTTGCGCCGGTGACCTTGACCCCCCGTGCCAGGGCGGCCTCATGGGCCTGCAGGCCGTAGTAGCCCTTGCCGCAGAAGGCAGGGATCAGGGAAGGATGGATGTTGATGATCCTTCTCTCATAGCGCCGGGTAAAGTCGGCGGAGAGGATGGTCAGGAAGCCGGCCAGGACGATCAGATCCACGGAGGACTCCTCCAGCGCCTTTGCCAGCGCCGCCTCAAAGGCCCCCTGGCCGCCCAGCTCCTTCTTGGAGAGGGTCACAGAGGGGATGCCCGCCAGACGTGCCCGCTCCAGGGCGAAGGCCCCGGGCTGGCTGGAGACCACCAGGACGATCTCCGCGTTTTGGATCACGGTCCCTCTGGCGTCCAGGATGGCCTGGAGATTGGTGCCGCCTCCGGAGACCAGGACCGCCACCCGGAGCTTCCCGGGCCGGTTCAGCATAGCTCGATCCTCCGCTCGCCGGGGACGATCTCGCCCAGCAGGTAGGCGTCCTCGCCCTGGTCGTGCAGGATGGACAGGGCCGTCTCGGCGTCGGCGGAGGATACGGTCAGGCACATACCGACGCCCATGTTGAAGGTGTTGAACATATCCCGTCTGGTAATCTTGCCGGTCTCGGCGATCAGATCGAAGATGGGCAGCACCCGCACGTCGGCCTCGCGGATCTTGGCGCAGAGGCCCTCGGGGATCATGCGGGGAATATTCTCATAGAAGCCGCCGCCGGTGATATGGCTGACGCCCTTGACGCGGACGCGCTCCATCACCGCCAGCACGGGCTTGACGTAGATCTTGGTGGGGGTCAGCAGGGTCTCCCCCAGGGAGCGGCCGCCCAGGGCAGCCACGGGGGCGCGGAGATCCGCGTGCTCCACGTCGAAGACCTTGCGAACCAGGGAGAAGCCGTTGGAGTGGACGCCGCTGGAGGGCAGGGCGATCAGCACGTCGCCGGGCTTCATCTCGGCGTTGTTCAGGATCCTGGTCTTTTCCACCGCGCCCACGGAGAAGCCGGCCAGGTCGTATTCGTCCACGGGATAGAAGCCGGGCATCTCGGCGGTCTCGCCGCCGATCAGCGCGCTGCCCGCCTGGACGCAGCCGTCGCAGACGCCCTTGACGATCTGCTCGATCCGCTCCGGGATATTCTTGCCGCAGGCGATGTAGTCCAGGAAGAACAGAGGCTTCGCGCCGCAGCAGATCACGTCGTTGACGCACATGGCCACGCAGTCGATGCCCACGGTGTCGTGCTTGTCCATCAGGAAGGCGATCTTCAGCTTGGTGCCCACGCCGTCGGTGCCGGAGACCAGGACAGGATGCTGCATTCCGGTCAGATCCAGCTCAAACAGGCCGCCAAAGCCGCCCACGTCGGAGCAGACCCCGGCCGTCATGGTGGCGGCGATATGGCGCTTCATCAACTCGACCGCACGGTAGCCGGCGGTAATATCCACGCCGGCTGCTGCGTAGGCCTCAGATTTGGAAAACTCGTTCATAGCATTATTCCTTTCCGTTCCAACAGTAGGTACACAGGTCGCAGGCCGGCAGGCCGATGGCCTCGATCACGCCTTCCAGCGACTGGAAATCCAGGGTAGAGAATTGGAATTTCTCACAGATAGCCTTGCGAAGGGCCTTGCCCCGTTCGGTATCTCCGTCCGCATACTCCTCCAGGTGCTTGAAGCCCTCCTCGCCCTCCAGCTCCAGGATGACCCGGCGGGCGATCAGCTCCATCTCCGAGGTGGAGCGGGAGAAGTTCAGATACTTGCAGCCGAACATGATGGGCGGGCAGGCGGAGCGCATATGGACGGATCTTGCGCCGTTCTCATAGAGGAACTCCACCGTCTCCCGGAGCTGGGTGCCGCGGACGATGGAATCGTCCACAAAGAGCAGATCCTTGTCCTTGATCAGCTCCTTCACCGGGATCTGCTTCATCTTGGCGATCTTGTTCCGATCCACCTGCGTGGGCGGCATGAAGCTTCTGGCCCAGGTGGGGGTGTATTTGATGAAGGCCCGGGCAAAATGCCTGCCGCTTTCATTGGCGTATCCGATGGCGTGGGGCGTGCCGGAATCCGGGACGCCGCCCACATAGTCGATGGGAAGCTCTCCCCGCTCCCGATCCTTCCGGGCGAGGATCGCGCCGTTGCGGTAGCGCATGGCTTCCACGTTGACGCCCTCATAGGTGGAGGTGGGGTAGCCGTAATAGCTCCACAGGAAGGAGCAGATCCGCTTTTCCTTGCCCGGAGGGGAAAGCTGGGTCAGGCCGTCCGGGGTCATGGCGATGATCTCGCCGGGACCCAGCTCCCGCTCAAAGCTGAAGCCCAGCTTTTCGTAGGCGAAGGACTCCATGCTCACCGCATAGCCGTCCTCCCGTTTGCCGATGGTAACAGGCAGGCGGCCCAAGCGGTCCCGGGCGGCGATCAGCGTGCCGTCCTCCTCCAGGATCAGAATGGAGGCCGTGCCCACGATGGATCTCTGGGCGAAGCGGATGCCCTCCACAAAGCTGGTTTTCTGGTCGATCAGAGCGGCAATCAGCTCCACCACGTTGACCTCGCCGCCGGTCTTGGCGTCGAAATGGCCGTGGGAGAAGTCCAGATACTGGTCGATCAGCTCGTCCGCGTTGTTGATCCGGCCGATGATGCAGATGGCATAGGTGCCGTGGTTGGAGCGGATCAGCAGGGGCTGGGGCTCCGCGTCGCTGATGCAGCCGATGGCGGAGCTGCCCTCCATCTCGTCGAAGATGGTCTCGAAGCGGGTGCGGAACGGGGCGTTTTCAATGTTGTGGATCTTCCGCTGCAGGCCGATCTCCCGATCCCAGGCCGCCATACCCGCGCGGCGGGTGCCCAGGTGGGAATGATAGTCCGTGCCGAAAAACACGTCGGCCATGCAGTCGTTGCGGGACGTGATCCCGAAAAAGCCTCCCATAAGAAGACCTCCTGAATTACGAATTTATTTTGCGAAGAAGAGCTTGGACAGGGTCATGGGGTCGATATACTTTCCGTCCTTGTAGACGCGCATATTGCCGGAGGCGATCTCGTCGATCAGCATGACCTTGCCGTCCTTGTCGTAGCCGAACTCGAACTTGATGTCGTAGAGCACCATGCCCTTGGCAGCCATATCGTCAGCCACGATCTGGGTGATCTTCTGGGTCATGGCCTTGATATCGTCGTACTGCTCAGCCGTCATCACGCCCAGGACCACCAGGCCGTCCTTGGTAACCAGGGGGTCGCCCTTGGCGTCGTTCTTGAAGGTGGTCTCCACGTAGGCGGGCAGGTCGGCGCCCTCGGCAATGTATTCGCCGTAGCGGCGGAAGAAGCTGCCCACTGCCTTGTGGCGGCAGATCACCTCCAGGCCCTTGCCGAACACCTTGGCGGGCAGGACTTCCATGGTGGTATCGGCCAGATTCGCGGAAACGTAGTGGGTCCGGATGCCGGCGGCGTTGATCTTCTCGAAGAAATAGATGGACATCCGCAGGTTCACGTCGCCCACGCCGTCGATGGTCAGGCCGACGGAGTTCTCACCGGGATCAAAGACGCCGTCCTTTCCGGTGCAGTCATCCTTGAACTTCAGCAGATAGTTGCCGTTCTCAAGGGCGTATACGTTTTTGGTCTTTCCGGTGTAAACAAGCTTGTTTTCCATGGTTCCGGTCTCCTTCTTTTTGTTTGATTGAAAATTTGTGGAATAGAAAAACCCGGTTCACGCAGACGTACTCAGACCGCGCAAAAACCGGGCACAACGACAGATTCGGGATATGCGGGCACTGCGCCCGCGGCAACAAGCGGAGTAAGACCCTTGCAGCGGAACTTGGGACGGTCGAACGCAAAGCAAGCAGCCATAAAGCATACCTCTCAGAATCATTCGTGGCGGATCCGGGAAGCACAGAGCGTCTCTCGCCCCGCCGGAACCGATCTCCTCACGCTTGGAACAACTGCACTTACTCTACCACATCTTCCCTGTTTCGTCAATGCAAGAACCGGATCTTGTTTGAAATTTGTGAAAAGCGTCCGTTTCTGTTTGGGGCTGCGGAGACAAAGCAGGGCATTTTGACAATTTCTCCGATTGATTATCAAAACTATTTATGATATAATCAAAAATAGTTTTTTGAACTGCAAAAATCATCTGAAATCATCACAGGGAGGGGCATCCATGGAGATCCGGCTGTTTTGCGCTGACCTGCAGGCTTTGGAGGATCCCGCCCTGTTCCGGCAGCTGTACGAAGGGGTCTCCGAGACCCGCAGAGCCAAGGTCGACCGGATCCGTACCGGGCTCGGGCGGCTGCAGTCGCTGGGGGCAGGGGCGCTGCTGGAAGCGTCCCTGGCTGAGCTGGGGGTACGGGCGCCGTGTCCTGTGGAGGACGCCAACGGCAAGCCCTGTCTCCCCGGCCGGGCGGGGCTGTGCTTCAATCTCTCCCATTCCGGGGCCAAGGTCCTCTGCGCCGTTTCTGACCGGGACATCGGCTGCGACGTGGAGCGGATCCGCGCCGCCAGGCTCAAGCTCGCGCAGCGGTACTTCTGCGCCGAGGAATACGAGGCTCTGCTGCGCTGCGGCGAAGGCCCGGCCAGGGATGCGCTGTTTTACCGCTATTGGACTTTGAAGGAGAGCTTTTTGAAGGCCGTGGGGACCGGCCTGCGAATCCCGCTGAACGCCTTCTGCGTGCTGCCGGAGGCTTCCGGGATCACCCTGCGCCAGCAGGTAGACCCGCGGCACTTCGAGCTCCGGGACTTTACCGCGGAGGGGTATCGATTCGCGGTCTGCAGCGCGGAGCGGCCGCTGGACGGACTCTGTCTCCGGACGCGGGACTTTACCGAGATTGCGGCGCTGCTGCGCTGAGCGCTGGGGACATACGAACATAGAAACGAAATCGGGGCTGCCCTTCGGCAGCCCCGACTTTTCATGTCAGTTCATCATGCGATAGAGGAAGGTCACGACCTGGGCACGGTTGCAGACCGTATCCGGGCTGAAGCGATCCGTGGTGGTACCGGCGGTAATGCCGTTCTCCCAGGCCCACAGGACGGCGGGCGCGAAGTAGGCGTCCATGTCCAGATCCCGGAACGGGCTGACGCTGGTTTCCGGTTCGGGACTGCCGGCGAGACGCCAGAGGAAGGTCACGACCTGCGATCTGGTGCAGGTGGCGTAGGGGCTGAATCTGTTCTCACCGGTGCCGGCGGTGATGCCCATGCCGACGGCCCAGAGGACAGCCTTCTCATAATAGCTGCCGGGCTCCACGTCGGTGAAGGGATTCTCCATGCTCTCCGGCTCCGGGCTGCCTGCTGCCCGCCACAGGAAGGTCACGGTCTGGGCTCTGGTGCAGATCTGGGCGGGGCTGAAGGTGGTCTCGGTGGTGCCCGCGGTGACGTGCTTCACAATGGCCCAGTCGATGGCGTCGTGGGCCCAGTGTCCCTTGGCCGGCATATCGGTAAAGATCTTGCCGGGGCAGCCCTCGCCGCCGTCGCAGGGCAGGGTGGGCTCGCCGCCCTCTCCCTCGGTGGTGTAGTAGACCGTGCCGGAGGGCGTCTCTGCCCAGAGGCTGAGGCCGATCCCGGTGCTTGCGGTACACATGAAGAAGGAGCCGTAGCCGATGTAGGGATAGCTGGTGGCGTTCACGTTCTTGATGTTGACCTCGCCGTTCTGCTGCATGGTGAACGACCAGTCGCAGGTCGCGGCGTCATAGCTGCTCACTGCCTGAAGCGCAAGGGTCTGCTCGGCAAGGTAGCTTTGCTTCTCCGCATTCTGGATCGCGTAGTTTCCGTTCTTGCTCTGCACGTCGAACACGTACAGCTCGGAGGCGCCGGAGATCGCGTCGTCCTCCAGGGTCATGCCGGAGGAGATGAAGGCGGTAGCGCCGCCGGAGTTGCCGGATTCGTAGCTTCCGCCGGCAATACCGGTGAGAACCGTGCAGGTGTTGGTCTTTCCGCGGGTGATCATCCAGCGGCCGCTCCAATCGGCAGGGGCCTCTGTCTGAAGGGTATAGACCACTTCCCCGTTGCCGCCCTCCACTCTGGAGAACAGGGCATAGAGGGTGATATTCTCCGGCGCGACGTAGTTGCCGTTCAGGATCCCGGTGGGCCGCACGGTCACGTTGTTGTAAGTCCCGGTGACCCAACCCAGGAACTTGTAGCCCTCCGGCGCCTGGGCCGTGGGCAGGGTGATCCCCGTGCCGGTGTTGGATTCCATCGGCGCGATCACCGTGGTGTTGCCAAAGACGGAGAAGGTGACGGTAAAGGTGTTGCCCAGGGCGGGAACGTAGCTGTCGATGAAGCTGTAGCCGCAGTGGACGCAGGTATGGGTGGTGTAGCCCTGGGAGGTCTGGGTGGGCGGCGTCACCACGTCCTCGTAGCTGCAGTTCTCCGTTGCCGTCTGGCCGCAGACGTTGCAGACGTGATCGTGGGTGCCGTCGTTGTTGGACGTGCAGGAAGCGCCCTCATAGTTGTGCTCGCCGGTGGCGGGAACCACTGTGTCGGCCAGGCTGATCTGATTCTGCCCCTGGGCGTCGGAGAAATACTTGCCGCAGATCGTGCAGCGCCAATACTCCGTGTTGCCGTGGGCGCCGCAGGTGGGGGGCACCGCTTCGTGGTGCTCCAGCTCGTGGGTGTGGTTCGCCGCTACCGGGTTGGTGGTATAATACGGCGTGCCGGTGGGCTCGCCCTTCCAGAGGAACACGCCCCAATAGTTTGTGCTGGAGGAGGTGTCCCAATAGTTGCTGGAGGTATAGCACAGGGCGTAAGTGGAGTAAATCAGGGAGGAGACCAGGAACTTGCCCTCGTAGCTGTCTGTGTCCTTGGTGACAGTCCACTTGGCGTTCGAAGAAACCGTATCCACCGCGTTCAGGCCGCTGCTGGCGTCGTTGACATAGACCCCGTCCATGCTGGCGGACTTGATGGTATAGGCCGCGGCGGTATCGCTGTGCTCAAAGATGAAGATGTTGGTCAGCGGCACGTCCGTCATTACGCTGCCGTCCGTGATGGTCGCGCCTGCGGTGGAGATCTTCGTCTCATACTTGTGGTTCTTGTATTGCTCGCCCTTGGGGATCGTGGGCAGGATATAGCTGTCGCTGGTCTTGCCGGAGCTGATGACATAGCGGCCCTCGATCTCATCCGGGGTCTCCGTCACCAGGCGGAAGAGCTCGCCGTCGTTGCCCTCAAAGCGCCGGAACATGGCGTAGAGCGTAGTATTCTCCGTCAGGGTGTACTGCTCCCGGGGGAGATAGTAGTCGGGCGTCTGCTCCGTCTCCAGCAGGGTGGCTCCGTACCAGCCGATAAAGCTGTAGTCCTCGGTGAAGTTGGTGTTCTGGATCGTGCCGGGAAGCTGGATGGAATCGTTGAGGTAACCGGTCACGCTGCCCTCGTCTTCCCCGTTGGCCACAAAATGAACCGTGATCTGGGGTCTGGGCGCAAAGTTGACCTGGATGGAGCAGTCAGAGCTGGGATTCACAGAGATGGTGTTCCCGTTGATCACAAGCTCCGCCGTGCCGCTGAGCACCTGGGCGGACTCCACGTAATAGCCCTCGATGGGTTCTGCCAGGATGGAGCTGCCATAGACGGCAACGCTGCCCCAGGCGGGATTGTTGACGCTGGCGGTGATGGTGTAGCTCAGCTCCTCAGGCTGGGCAGTCGCCTCGTTCTCGGCGTAGTCGCCTGCGAAGACCTTGAGGTTTGCGGGATTGCTGATGCCGGAGATGTCGAAGCTGTAGGTGACGGTCTGGCCCCGGACGCTCTGCTCGGGGATCAGCTGCTGCACCGTGGTGCTGCCGTTCAGCAGCGCCAGCTTGGCGATCCAGTTCTCATCCTTGACTGTCACGACGACCTGCGTGCCGTTTCGAATGGCGGAGAGGATCACGGGGGCGGTATTGTCCATGTAGAAGTCATAGCCCACCAGGGCGCCCTTGCCCAGGACGTTATTCTGCAGCACCCTTGCAAAGCCGGAGCTTGTCAGCACACCGGCGGTAACTGCGTTCAGATCCTCATTAACCTGCATGGCGTTGTATTCGGGGATCGCGTAATAGCCGAAGCGGATCCGGTCTCCCTCCTGGGCGCCGTAGGAGGCAAAGGTCTTATTCACAGACTTGGTTTTGCTGTAGTTGTTCTGCCATGCGCCGCTGGACTGGGCGTAGTACATTCCTTGAACATTGGTGTTGTCCACCGTGGAATCCAGAACGCCGGTCACCTGGCCCTGCTCATTGATCCTGCTGACGCCGATGCCGGTGGTACCGGCGGGCCGGACCAGCAGATAGCGGATCTGCTTGACGGTGTCGGTGGTACGCATGGCCAGACGATCCGCCGGGAAGGGAGTCTCGGTGAAGTAGGGGTTGCCGGTCACGTACTTGGTGGTGCTGGAGGAGCCGCGGGAATAGGTGATGTAGTTGGTGCTGCCGTCGCCGGCGTAGCCGGTGCGGGGGTCGCCGTTCACGTTCACGTCCACATAGGAGCTATGGTCGAACATATTGGGATCCGTCCAGGAGCCGTAGAAGCCCAGGATGGGGATGGAATGCCGCACGTCCAGCTTCGCGCCGTCGGTCGTGGTGGTCTGGCTCTCCACATAGGTAAAGCCTTCCACATATGCGCCCCGGGGATAGAGGGCGTCAAACTCGCTCATGTCGGCGGGAATGGTGATGGTGACCGTCACAGTCTGGCTGCCGCCGGCGGGAACGGTCACGGTGCTGCCGGTGGAGTAGGAGACGGGCCAGTCCAGCAAAGTGGTGGACTGAGCCATATGGGCATAGCCGTCCTCGCCCACGTAGCGACCCTGGGTGAACAGGTCGGTGGACAGGGCGTAGGTCTGCGCCTGAGAAGCGGTGTTGTAGAGGTTGAACGACCAGGTATAGCTGCCGAAGCGGGCGGGCTTGTCGCCGATCTCCGCCTTGACCTTGCCGTCCGCGTAGGAGACGTTGGCGTCCTCGTTCATGAAAATGAAGGACGAAGCGTGTACCGCCTGCCGGACGTTCGCCAGGCCTGCGCCCTGCTGCAGAATGGAATAATAGGGGCCGTCCTCGCTGCCGATGTGCATAGGCACTGCAGTGGACATCAGCAGGCTCTGCACGATCTGACGGGTGGTCTTGCCCGGGATGCTGATGTTGTTTTCCCGCAGATACTGCCCCAGGGTGCCGGTCAGGCCGGAGATATGGGGCGCGGCCATGGAGGTGCCGGACATCAGCTCATACTGATCCGAGCCGCCTTCGATCGCGCCGCTCTTGGCCTTGTTGGTGCCCCAGACAGAGTAGATACTGCCGCCGGGAGCCGTGATCTCGGGCTTCATGGTCAGCGCGCCGGGAGCGCCCCAGGAGGAGAAGTCGGACATCTCCGCATTCGCGGAGATCTGCGTCGATTCCGCATGGTCGGTCACCTGCACCGTTCCGGTGTAATAGGTAATGCTGCCGGCGGTGTGTGCCTCAGAGTTTTCCTTGATGGTCAGCGCATCGGCCAGGGTGATGGCTACCATGGGGAAGCTGCCGGTGTAATCGGTCAGAGACATGTTGACAGTGCCGGAGATGTCGTTGGCCACCACAAGGCCCTTGGGGTTGTAGCTGATGGCGTTGTTGCCCTTGTCTACAAAGCTGATCTCGCCGCGGTTGACCAGGACGATCTTGCCCGCCAGGGACAGCTGAGCATTGACGGTGCTGTAATCCGAGGCGTTGCCCACGGCGTCAATGTACACGTAGTCGTAGCTGCCGGCCACGTCGGTCATCTTGCCGCCGCTGTTGCCGGTCTCCGTATAGAACACCTTCTGGCTGTCGTTAAAGATCATCGGCGTGCCGCGCACGTGCGTATTGTCCGCGGAGGCAACACAGAGGGAGTTGAGATAGGAACCGGGATCGCCGCCGGTGTGCATATGCACGTCCTCGATATAGAGGTCGTAATTGTCGCCGTTGGCGTCCTGCAGGAATTCCGTGAAGGAAAAGCTGTTGCCTGCGGAAATGGAGACCACCATCTTGGTGTTGGCGTTCATATCTGCGATCTTGTTCCAGGTATTCTGATAGCTGCTGGCGTCAGAATAGCTGAAGCCCTGCGAGGCGGAGCCCAGGGACATATTCACCACGTCGCAGTCCAGCACAAGGGCGTCTTCGATGGCGCCCACATAGGTGGAATCAAAGGGGCCGTATCCGGAGCCGAAGACCTTCATGACAAAGATCTGGGCGTCCGGGGCCATGCCCAACGCGCCCACGGCGTCCGCAGCGTCCACGTAGTCCGAGCCGCTCTTGATAAAGCGGTTCGCGGCGGCGATGCCGGCCACATGAGAGCCGTGCTCGCTCTGCGTGTCGTTCAGGTGGTTGATGGTGGTATTATAATCCACATAGTTGTAGCCAAAGGGGATCTTGCTGGAGACGTAGACCGCGGAGCTGGCGTTCAGCTGGCTCTTGATGGCGTTCAGATCCGCCTGGGTAAAGAGATCCACGTCCTTGCCGGTCTCCTGGATCGCGTGCTCAAAGGCGTCCGCATCGAAGGACTGGTGGGTGGTGTCGATGCCGGTATCGATGATGGCGATACGGGTGCCGGCGCCGGTGTAGCCCTCGGCCCAGACCTCGGAGGCGCCGACCATATAGGTGGCGGTGTTGGCGGTGTTGGGCTGAGCAGGCTCTTCCTTCACCGGCTCATCATTCTGGAAGCAGCGCTCCAGCTCCACGCTCTTTACGCCGGGAACCTGTCTGACCAGATCCAGCTCGCCGTAGGGAAGCTCCACAGATATGGCGTTGGCCAGCAGCGTCAGGTTCATCTTCACATCGAGCTTGGCGCCGATGGCGTTTTCGATCCTTGCCTGGACGTCATTCTGCTTGGACTTCAGCTGATCGCGGTAGGCAACCAGAGAAGCGTTTCTGGAAACGTGATCCATGGAATAGCCCGCGTCGATGGGAGCGGGATCCTCCAGGAAGATGGACACACGAACGATCTCATCCGCGGCATAGGGTTCCTGCTCCGCGGAGCCGTCTGCTTCCTCAGCAGGCGCAGAAAAAATGCTCTGACTGTCTTCCCCTCCGTTCTGCACTGCGCCGGGGTCAGCGTAGGCCGCCGGGACAAGCAGGGTGCCGAGGATCGTCAGAACCAGAAACAGGGATAAGAGCTTGCGAACGGTTCTTGCGTTTTGCATGGATATGGCTCCTTTATCGATTTTGCCATTCGGCTGTTCTATTAAACCATTTTTTTCGGAAAAAAGCAACAGCTTTTGCAAGCTTTTTTGAAGAATATGTGAAGAACAGCATCCCCGCGGCTCCGGCCGCGGGGATGCGCTTGCACAGATTCAGATCTCTCTGCGGCCCTCCAGGGCCCGCAGCAGGGTGACCTCGTCGGCGTATTCCAGCTGACTGCCCACGGGGATGCCGTAGGCCAGCCGGGTGACCTTGACCTCCATGGGGCGCAGCAGGCGGGAAAGGTACATTGCCGTAGCCTCCCCCTCGGTGTCGGGGTTGGTGGCCATAATGACCTCCCGGACGCCGCCCTGGGCGACCCGGGCCAGCAGCTCACGGATCCGGATGTCATCCGGCCCCACGTGGTTCAGCGGGGAGATCACCCCGTGGAGCACGTGGTACACGCCCTCGTATTCCCGGGCCCGCTCCATGGCGATCACGTCCCGGGGCTCCGCCACCACGCAGATCACGCCCTTGTCGCGCCGCTCGTCGGAGCAGATGGCGCAGCGCTCAGCGTCGGTGAGATTCTGGCAGATGGGGCAGGTATGCACCGTCTGCTTGGCCTCCACAATGGCGCGGGCAAAGTCCGCCGCTTCTTCATCGGGAAGGCTCAGCACGTAAAAGGCCAGCCGCTGGGCGGTCTTTCCGCCGATCCCGGGCAGCTTGGCAAACGCCTCCGTCAACCGCTCCAGGGGAGCGGGAAAATAGCGCTGCATCAGAACAGTCCGCCCAGGCTGCCCAGATTCAAGGAACCGGTGAGCTTGCTCATATTGGCGTTGGCTTCCTCCTCCGCCTTGCGCATTGCCTCGTTGACCGCGGCCACCACCAGATCCTGGAGCATTTCCACGTCCTCGGGATCCACGGCCTCGGGGTTGATCTCCATGGACAGGACGGTATGCTTGCCGTTGACCACAGCCTTGACCATGCCGCCGCCCACGGTGGCCTCATAGGTCTGGTTCTCCATTTCCTCCTGCATCCGCAGCATATCCTGCTGCATCTTCTGGGCCTGCTTGATCATGTTCGCGTTGATGCCGCCGCCCATAGGGCCGCCGCGAAATCCGCCTTTTGCCATTTTTGTATCCTCCTTATTCTGATGGAATCGTTTTTCCGTTTTTCGTTATGCTAATCCGTCACGCGTACCACGCCCGGATGCTCCTTGCCGAAGGCGACAAGCTTATTCAGCGGATCGTTCTCTCCCCGCTTCTCGCCCCGCAGCACCACCCGGACACGGATCGGCCGGTGGAGCAGAACTCCTGCGCGCTGGGCCACGTGTTCCCGCACGTCATCCTGATCTACGATGCTCTTCACCATCTCCCCGGCGGCGATCAGCTCCAGCAGATCGCCGTGGAGGGCGGGAACCAGCAGATTGGCTTCATTTGTGTTGAAATAGCCGCCCAGAGAGGGCCGCCACTTCCGCACCGCGTCCGCCAGATCCGCCCAGAACGACACGGGCAGGGGCTGATCGGGCTCCGGCTCCGGCTGAGTGTCCGGCTGGGGCGCGGCAGGGGCTGCCTGTTCCCCAGGCTCCGGCTCCGGGGTCGGCCTCGGCTGGGGGGCCGGGAGCACGCCGGATTCCAGCACGGTCTCCAGGTGGGAGAGCCTGGCGTTCAGGGCCTGGACGTCGGCGTCCAGCGTAGGCTCGCACATCTGCAGCAGGCAGAGCTCCACGTCGATCCGCCGGTTGGCGCTTTTGTTGAAGCCGGAGGCGGTGTCCTGCAGCAGCCGGGTGTGCCGCAGCAGCTCCCCGGCGGAGAAGCGGGGCAGCAGGGCCCGCAGCTCGGCGTCGGTGCAGACGCCGGTCAGCATGGAAGCGCCGGTCTGAGGTGCGGTTTTGAGCAGCAGCAGATCCCGGCAGAGGCTGACCAGCTCGTCCACCAGGGCGGCAAGATCCTTCCCCTCCGCGTACTGCCTCGTGAGCAGGCTGAGCACCCGGCCGGTATCCCGATCCGCAGCGGCGCTGAGCAGCTCTCCGGCCGCCTTTGCCCCTGCGATGCCCAGGGTGTTGTAGACCGTCTCCGGGGTGATCTGCCCCGATGAAGCGGCAGCGCACTGATCCAGCAGGGAGAGGCCGTCCCGCAGGGCGCCGTCGGCCAGACGGCCCAGGAGCATCGCAGCCTCCTCCGTGACGTCCAGACCCTCCTCATAGGCCACGTAGTGGATCCGGGCGGCCACGTCCGCCGGGTCGATCCGCCGGAAGGAGAAGCGCTGACAGCGGGAGAGGATCGTGGCGGGAACCTTGTGCAGCTCGGTGGTGGCGAGAATGAACATCAGGTGGGGGGGCGGCTCCTCGATGATCTTCAACAGGGCGTTGAAGGCCGACATGGAGAGCATATGGACCTCGTCGATGATGTAGACCCGCTTTTTGACCTGGGTGGGCGCGTAAACAGCGTCCTCCCGCAGGGTGCGGACGTTGTCCACGCCGTTGTTGGAGGCGGCGTCGATCTCCAGCACGTCCATGCAGGCGCCGCTGTCGATGCTCTGGCAGGCGGCGCAGCAGTTGCAGGGATTGCCGTCCACGGGATGCAGGCAGTTGACCGCCTTGGCCAGGATCTTGGAGCAGGTGGTCTTGCCGGTGCCCCGGGAGCCGGTGAACAGATAGGCATGGCTGAGCTTGCCCGTGACCACCTGGGTGCGGAGGATCTGGGTGATACTCCCCTGCCCCACCACGTCGTCGAAGGTCTGGGGACGATATTTTCGGTATAGGGCCTGGTACACGGATTTGTTCACCTCCCCGGATCTTGAGTTTTGATTGCGGCAAGCGCCGCAAGTTAAGATTGCCCGGGCGGGCAAGTTATGATTTGCCTGCGGCAAAGTTATGATTGCCCTGCGGCAAAGTTATGATTGCCCTGCGGCAAAGTTATGATTGCCCTGCGGCAAAGTTATGATTGCCCTGCGGGCAAGCTGCGGTATGCCTTCGGCATGAATTTAAAATCCATTTTTCAGATTGAAAATCTGAAAAATACCGAAACGCGCGCAGCGCTCTTAACTTGTGCGAAGCACAATCATAACTTGCGAAGCAATCATAACTTTCGCGCAGCGAAATTTTAACTCCCGCCTGTCCCCCAGGGACAGGCGGACCGGCCCATGACAAGATCGCACACCTACATTTGAACTTGCGTTATACCCGTTTCCCGGACAGCCAGCTCAGGAACGGCTGACTCACGGCACACGGAACTTGCCGCTTAATGCTGCTCGGTTCCCCGCCTGACATGGTTCACGGGGTTCCGTTGCGTGAGACCGATCCCTCAACACCGCTTATACGGACAGCAGCACAACGCAAGCCCGGGTGTAGGGATTCACTCCTGCTGTAGCGGATTGCAGGTTACAGGGCACCGCTATCTCCCCGGCTAGTGCGACCTTGTCATGGGCCGGTAAGCGCACGACAAGTCTATATTCTATTGTACACGATTTTGCGAGCTTTTGCAAGTGTTAATCTTGCCTGTTCCGTAGGGGCCGATGCCCACATCGGCCCTCCCGATCAATCCAGCTTAGACTCGATAAAGTCGGCCAGCTCGCCCAGCGTGGCCACCTTTTCCTCCAGCTCCAGATCCACGCCCAGCTCGGATTCCAGATCCATCAGCATCTCGACGGTATCCAGAGAATCCAGGTGCAGGCTCTCAAAGGTGGTGTCCCGGTCGAGCTCCTCGGCGGGAACGTCCAGCTCCTTGGACAAATATGCGATCAGCTTTTCCAGCATTTGTGTTCCTCCATATCGATACGATCAGTACGAGCGCAGGCAGCGCTCCGTTTTTCTATCATGTATCATACAGATTTTTTTCGCTTTGTCAAGAATTATTTTGCGGGCAACAGGCACCGCCTGTTGGGACGAGCACTGCTCGCCCCTACGGACTATGTACTCTGCACCCCAAACCGTGCGCTATCCCGCCGCGTCGATGATCCGGTCGGCGATGGCATACAGAAAGGCCTGCAAAGCTTCTTCCTGCTCAGTGATATCCTGCTCGGAAAGGCCCGCGGTTTCAAAGGAAGCGCTGACCGTATAGTAGTAGTCTCCGCAGAGCAGCCAGAGCTTCATGTATCGCTCCCGGGGATCCTCCGGGAAGGTTTCCAGCTTGATCCGCCGATCCCGGTATGTGCCCCCGTAGAGCTGAAAGCCCTCCGGCCGGAGCCAGCCGGTAATTTCCTCCGGGCGCAGGCCGTCCGCCTCCGCATCCGTCCAGGAAATGCAGTAGCCCTCCGGCTCGGCGTCGCGGGTGGTTTTATCCAGCATGATCTCAAAGGACTGCTGACCGCTGATCCGGTCGGAGGCGTCCACCACCACGAGCCCCTTCGTGGGTTCATGGGCGGCAAGCTCGGCTTGCAGCTCCGAGATCGACGTGGCGGGCTTGCTATAGGCGGGATAGACCGGCTCGTTCCGATGGATCCAGACACCCGTGAGGAAGTATTTCAAAACCACCAGCAAGCCCACGCCAACAATGGCAAGGATCGCCACCCGATCCACGTCCCGGAGCCGGTTCCAGTACTTTTTCATAAAAATGGATGCCTCAGCTCAGGAAGTCCTTCAAAATCTTGGAGCGGGAGGGATGGCGCAGCTTGCGCAGGGCCTTGGCCTCAATCTGGCGGACCCGCTCCCGGGTGACGTCAAACTGACGGCCCACCTCCTCCAGGGTATGGGCGCGGCCGTCCTCCAGGCCGAAGCGCAGCCGAAGCACCTTGCACTCTCTGGGACTCAGAGTATCCATGACCTCCGCTAACTGCTGGCGCAGCATATTGTAGGAGGCGGACTCGGCGGGCTCCTTGACGTCGCTGTCCGGGATGAAATCCCCCAGATGGCTGTCGTCCTCCTCGCCCACCGGCGTTTCCAGGGAAACGGGATCCTGGGCGATCTTCATGACCTCCGCGATCTTGTCCTCGGAGATGCCCAGGTACTGGCTGATCTCGGCCAGGGTGGGCTCGCGGCCCAGCTCCTGCACCAGAGCCCGGGAGGTGCGGGAGACCCGGTTGATGGTCTCCACCATGTGGACGGGGATACGGATGGTCCTGGCCTGATCCGCCACAGCCCGGGTGATGGACTGTCGGATCCACCAGGTGGCGTAGGTGGAGAACTTGTAGCCCTTGGTATGGTCGAACTTCTCCACAGCCTTCAAAAGGCCCATGTTGCCCTCCTGCACCAGATCCAGAAGCTGCATTCCCCGGCCCAGGTAATGCTTGGCCACGGAGACCACCAGGCGGAGGTTCGCCTCCACCATGCGCTTTTTGGCGTTTTCATCCCCCTCGGAGACCCGCTTGGCCAGCTCTGTCTCCTCCTCCGCAGAGAGCAGGGGGATCTTGCCGATCTCCTTGAGGTACATACGGACAGGATCGGTGGTGGCAGTCTCCTCCGAAAAGGTCTCCGGCTCGTCCAGCTCCGCCGGGAGCTGTTCATCCAGATCCATCAGCTCGGAATCGGTGGGAAGCAGATCGTCCGCCGCCTCCAGGATCTCTGCCACGTCGGATACGTCGATCTCGATGCCCGCCTTCTCCAGGGCGTCATAGATCTGCTCGGTCTGCTTGTCGTCGGCGTCGATTGCGTCCAGGGTCTGCAGGAGCTGCTTGGAGGTGATCTTTCCTTCCTTTTTTCCGGTCTCGATCAGCGCTCTGAGCTTTTGCTGGAGTAATTCGTTCTGTTCCATCTTAATTCCCTCCGTATCCTTTATTCTTTGACAATTCCTTGGCAATATGCATCAGATCTTCGTCGGTGTTGGCAGCGTGCTTTTTCCCGTTCTCCGAACGGATCACGGCGACGCAGTCGGTGTAGGCCCGCTGGTCGCTCACCCGGTCAAAGCGCCGGGAAATATCGCTGAGTCTGGCGCTCTCCTCCGGGGTGAAGTCCTGCAGGGCGGCCAGGCTGACGGTCAAGCCCTGCCGATGCAGGGCCAGCAGGGCGTCGTAGGCTCTGCCGAGAAAGGGCGCCGAAAACAGGCTGCCGCTCAGCTCCGGGCTCAGCTCCAGCAGGGTGGGATCCACCAGCACCAGCCCGATCACCTGCTCCTCGGCCCGGGCGGAACGGGGATTCGAATACTCCGCCCGCAGACGCCGATCCTCCGGAAGGCTCGTCACGGCGGGAGACAGATCCTCCCGCTCCTGCCTGCGTTTTTCCTGGTATGTACGCTTCTTGTAGGCCTTGGACACCTCTAAGAGCATGGCGTCCTTGGAGATCCCGGCGGCCTTGGCGGCGCGGTCGGCGTAGATCTCCCGCTCCACCGCGTTGGAGAAGGTAGAAATCAGCCCCGCGGCCTTGGCCGTGAATTCCACCCGCTGGTCGTCCTTGCTCAGATCGAACTGATTTTGCAGGCTCAGCAGGCGGTAGTCCGCCTGGTTCTCGGAGCCCTGGATCAGCACCTCAAAGGGATCGGCGCCGAACTTGTGCAAAAACTCGTCAGCGTCCTTGGCGTCGTGGAGCTGCAGGATCTTCACCTGCACCCCTGCCCTGCCGAACATCTGGATGGCCCGCTGGGTGGCGTTCTGGCCGGCGGCGTCGTTGTCATAGGTCATGATGACCCGGTCGGTGTATTTGCTGATGAGATTCACCTGATCCTCCGTCAGAGCGGTGCCCTGGGAGGCCACGGCGCAGTCGAAGCCGAACTGGTGGCAGGCGATGGCGTCCATGGGCCCCTCGCAGACGATGATATAGGGGCGCTTGGATTTCTTGGCCAGGTTCATGGCGTAGAGGAACTTCCGCTTGGAGAAGATCAGGGTCTCGGTGGGGTTGATATATTTGGCCTTTGCGTCCTTGTCCAGAGCCCGGCCGGCAAAGCCGATCACGTTGCCCCGCAGGTCGATCTGGGGGAACATGATCCGGTTGCGGAAGCGGTCGTAGACGTTTTTGCTGTTCTTCTGGGAGACGGCGGCCAGGTTGGCGGCGATCAGCTCCTGCTCGGTGTAGCCCTTTTGGGTCATGGCGGGCAGGAGGCTGTGGAAATCGTCTGGGGCGAAGCCGATGCCGAATTTGACCACGGTTGGCCAGTCCAGGCCGCGCCGAAGCAGATAAGCTCTGGCAGCCTTTCCGGCGTCGGATTTCAGCGTCTCGTGATAGTAGCGGGCCGCGTCCTTGCAGAGCTTCCAAAGCCGCTCCTGTTCCTTATATTGGCTCTGGTAGCGTTCATCCTCGGGAACCTCAAGATTGGCGCGCTTTGCAAGAAAGCGCACCGCGTCGGCATAAGACAGGCCCTCGATGTCCATAATGAAGTTGACGACCCCGCCCCCCTTGTGACAGCCGAAGCAGTAGTACATCTGCTTGTTGGGGGTCACGGAAAAGGAGGGCGTCTTCTCCCCGTGGAAGGGGCACAGGCCGAAGTAATTGGTGCCGCTGCGCTTGAGCTGCACGTATTGGCCCACCACCTCGTCGATGGGGTTGCGGGCGATCAGCTCGTCCAGAAACGCCGCCGGGAATGCCACGGGGATCACCTCCTGTCGGAATGCAAAATGCATAATGCAAAATGCAAAATCGTTTTAATTCAAAATTCATAGCCCGTAGCGGCGCACACCGGTGCGCCACGGTACAGGGTTCCGGGTTCAGAGCCCATAGGGGCGGCCACCTGTGCCCTTTATGGGTAGACCTCTGGCCGCCGCCTTGTTTAGACGATGCAAAAAGAATAGGTAATAAGTAAGAAGTAAGCGTTATTTCCCGATTGCATGCAGGATCCTTTTCCTGTACGGCCAGGCGGCAAAAAGCGCGAGGCCGAGAAATTGGAACAGCCCGACGATCCAAAACCAGGAAAAAGAGATCGTCAACCATACAATCGCTCCAAGGAGCAAAAGAACAAAGCCCGCAATTCTGAGATTGCCTGCGTTTTCCTGGATCGGGTCGTTCAGAGAGACAACAGCCATCACAAAAGCCAGAACGGCGGAGATCAAAGATGACAGCTTCATTTCGCAAAGCAGAATGCCGATCAGTAGGTCCGCGCCGATACAGAGACAAATCAGCATCAAAAGGCGCTGGCGGTGCTTCAGTTCAGTTCTGTTATATTTGGGCGGCGTCCACTTGGATTTGGCCATGTGCGGTCCTCCGAATAGTATTGTGTTTCAAACGGCTTTTTGAAACACACCATCTTTTTCAACTTATTCCGGGCAGGGAGAAGCGGACAAGCAATGCTTGTCCCTACGGGCGTGGTCATTATGCATTATGAATTCTGCATTCTCAGCGTACCGCCCAGCCGGTAGGGACGAAAATCTCCTCAAACTTATAGACGGCATACTTGTCCGTCATGCCCGCCACGTAGTCGCAGACGATTCTGGGCAGGCCCTCCAGGTCCAGCTGGGGCTGGAAGTCCTGGGGCAGCTTCTCGGGATGCTCCAAGTAGTATTTGTACAGCTCCTGGATGATCCGGCGGGCCTTGACCTCCTCGCCCTTGGCCACGGGGTTGCGGTAGACCCGCTCGAACATGAACTCCCGCAGCTCCAGCATGGCGGCCTCCACGGCGGGGGTCATGGCGATCACGGGCCTGTTCCGGGAGGAGTTCACAACGTCGGACACCAGGGTATTGATCCGCTGGGAATGGGTCTCCCCCAGCACAGCCGCCAGATCCCGGGGTATGTCCTCGTTTTTCAGGATCCCCGCCCGGACGGCGTCGTCGATGTCGTGGTTGATGTAGGCGATCCGATCCGAGAGGCGGACGATCTGGCCCTCCAGGGTCTCGGGCAGATCCGGGCCGCTGTGGCAGAGGATGCCCCGGCGCACCTCATAGGTCAGATTCAGCCCCCTGCCGTCCTTTTCCAGCTTGTCCACCACCCGCAGAGACTGCTCGTTGTGGTGGAACTCCGTGCCCATGACCTCGGTCAGGGCCTTCTCTCCGGCGTGGCCGAAGGGGGTGTGGCCCAGGTCGTGGCCCATGGCGGCGGCCTCAGTCAGATCCTCGTTCAGCCCCAGAGCCCGGGCGATGGTACGGGCGATCCGGGCCACCTCCAGGGTGTGGGTCATGCGGGTGCGGTAGTGGTCGCCCTCCGGCTGCAAAAAGACCTGGGTCTTGTGCATCAGACGGCGGAAGCTCCGGCTGTGGAGGATGCGATCCGCGTCCCGCTGGTAGCAGGTGCGGTCGTCCCGCTCCGGCTCCGGCCGGCCCCGGCCCTTGCTCTGGGCAGACAGCGCGGCGTAGGGCGCCAGGCTATCCCGCTCCCGCTGCTCGATCATTTCTCTGATGGTCATGTCAATCACCCTTTATGACGGGTTGGCGGGCTGATAGCCCGCGCTACTATAATTATACCACATTTTCGGAAAATTTTCAACTTTCAATTATCAACTTTCAACTTGTACCGCCCGCAGCTCCTCGCCGACTTCGATGGGCGTCACGCTGCCCCGTGTCAGATCCACCACCCGGGCGGTGAAGGCCTCGGCCCGCTCCGCGGGCAGCAGGACGTGGAGGCAGATATCAGCGCTGTACTCCGTGTCGGACACGATGCCCCCGAAGCGCTCCACCTCCTGCCGCAGCCGCTCAAAAAACGTGTAGGGCAGGATCAGATCCAGCAGCTTCCAGACCTGTTTCCGGGCAATTCCTGCGGCCTGGAGGGCATCCTTTGCCGCTTTCCCGTAGGCACGAACCAGGCCGCCTGTGCCCAGCAGCGTCCCGCCGAAGTAGCGGGTCACCACGCAGCACACGTTCTCCACGCCGCTGCCCCGGAGGATCTCCAGCACAGGCATTCCTGCCGTGCCCTGGGGCTCTCCATCGTCGGTATAGCGGGTGGGGCCGTCGTGGATGATATAGGCGTAGACGTTATGGGTGGCGTCCCAGTGCTGCTGGCGCATGGCCTTGATATGGGCCAGGGCCTCGTCCTCGGTCTCCGTGACCCAGATCCGCCCGATAAAGCGGGATTTTTTCTCGACAAATTCGGCCTCAGAATCCCGGGCGGGTATTTTGTATGCATCCATTTCTGTTTCCTCGCAGATGCTGTAGCGGCGCACACCGTGCGCCACCGCAGGCAGTTCCGTGGCGCACCGGTGTGCGCCGCTACCGGGTGATCTCGTATTCGGCCAGCCTGCCGTAGAGCACCTCGTCCAGCTCGGCTTCGATCTCGATGCCCTCGGCCTTGTATTCCACCCGGAAGACCCGGGCGTTGTCGTGGAGCTTCTCCACCTGGCCCCCCAGGGAATAGGGCAGCAGGAAGACGGCGCGGCGCAGGCCCTTGCAGAGCTCCCGCTCCATTACCGCAAAGAAGGCCTCCATGCCTGCGCCGGTGCGGGCGGAGATGGCCACGTTGTTGGGCCCCACAGGCAGGGCCTCCGGCTGCACCAGATCCGCCTTGTTGTAGCAGCGGATCACCGGGGTCTCGGGGTTGGCCAGCTCCCCGATCAGCTTTTCCACCACCTGGATATGCTCCTCCCGGTCGGGATCGGCGGCGTCGATGACGTGGATCAGCAGATCCGCGTAGCTCAGCTCCTCCAGGGTGGCCCGGAAGGCGTCCACCAGATGGTGGGGCAGCTTGGAGATAAAGCCCACGGTGTCGGACAGCAGCACCGTCAGCCGGTCGGAGACCGTCAGCTGGCGGGTGGTGGTATCCAGGGTGTCAAAGAGCCGGTCGTTGGCGGGGATGCCCGCCCCGGTGAGCCGATTCAGCAGGGTGGATTTGCCGGTGTTGGTGTAGCCCACCAGGGCCACCACGGGGATCTCGTTCTTCTGGCGGCGACGGCGCTCCACGGCTCGGAGCTTCCGCACCTGCTCCAGCTCCTCCTCCAGGCGGTCGATCCGGGCGCGGATATGGCGGCGGTCGGTTTCCAGCTTGGATTCGCCGGGGCCACGGGTGCCGATGCCGCCGCCCAGCCGGGACATGGACTTGCCCATGCCGGACAGCTTGGGAAGCAAGTAGCGGTACTGGGCCAGCTCCACCTGGAGGCGGCCCTCCGCCGTCTGCGCCCGCTGGGCGAAGATGTCCAGGATCAGGGCGGAGCGATCCAGCACCGTGGTGCCTGTGATCTCCTCCAGGGCCCGGATCTGGCTGGGAGAGAGGTCGTTGTCAAAAACCACCATTTCGGCTCCGTGGTTTTCCGCCAGCTGGCGGATCTCCTCGGCCTTGCCCTCCCCAACGAAGCTGTGGGGATCCGGGGCGTGGCGATTCTGCAAAACCTTGCCCACGCAGACGCCCCCGGCGGTCTCCAGCAGGGCCTCCAGCTCGTCCAGGCTGCGGTCGGTGGCCTGTTCTTCCTTTTTGAAGCAGTCCGCTGCCAGGCCGCAGAGAACTGCACGTTCGATTTTATGTTCTTCCATAGTTTCCTCCTTATTCGGGAGATGCGCGCTGCGGCATTGTAGGGGCCGGCGCCCTCGACGGCCCGCTGTTCGGTTCGATTCACCGGTACGGGGCGTCGTAGGCGCCGCCCCCTACAGGGCGCGATAATAGAAAAAGCCCGCACCGAATACAGGTGCGGGCTTGGTCGATCTTATTTCAGGCCGTACTTCTTGTTGAAGCGATCCACGCGTCCACCGGAGTCAACAAGCTTCTGCTTGCCGGTGTAGAAAGGGTGGCACTTGGAGCAGATTTCAACCTTGATGTCCTTCTTGGTGGAGCCGGTCTCGATGATCTCGCCGCATGCGCATCTGATGGTCGTCTGTTCGTACTTGGGATGGATACCTTCCTTCATTTCAGTTCACCTCTTTCTGTTATGGTAAAGGGCTGTTTTGCCCTGCGATTCTTAGTCAGCCCGCATATAATAACATAAGGCCTCTGAAAATGCAAGTGTTTTTTTCATATTTTTTAAAATTTTTTGAAAGAAGCCATCAGCCGTCCGGCAGGCAGATCACCCGCTGCCGCCCCTCCTCCCCGGCGGGCCTGGGGCCCTGGGCGGAGAACAGGGAATACAGATCGGCGGCCCGGCATTCCAGGGCGTAATAGGCTGCGTCTGCGGGCCGCTCCCCGGCGTTCACCAGGGGGAAACGGGGCTTCCATTCCCGGAGCAGGGCTCTCCCCTTTCGGTCGAAGCCCAGGACGCGGACGTAGGGAGGCTGTTTTTTCAGATCGGTCGCCGTCAGCCCCAGGACGGCGCAGAGCAGCATCCTGCGAACGCGGCTCAGAGCGTAGCGCTTGGATTTCACTGCGCTGAGGATCTCCTCCGTGGAGCCCCAGGCGCGGCAGGCCTTCATCAGCTTCGACCAGAGGCCCTCGGAGCCGTAGGGCAGGGCCTGAAAGGCGGCGTCCGGCAGGGTACGGAGAATGGCCAGCATAGCCCGCTCCCCTGCCTGCAGGCTGTGCACAGGGGTGTCGGCGTAGAGGCTGTGAATCGAAACTGGGATCGCAGCGCGCCAGGGGGTAGCTGCTGCTGGCGGGAAGCCCCCCTCATCCGCCTCGCTGCGCTCGGCACCTTCCGCCAAGGGGGAAGGCTTTACGAAGGAGGCGGACGAGCAATGCTCGTCCCTACATAAGATACTGCGAATTGCTGTGGCGGAGGGGGCTGCGGGATCCAGGGTCTCGGCGTGGTAGCTGCCGGTGCGGCGGATGGGCAGGGGCTCCATGGAGCTGTGCAGCCGAAGCAGGGCTTTCAGATATTCCACTGCCAGCAGGTCGTTGGGCGCGTTCAGTCCTGCCCCGGCGCCCAGGGCCTCCAGGGCACGCTGACGGGCTGCGGCATAGGAGCAGCCGGTCTCCAGTCCGGCCCGGAGCAGGCTGTCAAAGGCCGGATCCAGATTGGCCTTTGCGGTTGACATAAGCAGATTATTGTCTTCCGATTCCATGCCGTAGCAGAGGTAGTCACAGCCCAGGGCGGAGAGGATCTCCACCCCGCCCGAAGCAAAGCCCTCGGCGGAGGACAGGGCCGCCGTCAGCGGCAGCTCCAGCACCAGATCCGCCCCGCAGCGAAGGGCGGCCTCCGTCCGGACGGCCTTGGGGAAAACCGCCGGCTCCCCCCGCTGGACGTAATTGCCGCTCATCAGGCAGACCAGAGCGCAGTCCTCCCCCACAGCCTCCCGGGCCAGGCGAAGCTGGCGCAGATGGCCGTTGTGGAAGGGGTTGTATTCGCAAATGATCCCGACGGTTTTCATGATTTTTTCTCCGAAAGACAAATTGTACTTGCCATAATTGGTATTTTGGTATAAAATAAAAGAAGTGCTATGGTTATTGTAACACATATAGCCAAAAAATCATAGAACAAATTTAGGAGAGTAAACGCTATGAAAATTCTGGTCATCAACGCAGGCAGTTCTTCTCTGAAGTATCAGCTCATGGATCCCGATTCCGGCGACGTGTTTGCCAAGGGTCTCTGCGAGCGCATCGGCATCGACGGCCGCCTGACCCACAAGGCCCCCGCCAAGGACATCAAGGTCGTTTCCGAGATCCCCATGCCCACCCATGCTGAGGCCATCACCGCGGTGCTGGACATCCTGGTGGATCCCGTCAACGGCGTGGTTTCCTCTGTGGATGAGATCGACGCTGTGGGTCACCGCGTGGTGCACGGCGGCATGAAGTTCGCCGAGTCCTGCCTGATCGACGAGGCCTGCCTGGAGGCCGTCCGCGCCTGCATCCCCCTGGGCCCCCTGCACAACCCCGCCAACCTGCTGGGCATTGAGGCCTGCCAGAAGATCCTGCCCAACAAGCCCCAGGTCGCTGTCTTCGACACCGCCTACCACATGACCATGCCCCCCAAGGCCTACCGCTACGCCATTCCCGACGAGTACTATGAGAAGGACAGCCTGCGCCGCTACGGCTTCCATGGCACCTCTCACCGCTACATCGCCAAGCGCGTGGAAGCCCTCGAGGGCAAGGGCCTGAAGGTCATCAACTGCCACCTGGGCAACGGCTCCTCCCTGGCCGCCATCCTGGACGGCAAGTGCCAGGACACCTCCATGGGCCTGTCTCCCCTCTGCGGCGTGCCTATGGGCACCCGTGTGGGCGACATCGACACCACCGTGGCGCAGTACATCTGCAAGAACTACAACAAGTCCATGGACGAGGTCATGACCATCCTCAACAAGAAGTCCGGCGTGTTCGGTCTGTCCGGCGGCGTGAGCTCCGACTTCCGTGATCTGGAAGCCGCTGCTGCCCAGGGCAACGAGAAGGCCCAGCTGGCTCTGGACAAGTTCGCCTACGAGGTCAAGAAGTACATCGGCGCCTACGCTGCCGCTCTGGGCGGACTGGACGTTCTGGTCTTCACCGCCGGCGTGGGTGAGAACGGCGTGCTGATGCGCTCCATGATCTGCGAGGGTCTGGAATTCCTGGGCGTCAAGCTGGACCAGGAGAAGAACAAGCTGCGCGGCGACGAGCGGATCATTTCCGCCGCCGACTCCAAGGTCAAGATCTGGGTCATCCCCACCAACGAGGAGCTGATGATCGCCCAGGATACCGCTGCGCTGGCGAAGTAACTCTGCGATTTCCAGGCCGCTGCGTTTATTGCAGCATTTCCGGCAGACGGGCGCTTCGCGTTTGGTCTGCAATAGAAAATCCCCCTTTTCGGGGGATTTTCTATTGCAGGCCTTTCTTTTTTCGGCGCTATTTGGGCAAATTCCGCTCCGCGGCGACGCTCTCCAGGGTCTTGGACAGGGTCTTGAACCGGGCGTAGTCCTCCCGGGTGGGGGGCTCCGCACTGTAGCGGGTCTGCTCATAGATCGCGTGCAGCTCCGCGTTCTCCGGCTTGCCGGAGATTCCGGCCACAGCCTCCAGCTCTGCAGGGGTCAGGGTCAGCAGAGAAGCGTCCACCCGCGTCAGCCGAAGGATCAGCTTTTCATAGCGGCGACGGATCTTTTTCTCCCAGCCGGACAGCTTTTCCCGCTGGGTCTTCGCCGCTTCCTCCTCCAGCTGCTCTATGAGGATCCCGTCCCAAAGCTTGGGCGGGGGCAGCTTTTTGCGGTCAATGCGTTCCAGCAGGCTCTTGCCCAGCAGAAACAGAAGCGCCAGCAGCGCCAGAATAAACACCACAAGCAGGATCGTAAGCACGATGTCCGCGACGAGCTCCGCATTCTGGGGGACTGCAGTGTTGAGATGCTCGTATTCCTGTATCACATTGTCGGTGGCCACAGGCTCGGTCTCCGGTACAAGCTCCACCACACGCTGCCAGATCGGCCGCTGCTCCCGCTGCAACAGAAACGGCGTGGCACCGATCACCAAAAAGCCGATCAGCGCGTACACCGCGATCAGCCTGTAATTCTGCCGGATGATGCCGGAAAGGCCGATCTCCCCGTCGATGGACAGGCGAATATACTCCCGCAGTCGTACCAGATTGGTGTGAATGAGAAAATTGAGGGTCAGCAGCGCCGCCAGGATCACCGAAAAGCTCCCCAGCAGAGGCACGGAAAGCTTTTTCGAGATCACGTAGGCGATCAGCGTCAAACCCAGCGTGAAGGGAGACGGGATCGTAAAGATCAGCTTTCCCTTGTGGCGGGGCAGGAACACGCCGCTGAACAGGATCAGCAGCATCGGAACCAGATAGCCGATCCAACTGTGCTCCCGGTGCATCAGAAGCACGGTCAGTCCAATGACAGCCACGGAAGCCAGAAAGCGCAATCCCTTCTTTTCGATCCGCTGGCAGAGCATCCGGATAAGCTGCACGGGGATCACCGCGCCGAATGCCCAGGGCAGATGGGTGATGTGCTGCTCATCCGCGTCAAAGATCAAGGCAATGGGAATGGAGAAGCAAAGGGTCAGAAGCGCCAGGTGCACACACTCGCTCCAGAAAATGCTTCTTTCCAGATTTTTGTGTTCCTTCAAGGTTGAGCCTCCGAATTTGAACCGTTCAGGATAGCCGTTTTCCGTCAGAGACGGTCTCCAGGGTCTTGGACAGGGTCTTGAAGCGGTGATAGTCCTCCCGGGTGGGGGGCTCCGCACTGTAGCGGGTCTGCTCGTAGATCTCATGCAGCTCCGCGTTCTCCGGCTGGCGGGAAAGGCCGGCCGCGGCCTCCAGCTCCGCAGGGGTCAGGGAATTCAGCCGCTTGCTGCCCGGCGTCCGGGCAAGGATCAGCTTTTCGTAGCGGCGTCGGATCTTCTTCTCCCAGCCGCTGAGCTTCTCCTTTTGCCGGTATTCCCCGCTCTTTTCCAGCCGCTCCACCTGCAGGCCGTCCTCCAGATCCGGAAGGGGCAGCTTTCCTCTGCGGTCGATGTGATCCAGCAGATACTTGACCAGCAGGAAGATCAGCACGCCCAGCCCCAGGATCCCCGCAACGGTGAGAATGGTGGCAAAGGAGTCGAACACGAATATTGCATCATGCTTTTCCACGTTCTTGGACGGCCTGTAGTCCCGGTTGGGAGGCTCTGTGGTCTCCACAGGCCGGCTCTCCTCCTCCAGCTCCACCAGCTGCCGTGGGATGGGGGTCTGCTCCTTCTGCAGCAGCAGGGGCACTGCGGCGATCAGCAGGGCGCCGATCAGCGCATAGACAATGATCACCCGGCGATTGTTCCGGACAATGCCGGCAAGGGAGATCTCAGTCTTCCTGGAAAAGCGGATATCCTGGAACAGGCGGGTCAGATTGATGTGGACGAAGAAGTTCAGGGTCAGCAGCGCCGCCAGCACCACCGACAGGGAGGAGATTAGCTCAATGGACAGCGCCTTGCCGATCAGATAGGGGGGCAGCGCAGCAAACACGGAGGGAATGGACACCAGGGTCAGAATCATCTTACCCCGATGCCAGGGCACGATCAGCCCGAAGATCAGAACGGGGATCAAGGTGACCAGATAGTAGACCCAATGGTGATCATTGCGGGTCAGCAGCATGGTGAGGGCCACCACCACCGCGCAGAGGGGCGGCCGCAGCTTTTTCTTCTCCACCCGCTGGCAGATGAAGCGGACGAGCTGCACGGGGATCACCGTGCCCAGCGCCCAGCGCAGGCGGAACAGCTGATCGTCCTCGGTGTAGATCAAAGCAATGGGGACGGCAAGGCAAAGGGTCAGCAGCGCCAGCTGGATGCACTCGCTCCAATGAACGCGGCGCTGCAGCTTTTTCAGCTCCTTCACAGCAGCACCTCCCCCTCCCTGGCGTCCCAGTTGAGCAGCGTGATGCCGGCCTCAGTCCGGGTCTTGCCGTCGCCGTTGACGGAGAGGAAATAACCGCCCCGCGTCCCGGGCGTCTCCTGGAAGGCGCGCAGAGACTCCCCGGTGCAATCTGCGGAGATCACCACGGGAAGGGCCTTTTGCAGGGACTCCTTGGACACCCCGGCCAGGAAGCTCCGGAAGGACTCTGTGGCCGGGTGAGAGAGATTGATATACGCAAGGGTCTCGTCCACCGTGATCTGGTGGCCCGCGTCAGCGCCGGCTTTGACCCGGATGGGCAGGCCGTTCATGCAGTTCCGGCCGTTGGCCAGCAGGGACACACTGACGCCCCGCCGCAGGAACAGCTGACTCAGAGAGGAGGCCAGGCGGAGCATTTCCTCCCGGTCGTCCACCGTTCCGCTTTCCATATCCAGCAGGAAGATCAGCGCCTCGTCGGTGGTATGGTCGAACTGGTTGACCTTCAGCTCGCCGCTGCGGGCGCTGGCCTTCCAGTTGATGATCCGGGGGCTGTCATAGATCTCGTAGGGCCGGATGGCCTTCAGCGCGAAGGGATCCTCCTGGGCCATGCGCCGGGTGGCGATGGAGCCCAGCAGCAGACGCACCGGCAGGGCCAGCTTCTGCACCGGGATCTTGGCGGGATAGACGGTGAGCGAGGAGGCGCTTTCCGCCGTCCGCTCCAGACGGGAGACGTAAAACAGATCGGTGGCGGAGAGATAGACCTCCCCGATGGCGTAGACGCCCCGGGACAGGCTGTTGATCTTGGCCCGGTTGACCACCGCCCGCCGCGCAGGAAGGGCCAGCTTCCGTTTCAGCACCAGCGGCTCCTCGCCGGTGCCGCCGGAGGCGAAGTTGCGATAGACCTTATAGCGATAGCCAAAGATGGGAAGCGGAAGCAGCTTGCGGTTTTCGATGCGTTCCACAAGTCCGACGGAGTCTCCCTCCGTCACCGCCCGTTCCATAAAGCGGAAGTAGATGCGGAGCTTTCGGTCCCAATATCTGGAATAGACAGACCATTGCACGGCGAACAGGATCACGGAGCCGATCAGGATCCATAGAATCAGCAAGCGAACACCTCCTTTCGGTTCATCCGCCTGCCTCAGCGCTCGAAGCGCTCCGTGGGAACCGGGATCTGATCCAGAAGCTCCAGCAGCAGCTGCTCGCCGCTGCGGCGGTCCAGGCTGCCGTGCTCCAGGGTGATGCGGTGAGACAGCACCGGCACCGCCAGCTTCTTCACGTCCTCGGGGGTGGCAAAGCTGCGGCCGTGGAGCATGGCCCAGGCGCGGACAGCGTTCAGCAGCGCCAGAGAGCCGCGGGGGCTGACGCCGGAGACGGTGCTCTGCTTCTTTCTGGTGCCCTGGATCAAATCTACCATGTAGTTCAGCAGAACGGGGTGGACGTAGATGGTCTTACGCATCTCCTGCAGCTCCAGCAGCTCCTTTCCGCCGCAGACCGGCTGCAGCTCGGCCAGGGGATCGTCCCGCATAAAGCGCTCCAGGATGGCCACTTCTTCGTCATGGGTGGGTAGGCCCATGGACAGCATCATGTGGAAGCGATCCAGCTGGGCCTCGGGCAGGGGGAAGGTGCCCACGGTCTCGATGGGGTTCTGGGTGGCGATGACCAGGAAGGGGGCGGGGAGCTTTCTTGTGACGCCGTCCATGGTAACCTGGCGCTCCTCCATGCACTCCAGCAGACTGGACTGGGTCCTGGGGGTGGCGCGGTTGATCTCGTCCGCCAGCAGGATATTGCCGAACACCGGGCCTGGCCGGAACACGAACTCTCCGGCCTTCTGGTTGTAGTAGTTGAGGCCCGTCACGTCGGAGGGCAGCAGGTCCGGGGTAAACTGGATCCGGTGGAATTCACCGTCCAGAGAGCGGGCCAGGGATTTGGCCAGCATGGTCTTTCCGGTGCCGGGGACGTCCTCCAGCAGAACGTGTCCGCCGCAGCACAGGGCGGTGAGCAGCAGCTCCACCGTCTCGTCCCTGCCCACGATCACTTGGTTGATGTTTTGCTTGATGCCGTTCAGCAGCGCGGCAGCCTGATTGACTTCCATAGTGTTTTCTCCTCCGTCAGATTTGTGATTCCAGAATGGCGGCAAAGGCCTCCAGGCCTTCCCTGTCCGCCTCGGTAAAGCGATCGAGCACCGGGCTGTCCACGTCCAGGACGCCGACGACCCGGCCCTCCTTCCGCAGCGGGACCACGATCTCGGAGCGGGAGGCGCTGTCGCAGGCGATGTGGCCGCGGAACGCGTTGACGTCCGCCACCAGCTGCGTCTTGTCCTGGGCGGCTGCTGTGCCGCAGACGCCCCGGCCCATGGGGATCACGATGCAGGCCGTGTTGCCCTGGAAGGGGCCCAGGATCAGCTTCTCCCTCTCCCGCAGATAGAAGCCCGCCCAGTTCAGCTCCGGCAGCGTGTGCCAGAGCAGGGCCGCGGCGTTGGAAAGATTGGCAATGGGATACGGGATCCCGTCCACCAGAGCGCTGAGCTGTGCGTTGAGTTCGTTGTAGTCCGTCATGTTTTTTCTCTCCCCGTTTATTCAGAAATATCGTCAGAAGCTTCGCCGCAGGTCTCGTTCAGCCGGACGCCCCAGGCCTCGTAGGCCGTTTCGTAGTCGGTGCCGAAGGCCTGCGCAAAGCCGCAGCGGCCGAAGCAGAAGGCGCTCACCCGGTCAAAGCCGTACTGATCCGCCAGATAGCCGATAAAGGACGCGGCCATAATGACGCTCATTTCGTTGCCGGCGTCCTTGTTGTAGCTGGGGCCGCCGAAGAGCGCGATGTTTTTCATCGGGTGGCTCTCGTAGCTGTCGCCCCAGTCCATGCCCTGCTCCAGGCAGGTATAGGCGATCGCGTCGTAGAGGCGCTGCCAGTTCTCCGGCGTGTTCTCCTCCGTGCCGCCGCAGCGGAGAAAGGCGTCCTTACAGGGGCTGCTTTCCAGATACGCAGGGTTGATCGTCCGTTCCCCGTAGGGATCCACGCAGGAGGCGAGATACCAGGCGTAGCCCAGCTCCTTCCACTCCGGCTTCTTGTTGCCGAGCAGCGAGAGCACGTAGAGCACGTCGCGATACCAGGTGGTGCTGCCGCCCATTTCGAGCATGATGCGGTCGTCCTGTACCTTCCAGCCCAGGATCTCGTGCTTGCTGATCGAGAGCTCGACGTACTGGTTGATCCGCTCGGCGTAATACGCATCGGTGCAATTGGTACGCAGGTAGGTGCGCAGGTATTCAATGCTGCGGAGCGTGCGATCCAGATAGCCGGACAGGAAGCCGTCCAGCGGCTCATCCGTTCGCAGCGTGGGCAGATAGGCGGACAGGTGGAAGCTGTCAAACTGCGCGTCGAGGGCTTTCGCCTCCATCAGCTCCTCCGGGAACGCGAAGTTCGTCCGGTCGCCGATGCCGAAGACGACAACGGTCTGCGAATTCCAATCGTAGCCGACGCCGACCTTCTTTTCGCTTTCCTCGGCGAGCTTTGCGTTCTCCTCAGCCAGGGCTGCGTACTCCGAAGCCTTTTCCGCGTACTCGGTCGCAATGGCGGACATTTCGTCCGCCTTGGCCGCGTACTGCCGCGTCTTGGCGGATTGCAGCTTCAACAGCAGCACGGAAAGGCTCAGGATCAGAACGACGGCGAGCGCGCTTCCGGCCAGCAGCTTGATGCGGTCACGCTTGACCTTTTTCAGATAGTCCACCTCGCGCACCGCCTCGATGGGGAGCGGCTCCGGGCTGTTCATCTGCTGATAGATTTCTCTGCATGCGGCGCACTCGCGCAGGTGCGCCTGCACCTCCTCCTCGCTCTCAGGCGAAAGAAGGTTCTCCACGTACTGGGGCAGAAGATCCCGTACGACATTGCACGACAGTTGACTGCGCATGGTTTAGACTCAACTCCTTTACAACCGATTGCTTTGCCCGGTAATACATCACCCGGGCCCAGGTTTCTGACTGTCCAAAGACACCGCCGATCTGCTTGAAGGACAGGCCGCCCAGCAGACGAAGGTGCATGATTTCCCGCCCCGGCTCCGGCAGACGGTGGATTGCGCCAAGGACGAGCTCCTGACTCATATCGTTCAGCACTGCGTCCTCCGCAGAGGAGACGGAAGGCTCCGGGATCTCCTCGAGCGAGACGTTCTCATGCCGCTCCTTCTTGTAGTAGGACAGGAGGACGTTCTTGGCGATCCCGCAGAGCCAGGTACTGATCTGACAGCTCCCGTCGTAGCGCTCAATGCTGCCGACGGCCTGGAAAAAGGTCTCCTGGGTCAGTTCCTCGGAGAGATCCGCAGACCCGGTCTTCGCCATCAAAAAGCGATAGACCGTCGCCGCGTGCTGGCGGTAAATCGCATCAAGATCCTGCACTTTCATCACCCCTCTGTCCGTTGATGTCAGAAACAAGGCATTCGTTACACAATTTTATAAAATTTTTTCAAAAAAAGCAACTGTTTCTTTCGTAATCGCAGTGTTTTTTGCCTCAAAAATCGCAGAATAGCATTTGCATTTTAATAGTAGATGTGGTATAATGGCGTGACACTCAAAAAAGGATGAATTTTATGGATTATATCACGCGCTCCGCCGCGGAGACGGAGCGTCTGGGGGCAGCGCTGGCCGAGCGTCTTCTGCCCGGAGACGTGGTCGCGTTTTACGGGGATCTCGGCGCCGGAAAGACGGCCTTTACCCGCGGGCTTGCCCGGGGGCTCGGGATCAACGAGCCCGTCACCTCCCCCACCTACACCATCGTGAACGAATACCCCCAGGGCAGGATCCCCCTGTTCCACTTCGATATGTTCCGGCTGCACGACGCGGACGAGCTCTTCGATCTGGGCTGGGAGGACTATCTGGGCCGGGGCGGCGTGTGCGCGGTGGAGTGGAGTGAAAACGTCTCGGAGGCTTTGGAGGATCCCATCACCGTCACCATTTGCAAGCACCCGGAGGACGAGAACCTCCGCACCATCACCATCACGGGAGGACAAGCGTATGCGGATCTTAGCCTTTGAATCCTCCGCCAAGGCGGCCTCCGTGGCTCTGCTCACCGACGGCGTCCTCACCGCCGAAAGCTACCAGAACGACGGCCAGACCCACAGCAGGACCATGATGAAGCTGGCCGCGGATCTGCTGGATACCTGCGGCCTCTCCCCTGCCCAGCTGGATCTGGTGGCCTGGGCCAACGGCCCCGGCAGCTTCACCGGCGTCCGGATCGGCGCGGCTGCGGCCAAGGGCCTGTGCTGGGGGGCGGAGCTCCCCTGCGTCCCGGTTTCCACCCTGGAGGCCATGGCCTGGAACGCCGTGGATCTGCCGGGCGTGATCTGCTGCTGCATGGACGCCCGCCGCAGCCAGGTCTACAACGCCCTGTTCCGGGGCGAAAACGGGAAAATTCTCCGGCTGTGTCCCGATCGGGCCATCTCTCTGGAGGAGCTGGCCGAGGATCTGCGAAGCTTCGACGAGCCCATCTGGTTCGTGGGAGACGGTGCAGTTTTAGCCTTCGAAGCTCTGGGCGCAGAGCTTGTAACCCCGCGTATCGTCCATGAGAAAAATCGCCAGCAGCGGGCCTCCGGCGTGGCGCTGGCGGCCTATGAGGCGGCCCGGCAGGGCATCCGGCAGGATCCCTCCGCTGTGACGCCCAATTACTTACGTCTGTCTCAGGCGGAACGAGAACGCCTGGAAAGAGATAATGCACAAAAAGGAGACAATCACTGAAATGGGTTCTTTACACGTTTTAGATCATCCGCTGATCCAGCACAAGCTGGCCATTCTGCGGAACAAAGACACCGGCGTCAA
>JAEEZZ010000069.1 GCA_016292255.1 Oscillospiraceae bacterium
GTTGTCCCAGCTGTGGCCCGGAGCGTCAACAATATCGCCCTTGTAGCTGTCTTCGCAGCGGGAGCAGGTATAGAGCGTGTAGCCCTGCTCGGTGCACTTGGGCGCAACGGGCTCGCCGGCGACGTAGTCGTGGCCGAGGGCCTTGATCTCTTCCGTCTCCACATAGCCGCAGACGGCGCAGACGCGGTGCTTGCTGCCGACCTCCGTGCATTTGGGCTCCACATCGGTCTCCCACTCGCCGAAGCTGTGCTCCTCGCACTCCGCTCTCTCCTTGGGAGAGGTGGTGAACCAGTTCACGCCCTTCGGCTGGACGTAGAGGGAGATCGCCTTCTTGGAAGAGCCGAAGGCTCTGAATTCCGTGGCAGCGTCGTTGTACTGCAGGGAATACGCGGGATACATGGCATTGGCCAGGACAGGGCCGTTGGCGCCATAGCTGATGCTCCAGCGGGTCTTGTCGCTGTTGGAGGAGCTGTAGGCCGTCAGGGAATCGGCATCGGAGGCCATGGCCAGATACTGGTTCGCACCCTTCATCCGGACGGTGTAGGTTCCGTTCTCAGCGGGCTTGATCTCGTAGGTAACGTCGTCCGTCACGTTGTTGAGGATGCCGTCCTCGCAGCTCATGCCGGCGGCAGCCAGATCGACGACGGCCTTCTTGGTGCCGAGCTTGTTGTTGACGTTGGTGCCGAAGCAGGCAGTGGTGGCGCCCAGGGCGTACTGACCGTTGTAGGAGATCACGTACTCGCCTTCCCAGGATTCGGGGGCTTTCTTCACCAGCACAAACTGGTTGCTGTCCAGGCCGCCCTCGCCTACGTAGTAGGAGTACAGGGCGTAATAGGTGACTTCCGTGTCTCTCAGCAGAAGCTCGGTGCCGGCGCTGAAGAATTCGGGGGCTTCCATGCTGTCTTCCTCCATCGGGGCGACGAGCCAGCCGATGAAGTGGAAGATGCGGGTCTCGACGGCGGGGTCGCCTTCGGGATCGGGCAGGGTGACAACGTCGCCGGTCATGACGTTGAGCTCCGCACAGCTGACACCCTCGGGAACGGAGAAGTGCACCACAGCGGCTTCCTTCTTCGCAAAGATGATCTTGACGGTGCAGTCGGAATCGGGGTCTACGGTGAAGACGTTCCCGTTCTGGGTGACGGTCGCCTGGCCCTCAGTGACCTCATAGCCGTAGGCGTAATAGCCCTCGGCAGGCGTCGCGGTGATGACGTTGCCTGCAAGCTCAACGGTGCCCCAGGCTTCGTTGTCGGACACAGCGGTGATCTCATAGGAAATGTCGTCGGTGTAGGCCTTGATGCGGTAGTCGCCGTTGTCGGGGCAGTCAGTCCAGGCGCCGTTCGGCTCCTGATAGAAGGAGGTCGCGCCGTGGTTGGCATGGATCCAGGAGCACCAGGACACGACGTCGTTGTTCTTGAACGTGGCGTCGTAGGGCGTGTAGATGCCGCCGTCCGGGGAGCTCTGGGTGAACACCACGGAGAAGGTGTCGCCGGGGTTCAGCTTCACAGGGGTCTCCAGGGGGATGGTGTAATAGCCGGAGTAGGTGAAATAGCCGTCCTGGGATGCAACCAGGGTGCCGGAGCTGGGGTTGTTGGGCTGGGGGTTCTTGTAGATCTCCACCGTGTAGGTGAGGGCCTCGTTCCAGTTGCAGAGGGCGACCGCTCTCAGCAGTTCTCTGCCGTTGGCAGTGAAGACGTTGGCGACCTTGGAGTTGACGGACAGGGGCTCATAGTAGTCGTTGCCGCTGGGCCAGCCCTTGCCGTAGCAGACAAGATTGCAGCTGCCGTCGTACTGGTAGTTGTGCTGATAGTTGTCAATGGGCTCTGCATCGTAGAAGTAAATGTAGCCGTGGTTCATGGTGGTGTCTTCGTAGGAGATGTAGCAGTAGCCATTGTCAAACTGACCGACGCCCCAGCTGTTCTTGCAGATCCAGGCGCCGGGGTTCTGCGGCGTATCGGGGTGGAACTTGGACACGGCGATGGAGTCGTCCCAGCCCACCACAGTGATGGCGTGGTTGGCGTAGGCGTCTCCGGTGGGGATGTTGCAGATATAGCTGCCCTGGCCGCCCTCATAGTAGCTGATGTTGCCGGCGCCGTAGGCCATGATGGCGCGCTTGACCGCCTCAACATTGGTGCCGCGGATCCATTCGGTGTTCTGCACATGGCAGATGTCGTATTCGTAGGCGTATTTCTTGTTCAGACCGCTGTTCGCCGAGGCAGCATTGCTGTACTTCAGGGCGTTTTCGGTCTCATCCGCAGCGCCCGTCCAACGCATCAGCGTATAGGCGGACATCTCGCCGTTGCCGCCCTGATCCAAAACCGAATCGGTCGGGGTGGACTTATCGCCGGTGAGCATTCCCTCTGCGTCATAGGCATAGGTGTAGTTGAACCAGCAGTGCTGCGTCTCGGAAAGGTTCAGGAGCGTGTTGGGCGCGCTGCCCTCGCCCACGGGGATGCCGTACTTGATCATGTAGCTCTCGATGCTGGCCATGGCGGCATGGGCCCAGCAGGAGCCGTAGGGGTTCTGATTCTTGACAGAGGTGACGTAGCCGTAGTCGCGGCTGTCATACTTGCTGGGAAGGGGATCTCTGGCGGCGTTGCTGCCGGTGTAGCACTCGTAGGCTGCGCGGTCGCCGGACAGGTACGCGTTGGTCACGGATTTGCCGGTGATATGGGTGGAGGGAATGTAGCCGAAATTGGTGATCTCCTCCATCCGGGGCTGCGCCTCCTGCTCGCCCTCAACAGCCGCGGCTGTAACAGGGAACAGGCACAGGAGCATTGCAAGGCTCAGAAGCATTGCAGTCAGCTTTTGAAGCTTTCGGTTCATTGCGTATTCTCCTTTGTCGTTTTCTTTGGACCGGGCAGCCACTGCCCTGGATTCCGCATGGCTGAATTATATCACAAAACGCTCACAATTCCAAACATTTTTTTGAATTTTTCGTACATTTTGCTAAAATTTTTTCAACAGGTTGTCCTGCCTGCGGCAGCAGGAGATCAGCAGGATCACACCCGCCGCGGCCAGGGGAAAGAAATGAATAATGAATACTGAAGACTTAAGAATGAATAATAAATGTGTTTTTCAAATCGCGATTTGAAAAACTCCGACATTATTCATTAGACGGTTATTCAGTATTCATTATTCATTAAAAACCCCATCGTGCGGGGGAAAAGGAGCGATGTGGGCATCGCTCCCTACGGGCGTGGTGCTGTCGGGGCTGGGGGGCGGTCAATCCCGGCCGGGGAAGGCGGGGAGCTTTTCGCGGAAGATCGCGAACACCGCTTCATCGTCGTCGAACCGATAGGAGCGGGCGACGACAGGGGGATCCTTCGACCAATCCATATCCTGGGAATTCCACCAGACCGCCACCCGGAGCCGGGGGAACGCGTCCAGGGCGGCAAACATATCCCGCACCCACTGTACCTTATCGCCCCCGATGCCGGAGCAGGAAAACTCCGTGATCATCAGCGGCTGGGAGAACAGCTCGCTCATGTGGGCGTAATAATCTGTGTACAGCTGGGAGAAGGACTGCCAGGTCTCGCCGCTGTAATAGCTGCCGGTGTTGTAGGCCGTCAGACCCACCACGTCCACGTAGGCGTCTCCGGGATAATAGACCAGCTCGTTGTTCCACGCGTAGTTCGGGAAGGATCTGTGGTTCGGATTCCAGACCCAGATTACGTTCTCTACGCCCTCGTCCCGGAAGAGATCGTGGAGATAGCGGTAGAATTCCGTGTATAAAAATCCGTCCCGGCCGAAGTTGTAGGCGCACCAGAAGCACCAGTCTCCGTTCATCTCATTGCCCGGCCGCATGAGAACCGGCGTGGGCAGCGAAGAAATGGCTTGCGCAAGCTCCCGCAGATAAGCGTCATACTTTCCGTCCAGCACGTCAAAGAACATGGAAACGGAGCCTGTCTGAATGGAAAGCTCCGTCACGATCCCCTGCTCGGCGGCACGGCTCAGCCGCTGGCGAATGGGATCCACCGCGCTAAAGCCCATATACATCACACTGACGGTAAACTTATAGTTCAATGCCTCCTCCAGGGCAGGGAGGCGGGTCTCCGTTTCCATCACAAAGGTCGTCTCTGTGGGCTCGAAGATGCCCCAGCTCAGACCGGCCTGCTCCCCGAACAGCTTCTCAAAGACTGCCCGGGTGTGCGCGTCCATGGCGTCCTGGGTGGAGGCGTCGCCATAGTGCAGCTTCGGCGCCTCCGCTGTGGCGCTGCAGCCCTGCAGACTGCTGCACAGGGGCTCCAGGAGGGCCTCTGCGTCCACCCCGTCCCGGTATTGCAGCAGCAGGGTGACTGCCTTGCTTGAGCCGATGCAGACGTCCACGCAGACGGCGTTGGGGTAGTCGTCATGCAAGCAGGAAAGCGGCCTGCGGGTCCAGGCGTTGACCGTGGCGGAATACTGCCCGTCGGGGCCGGCTTTGCGTGTGCTGCTGTCTGTGACGGTCAGCTCCCCGCCGTTCTCCAGGGGCTTATTGGAATAGCCCACGTAGCTGCGCTGCTTGCTGCTGTTCAGCTCCGGCTCCACAAAGAGCTGCAGTCTCCAGCCCTCCGCCGAGAAGACGGTACGGATGGGAAACAGGGATGTGTCCGCCTCCGCTTCCGCCGGGAGCGTCAGCACGCAGCCGTTGACGTGATCCTCGTAAAGCAGTCCGGTTTCCGTGGCTTCCAGGTAGAAGGGCTCCTGGGATCGATGCAGCTCCGGCTCCGGCTCACAGGCCGTCAGCGCGGCCAGCGCCACCAGGAGCAGAAGAAGCAGACCAAAGCGCTGCGCGCGCCTGCTGCTTTCCGTCGTTGTCCGTTTTGAGGTCTTTCCGTCCATCACGCGACTCCTTTCTCATCCTCGGCTTTTCTCTTTTGAATCAAAAGCCGAAATGTATCTGTTCAGTCGCCCGTAGGGGCCGATGCCTACATCGGCCCTTTTTGCCGTTTCTGACCGGGAAGCGAGGGCGGATGTGGGCATCCGCCCCTACGTTTCATGGGGCGACTGAATAGATACGCCGGAATAATGAAAAAAGACGTCTTTCACGACGTCTTTTTTGGTGGAGATAAGCGGGATCGAACCGCTGACCTCTTGAATGCCATTTGTTTTCAAGAGGTATCACGGCGTCACAAACGGCTCCATTCCGTGCCATTAAAATGAAGTGTACCCCATGTCAAGGACAATTTTGAATTTTAGGGGTTAAAAGATAACCCAGATATGATATGATGAAACTGCTTTCCCGCCACGGAGGATAGTGCAACGCTGAGGAGCGACATGAGCGCCGTGACGGGTTCCCGA
>JAEEZZ010000070.1 GCA_016292255.1 Oscillospiraceae bacterium
ATGTCTCTGATCCAGGGCAAATACAAGATGTTCATTCTTTATACGCTGGGCTGTTATAAAGTCGTCCGCTTCAACGAGATGAAAAAATACATCGGGGAGATTTCCGATAAGACGCTGAGCAGCACGCTCAAGGAGCTGGAAACCGACGGATTGATCCGCCGCAAGGAATATCCGCAGATCCCGCCGAAGGTGGAATACAGCCTTTCTGAGAAAGGCAAATCCCTGATCCCAATCCTGGACGAGATGTGCGATTGGGGAGAAGCCCACAGGGCGTAACGGAGGTACACGAAAGGCGTCTGTTCCGTCGCTGTCATCTCGAAGGAGCCTGCGACTGAGAAATCCGTTCTTTTTCCCGCAAAGAGGTGCGGATTTACCCGGAAAGGCACAATGTCTCGCTTTGCTCGAAGCGTCATTTCGAGGGAGCTCGCGACCGAGAAATCCGTTCTTCCTACGAAAAAAGACGGATTCACCCGTAAAGGGCGCAATGTCTCGCTTCGCTCGAAATGACACGCTGGGAGGCCGCGCCGCAGTATAATGCGCAGCCGCCCGGAAAATCAAACGACCCATGAAAGGAGAACCCATGGAAAGATTCATTCCCTACGAGAAGCTCTCGAAAAAGAAGCAGCGGGAGCTGAACACCGCCCGCCGAGGCACCTGGACCATCAACCCGGTCACCCGCAAACCGGCAAACCCCAAAGCCTATAACCGTAAAACGGCACGGAACTGGAAGGACGATTCCAATTCCGTGCCGTTCGTTTTTGCGCCGCTGAAAACAGGAAGACGTGTATTCAATTCTCCCGCTCTGTAGCGGCGCAAAGTGTGCGCCACGTTTCTCAGCCGCTACGAGCTACACTGTATGCTGGAGGACCGGCCCCCCACCAGGGAAAAGATGGAAAAATACAAGGAGAAATTACGAATCACAGACAGCGCACTGTGGGTGGTGTTGTCCTTGCCGGACTTGACCTCAATCGGGTCGGCGGACAGGTTGTCGTAGTTGTCGATCCGAAAAATCAGCCTCACCCTTACTGTAGTTATCGTTTTATCCGGTCGAAATGGTTATTCGTGTTTGTCCATCAGCAAGCGCGAAAAGCAATTTTTGCAGTCCGGCTCTGGTATCAATATTGTTCTTATCACAATTACCCCAATACGCACCATCCATTTCAGCCCTTGATAGAACAATACCCTTAGCGAACAATTCATCTGCCTTCTCTGGAGTCAATGCTCTTTCTGGCGGTATGTGTTTAACGATGGAACATTTTGGAAACCATCTTGCTTGGTTCCTAAGCAACTCGTCTGTTGGTATCACTCTCGCAATACTACGAATATCGCCGATATCAAATGTATATGGATCAACATATTTGGCACAGTATCTAGGCTTCTTTCCCATCTTGTACTCGATAGAGATTATAGCAAAATAACAGGGAAAAAACAACTCTAGAATCATCTTGGAATCGAGCTGGGAAAAAAGCCACTAGCGGCGTCGTTGTCTTGGTGGCTCTCCATATGATAAGATACTCAATTTTCCCTTTTCCAGATAATACTTCTTTAGGTGGATCCGCAAAAATATGTGTATTTTGGCTGATAGCCGATGCATCCATTTATTCTGCTCTAGAAAGCAAGCTGCCTGGGTGAACGGAATGAGGCCGAATTTGCTCTACAAAGGGCAACGGAAAAGCCATCAAAAGCCCTTGATGAATCGGTTTCTGAAGGTCCATAGGTGCAAAAACAAGGACTCCAGCTTTGCATCAAAGCTGGAGTCCTTATATGGTCCGAGTGTTCATAACGGATTTGAAAACAAAGCGAGTGCCTGAAATCCGTTACAGACACTCGCAGTGGTCCGGGTTGCGGGACTTGAACCCACGGTCTTTTGGTCCCAAACGGCTGTTCGAACCAGGTGTTACAGATGGGAGAAGCTCATTTGCCGGTCTTTGCTCCTTTCAGCCTGGTCTCCGGCGGTGTCGTTCGCGCTGTATCCGGGTGCTCCGGCGGTCGTTGTGGTCAAATATGTGGTCGTATCGGAGAGCTCCCGTGGAGCGGCCCAAAAGCCGTCCCACGGGAGCGTCTGTATCGTAACTCTGATCGCCAAAAAAGTCAAGTGATTCTTTCCAGCCAGGCAGCCGCCTTCCCAACCAGGCAGCCGCCAGCTTCCCCCGCCGTCATTCTGAGCGGAGCGAAGAATCCGTTTCCTTTCCCCGGTCAAATGTTGCGCTGCAGTAGACAAAGACTACCGGTCACCCTGAAAGAACCCCAAGAGCAGACTTTACTGCAAATCCAAATACTGCTTGATGCGTTGCCAGTCTTTTTTCTGAAGCTCAGTGTCTTTCGCCCCATCGGGATCCTTCAGACGGTTGCGGTTCAAGGTCCCCATCGCTCCGCAATGCGCCTCCGCAAAGACAAATACGCGCTTGCCGGAAGACAGCGTAAGCTCCACGGGATTCTCTTCTCCAACGATGAAGGCATTGTAGCTGCCAATACGCACGTTGCGATCAAAAGCCATCATGACGCCGCAGACCCCGCGAAAAAAACGAAAGCAAATGCGCGTCCGGGGCTTGACAAATCCCAATCCATGTACTATAATTCATGTTATATAACAACGATTATATATCGGAGGTGTCTTATGCCGCCCAAAAGCAAGGTCACACGGGAAATGATCGTGAACGCAGCTGCGGAGCTTGCCCGCGAAAACGGCGCGGAGGCGATCAACGCCCGGACGGTCGCGCAAAAGCTGAATTGCTCCACGCAACCGGTCATGTATCAGTTTGCAACGATAGAAGCGCTCAAGCGCGCGGCCTATGCGCAGGTGGATCAGCGCCACACGGACTATCTGCTGCGCAGCCCCGGAAGAAACAATCCGCTCCTGGAGATTGGGCTCAATTATATCCGCTTTGCGATTGAAGAGCCGCATTGGTTTCGCTTTCTGTTTCAGTCCGGCTATGCAAGGCAGACGAATCTGCCGGAGATGATCGACTCGGAGGAGCTGCGGCCGGTGCTCTCCGCGATGCAGCAGGGAACCGGTCTGGACGCAAAAAAGACGCGGGACGTGTTTTTGACCATCGCCCTGTTTGCGCACGGATATGCAAGCATGCTTGCCAACAACGCGCTGGAATATGACGAGCAGCTTGTCGCAGCCCATCTGGAACGCGCGTTCATCGGCGCGATGCTTGCAGCGAATATGGAGGAAAAACATGAAAAAACTGTATGAAAAAAGTGAGATCACGGTTGCGATTCTCTGGATCGTGCTCTACACGGTTTCCATGGGGAACCTGCGCAATCTCGGGGACGACAGCCCGTACATGATGCTCGGCCTGATCGTGATCTCCTCGTTGATGCTTCTGTTCGTTTGGAGGAACGGCCTGCTGGAAAAATACGGCCTGTCCGGCTGGGCGAAAAACAACCGCGCCATGCTGTGGTTTTTCCCGCTGTGGGTCATTACGACCGCCAACCTCTGGGGCGGCGTCACGCCGCGATACCCGATGCCGGGGCAGCTCTTCGTCGTCGTGTCGATGGCCTTCGTCGGCTTTGCGGAGGAGCTGATCTTCCGCGGCTTCCTGTTCAAGGCCATGCTGAAAAACGGCAGCGTGAAGATGGCTGTGATCGTCTCCGCCGTCAGCTTCGGCCTTGGCCATATCCTGAATTTGTTTACCGGACATGAGCTCGCGGAAACCCTCGCGCAAGTGGTCTTTGCCGTCGCCTACGGCTTCATGGTCACGATCGCGTTTTACAAGAGCGGCAGCCTGCTTCCCTGCATTCTGTCGCACAGCCTGTTTGATATGTTCGCGGAATTCGCCAATCCGGACGTCCCGCCGCTGCTGGATTGGATCACCCACGGCGCCATCGTACTTCTGTCGATCCTGTATTGCCTGTATCTGATCAAGCGCGTGAAAACGACGCCGGAGGCGAAGCCCTCCGCCGCACCTGCTGCACCGTAGGGCAGTACTCTCAACGCCGCAAACGGCATTAAGAAAACGAACAGGAACCGGAAATTCGGCTCCTGTTCGTTTTTCATTTCCCTGTTTACGGTCTGCCTTCGGCTGCCCAGAGGAAGGTCACGATCTGGGCGCGGGTGCAGGTGTTGTTGACGCCGAACAGGCCGTCGCCGATGCCGGCGGTGACGCCGTTTTCAGCAGCCCAGAGGATCGCGTTGCAGAACCAGTCGCCCTCGGTCACGTCGGTGAACGGGTTTTCCGCAGATTCGGGCGCGGGCTTGTTGTTGGCCGCCCAGAGGAAGGTCATGGCCTGCGCGCGGGTGCAGCTCTGGCCGACGCCGAAGCAGCCGTTGCCCATACCGCTGGTGATGCCCTGTTCCACCGCCCACATGACGGGCTTGTAGTACCAGGCGTCGGATGCGACGTCGTTGAACGCTTCGCCGGTTCCGGCGGGCTCGGGCTTGCCGTTGGCCGCCCAGAGGAAGGTCACGATCTGCTCACGGGTGCAGTCGTTGTTCGGGGCGAAGCGGATCTCGTCCATGCCGGAGGTGATCTTCGGATCCTGTGCGACAGCCCAGTTGACCGGCGCAAAGAAGTAGGCATCGGTCGGGACGTCGTAGAAGGCTCTGGCCGCGTAGGTTTCACAGAGCTTTTTGAGGGCATAGTCCGTGACGGAGACTCCCTCCCAGCCGGTCGCTTCGATTTTGAAGAAATCAACCGGATCGTTATTGTAGGAGAGCTTGGTGATGGCGAGGAAGTCGTCCATCGTGGGGAAGCTGGTCTCAAGATCCCAGCTGTAAGTTCCGGTAGCATAGTCAACCAGAACCTCCTTGCCGCCGACCTCATCCATTTTGCAGAAGCCCCACAGACGCATCGCGTAGGCGACCTTCAGGCCCTCGTTGGCAGCGATCTCGGCGTAGGTTTCCCTGCCAATGAAGGAGGCGTATGCGTCGTCGGTGTAGTTGGTGTGAACGTAGTCGTAGATGCACTGATTGGTGAAAGCCCACTGCTCGTCGACCCAGCCGCAGTAGTCGTTGTACATCTCTTCGGTGTACACGGTGTTGTAGGAGTATCCGGTTCCGAGGCCGTCCGCAAGCATGCGCTCCGCAACGCTGCTGAGCCGGTCGACGGAAACAAAGGGAATATCGCGCAGCTCTGCATAGTCCTGCGCCGCAGTGTTCTCATGGCCAAAGAGGATGAAGCCGGGCACGACGTCCACCATGTAGTCCTCGTCGTAGCACAGGCCGAACGCAAATTCCTCAATTGTCGTCACACTGGCGGGAAGGAGCAGGCTCTTCAGGGAATCGCAGCCTGAGAATGCGCCATATCCGATGCTCGTTACGGTATCCGGGATCGTCACGTCGGTCAGAGACGTGCAATTCTCGAACGCCCAGGTTCCGATGCTGGTGACGCCATCCGGAATCACGATGCTCTTCAGCGCGCTGCAATCGCAGAACGTGCTGTCGCAGATCTGCTGGATGCCGCCCCGGAACCGGATATGCTCCAGCGAAGAACATCTTGAGAACGCTCCTTCACCGATGAAGGTGACGCTGGACGGAATGTTCACGGTTTTCAGAGAGGAACACAGCGAGAAGGTTGACTGCTCAATGCGCGTCATTTCGCACCAATACGGAAGCGTGACGTTCGTCAGATCCAAACACCAGGCGAAGGCCGCTTCGCCGATGCGTTTGATCGAGTCCGGAACCGTTACGCTTTGCAGCGTGCAGCGCATGAAGGCTCGTTCGTCGATGGTCTTGACGCCTTCGGGAACGTCGTAGCTGGTTTCTGTTCTTCCAGTGGGGTACTTGATGAGCTCGGTACAATCCTTGTTAAACAAAACGCCGCATTCGTCGCTGTAATACATGGCGTTTGCCGGAGAAACGGTAATGGACTCCAGATTGATGCAGGCGCCGAACGGGGCGGCACCGAGGTACTCAACGGAGCTGGGGATCGTGACTGTGCTCATGCTGGAGGCGTACGTGAAGGCGGCTTCGGCGATTCTGCGCACGCCGTCCGGGATCTCGTACGCGCCTTCCCGCAGGCAGGGATACTGCAGCAGCTCGGTTTTGTCCAGATTGAACAGAACGCCGTTTTCACTGCTGTAAGCAGGGTTTTCCGGGGAGACGTTGATCTCTGTCAGATCGCAGCAGGCAAACGCGCCGTCTCCGATGTGGATCACGCCGGACGGGATCTTCACGGTGGGGAAGCAGCCGTAAGCAAACGCGGAGTCGCCGATGGTCGTGAGGCTGGCAGGAAGCGTCAGCGCTTCGATGCCGCAATCCTCGAAAGCAGAGTCGCCGATGACTCTGAGGCCTTCCGGAAGCTCGAGGGAGCTGAGGTTATAGGTATAAGCGAATGCGTACGCACCGAGCTCGGTGAGTCCTTCCGGAAGCTCCAGCGCAGTGAGGCTCGAGGCAGCGAATGCACTCTCTCCAATGGAGATCAGACCCTCGTGGAAGGTCACGGAGCTGAGCGAGTTGCAGCAGTCAAACGCGTAGTCGCCGATGCGCTTGACGCCGGCAGGAACGTCGATCGTGCTGAGATTCATGGAAGAAAAAGCGTAGGTTCCGATCGAGGTCAAGCCATCCTGGAATTCGACGGCTCGAATCAGGTATTCATAGCGGTACCAGGGCTTTTCTTCTCCTTCTTCAAAATCGTCCATGTCGCCCGTGCCGGCGATCGTCAGCGTGCGGGTTTCTGCGTCGAACGCCCAGGTCAGAGCTTCGCCGCAAGAGCCGCCTATGGCCTCGACGATCTCCACGGTGTATTGCAGGGTGATCCAACCAAAATCAAGCACCACGTCATGCTTGCCGAGACCCCAGCCGCGATTGTCGATGGTGGGGAAGTCGGGAGAAAAAACGTCAAACACGTCAAAAAGGGTTTGCTTTTCGGACGTGCCGTCCTGATAGAAGACCGTGACATAATCAGGATACGCGGCGTAGGAAAAATACGGCTCCTCAATCCAGTTGCCGTCCTCGTCGTAATAGCCGTCAACCCAGTCGCCGTCAAACAGATACAGCAGTTGGAAATCCTCTACTTCGATGTGATCGATCTCCTTGCCCGTATCCTCCTCTGCAAAGGCAGGGAGAGAGACCGCGGGGCAGATCGTCGCAAGAAGCGCGAGTGCCAGAATAAATGCCAAGACTCTCTTTTTCATGTTGGTTTTACTGTTCCTTTCATTTTTCTTGTCCGGTCAACTTTTCTCATAGAAAGTTAACTCATACATAGTAACAGCGTTTATGCTCTATGTCAAGCTTGGATGTGTTCTTCGGGGGAACTACACGAAAACAACAAAATGAAGCAGCCCCAATGCTCGTTTCATCGCAAAGCAGAGGACCTCGCCGCAGGTTTATCTTGACATATACGCAAATGTGCGTATAATAAAGACGAGAAGGTGATAGAATGAGCCTGCAAAGAATTCGGGAGCAGCGAGGGTTGACGCGGCGGGAGTTGGCGCAGCGGAGCGGCATCAATTTCCGATCCATTCAGGACTACGAGCAGGGCCACAAGCGGCTGAGCTCCGCCGGGGGCGAGACCCTGCTGCGGCTGGCTTCCGCTCTGGGCTGTCAGATCGAGGAACTGCTGTGGGAAGCGACCGACGCCGAATCGTCGGAGCTGCTGCCCGAGAATGACATAGCCATCGAAACACTTTTGGCGCAGAGCTTCTACTGCGAAAAGTATCAGACCTACGGACGCTGGCTCGTGGGAGACGGAAGGATCTGCATCTATTTCGTCTACGACGGGATCCCGCATCACATTCCGTTCCGCGCCATCATCACGGAGCGGCTGCTGGTTTGGCTGAAGCAGGCCGCCGTCCTGCTGATGGAGGCGGCGCTGGATGAAATTGAATTTGGACGGAGGTGGGCGGTTTGAGCGAGCAGGCTTACTATTTGATGCACAAAGACGACGAGGTCGTCATGGTGACGATCGACGACGTCACCGGCGCGATGCTGCGTGTCGCGCCACAGTTGAAGCCAGAGCTGGTTCCTCTGGGCGGATGCAAGTCCCCCGACGAGCTGAGGGGTTGGTGGCAGAGACGCGCCGTTCCGGTGTCCCAGGGCATCGTCCAGCAGTATCTGGAGCAGATGGGTCTGCCGACGCCGCAGGCTTATTTGGTGCGGAATCTCGGTCTGAGCCTGAGCGACCACTATTGGATCAAACCCATCGACGCGGTGCTGTCGTGGTCGGACGTGAGCCTGTTTTCCAACGACTTCCGGGACCCTGTGGGAGAACTGAGCTTCACCCAGGCAGCGGGGGATCTGCCGATCGCCCATGCCTCTTCCTATTCGCCCGGCTCGTCCCTGCAGGGCGATCTGAAAAAAGCCTGGATCATCTCCGGCGGCAAACGTATGCTGATTAAAGGGAACCACGGTGCCAATAGCCAGGAGAGCCTGAACGAGGTCGCTGCAACCCTGCTGCACCGGAAGCAAGGCAGGATGCCCTTTGCCGAGTACCTGCCGTACCGTATGGAGGACGTTGCCCAATTTGGCTGCGTCTGCGAGGACTTTTGTTCTGAAACGCTGGAATATGTCCCGGCTATTGACGTGGTGCAGTCCGAGAAGAAAGACAACGCGACTTCCATGTACGAACACTTCATCCGCGTCTGCATGTCCCACGGTCTGCCCGAAACGGTCACAAGACCCTTCCTGGAGTACCAAATCCTGACCGACTTCCTCCTGACGAACGTGGACCGGCATCTAAACAATTTCGGCGTCCTGCGGGATACGGAGACCCTTCGGTTTGTCTCCATGGCCCCGATCTTTGACTCCGGCAATTCGATGTTCTGGAACACTCCGAGAAAGCCGGAACGGGATGATCTGACGAGGATCGAGGTCAACAGCTTCCGGGGCCGGGAATCCCAGCTTCTGGACTACGTGACCGTGCCAAAGCTGCTTGATCTGAGTAAGCTTCCTTCTGCGGAGGAACTCCGGGAGATCTATACCATGGACGAGCTGATCGTCCCGCTGAATTCCATCCTGCTGGGTTACGAAAAGAAGCTTTGCCTGTTGCAGGAACGGTTTTTTGCATAATCTCAGTTTGAATCATACTGTATGGAACCCAGAACTGCCCTGATATGGGACGTTGACATTTCGAAAGGATTACAGGCAGAATCTGACAATAACTGTAGGTGGCCGAAAAACAATAATAGATCAAACAGCGAAACCGAGAAAGGCGGTACAACATGGAAAAAGAAATCAGAGGAACAAAAATCATCCTGCGGGAGCAGTGGGAGGAAGATGCGGCGTTCTTCGCCCATTGGTTCAACCAGCCGAAAATCATGTTTCAGTGCGGTTTCGAGAAACTGACAGATGAGGAAGAGGTCAAAACCTATATCAATGTCTACCACAAATCGGATGATTCGGTTTGGTACACGATCACGGACCTCGATGGCAACCTGCTTGGCGAGACCGGCCTGCTGCGGATGTTCCCGGCTTGGCACTGCACAGATCTGACGATTATCATTCCAGATCCGAAAGCGCAGGGGCAGGGCTACGGGACGGAAGCGATTCGGATTATGCTGGACCTGGCCTTCCGACAGTATGATATGAACCGTGTTGCCATTGGCGTCGTGGGTCAAAACGCCAATGCTCTGGCCTTCTACAAGAAGATTGGCTTCAAGCAGGAGGGTATCCAGGAACAGGGTTACTATTACAACAACGAATACAGTGACTTTGTGATGATGCGCATCCTGCGGCGGGAGTGGACACAAAACATGTAAAGGCAAATGGATATGCAAGAGATCATGATAACCAACAAGATTATTAGGCTGTTTAAGCAGAAGGGCTTGGGTACGGTACTTCCGCCGATCACGCCCGTATCCGGCGGCTTTTTGCACCGGATGTACCGGGTGAATACGGAGGATCGGTCCTTTGCGGTAAAACACCTCAATCCGGAGATCATGCAGCGGCCCGCTGCGGCGGAGAACTTCCGCCGTGCAGAGGCACTGGAAGCGGTCCTGGAAGCGGGGGGTCTCCCCGTCGTGGCCGCGATGACCGTCAACGGGCGCAAGCTGCAGACGCTTGACGGTGCATATATCTATCTCTTCCCGTGGCAAAACGGGACAACGACGGACTGGTATCACACGACCGCGGAACAGTGCCGGATTGCCGGGAGCATCCAGGGCAGGATCCACGCCCTTTCGTCAAGGCAAATCGAAAAGCCGGAGCCGGAGCGCAGCGCGATCCCTTGGGATGAATACATCCGGCAGGCTTCAGCGCAGAACAGCGAACTCGCGCCGCTTTTGCGGGAAAACGAAGCGCTGTTGATCTATGCGCAGGAACAGATGAACGCCGCCGGAGCGGCTCTCCCCGGCATTGAGACCATCACGGACGAGGATATGGATCCCAAAAACGTGATGTGGGACGGGGCCAAACCGGCGGTGATCGATCTGGAATGCCTGGAATATGGCAATCCGGTATCCAGCGCCATCCAACTCTCCCTGCAATGGTCCGGCATTACGATCTGCGATCTGGATTTTGCGAAGCTCAAAGCCTTCTTCGACGGCTATCTGGAAGCCTATGACAACGGCTTTCGGGATTATGACAGGGTGTTCGGCCTGGCCTATACCTGGATCGAATGGTAGAAGCTCATTTGCCGGTCTTTGCTCCTTTCAGCCTGGTCTCCGGCGGTGTTGTGCACACTGTATCCGGGTGCTCCGGTGGTCGTTGTGGTCAAAGATGTGGTCCCTACCGAGAGCTCCCGTGGAGCGGCCCAAAAGCCGCCCCACGGGAGCGTCTGTATCGTAACTCTGATTGCCAAAAAAGTCAAGTTATTCTTTCCGGCCAGGCAGCCATCTTCCCAACCAGGAAGCGGCCAGCTTTCCCCGCCGTCATTCTGAGCGGAGCGAAGCGGAGTCGAAGAATCCGTATTCCACCCCGATCAAATTTTGCGCCGCATTAGACAAAGAGTCCCGGCATTCCCGCAGGGGGTGGAGCTTACGCCTTCGCCAGGTATTCCTTGATAGGCAAA
>JAEEZZ010000071.1 GCA_016292255.1 Oscillospiraceae bacterium
AAGCTTTCCCGTTGTGTCAAATATGGCGCAGCCATACTTCATGAGCGAAGCGTCTTCATATGCGAAGCATACTTCATATCCGCGTCAGCGGGTACTTCATAAGCGTTCAGGCGCGGCTATTAATTTTTTCCAGCGTTATTTCCGGGTTCACAGTCTCCTCGCTCTCGCAGGCCAGCGCGCTGCAGGCCAGGGCGAAGCGGGCGGCTGCCTCCACCGGCCGGCCATCCAGAAATGCGCGGACAAAGCCTGCCATCATGGCGTCTCCGCCGCCGCTGGCGTTGACCAGCATGGTTTCGGGGCAGGGGATCTGACAGCGCTCTCCGCCCCAGGCGCAAAAAACGCCCTCGCTGCCCAGGGAGATACAGACCCGCCGCAGACCCGTGGCAAGCAACCCTTGGGCGGCCTGCTCCAGGCTCCGCCCATCCCGGATCGGGATGCCGGAGAGCAGCTCCGCCTCGATGCGGTTGGGCTTCAGCAGAAAGAGCCGCCCCAGGATCGGCCGCAGCTTCTCGGCCTTGGTCACAGAGACCGGGTCGGCAAAGATGGGCGCCCTACAGTGGGCCCCCAGCCAGGCCAGGGCCTCCGGGCTGAGATTCGTGTCCACAGCCACGGCGGCAGCGCTGTTCAGCACCTCGGCCTGCCCGGCCAGATAGTCCGGCGTGATATGCCGGGCCAGGGCATCGTCGCAGATGGCCAGCTCCATGTCCCCCTCCGGGCCCTCAATGGCCAGGTAGGTGGAGGTCGCCGCCTCCGGGACGCGGATCGCGTGGCTCAGGTCGATCCCCAGCCGGGCGCAGTCCTCCTCCACCCGGCGGGCGAAGGAATCGCCGCCCAGGGCGGTGAGCATCCGCACCGGACAGCCCAGCAGCCGCAGATTGTGGGCGATGTTCCGCCCCACGCCCCCCAGGGAGAGCTTTACTGCGCCGGGATTGGAGTCCCGCCCGATCAGCGGCGCATAGGATTTTCCGCAAATATCAAGATTGATCCCGCCGATCACGGCGACGTAGGCCTCCATCGTGAACACCCCCGAGCCTTATTGTAACACGTTTTCGAAAAAATAGCAACGGTCACAAATGAAGTATTTGTTGCACAAATATGAAGTATGGCTGCGCCATATGAAGACGCTTCGCTTATGAAGTACGGCTGCGCCGTATTTGACGCGGCGGGATGGAATCCTCACAGCGGGAAGGCATCCTCGTTGCAACTTCAATCCTTTTTCATCTTTTTATTTGCAGAATAAATAGATACCACAATATGTGCGAAGCGCATACTTCATTTCTCCGCAGGAGATACTTCATATTCGCGTCAGCGGATACTTCATATGCCGCAAGGCATACTTCATTTCAATAAGCCCTCTGCTATCCTTTACGAAAATCCTTGCATCTTCCCTCAGATTGTGCTATTATGGATTGTCAGGAAACGATAGGGGGGATGGACATGGATGCGCTTCTGGGCAACGCCCGGCTGAAATCCGTCCTTGCCGCGGCCTTCGCCGCCGACCGGCTCTCCCACTGTTATCTGCTGGCGGGGCCGGAGGGCAGCGGAAAGCACACCCTGGCCCGCATCCTGGCCGCCGCGATGGAATGCACCGCCGGCGCCAAGCGCCCCTGCGGGGTCTGCCTGCAATGCCGCAAGGTCCTGGACGGCGTCCACCCCGACGTGATCACCGTAGACGATCCGGACAAGAAGACCGTCACCGTGGAGCTGATCCGCAAGGCCCGGGCCGACGTGTACATCAAGCCCAACGAGGGTCGGCGGAAGGTATACCTTATCCCCCGGGCTGCGGATATGAACGCAGCCGCCCAGAACGCCCTGCTGAAGGTGATCGAGGAGCCGCCGGACTACGCGGCCTTCCTCCTGCTGACCGACGGCGCGGAGCGGCTGCTGCCCACCATCCGATCCCGCTCCGTTCCCCTGCTGCTCACTCCGCTGAGCGAGGCCGAGGGGCTGGACGCGCTGGCAAAGCGCCGTCCCGACCGGGATCCCGCCGCACGGGAAGCCGCCTGGGCCCGCTCGGAGGGCTGGCTGGGGCAGGCGCTCCGGCTGCTGGAGGCGGGGGAGAGCCTGTCGCCGGAGACCCAGAGCTTCGCCGCCTGCTTTGCCCGCCGGGATCGGCTGGGGCTCACGGAGCTGCTGGTTCCCCTGGAGCGGCAGAAGCGGGAGCAGCTGATCCCCCTTTTCCAGCAGTGGATCGAGCTTCTGAGCCAGGCCCTGGCCGTCCGCGCCGGACAGCCCGGCCGCTGGGAGGCCGCAGAGCGCGTCGGCCGCAGCCGCACCTCCGCCGAAAGCCTGAAAGCCCTACGCAGTCTGCAAAGGGCGACGGAGCTGCTGAGCGGAAACGTCAGCCCCGGCGCCGTCTGCGGCGCGCTGCAGGTCTGGCTGGATGTGCAGGAGTGAGGTTAGGGGTCAGGCACCAGTGACCAGTCACCAGTCACCAGGGGACGGGGGACGCGGATTCTTCGTTTTGCTCAGAATGACAGATGGGAAGGCCTGCAGCGCGGGCCCTGGCTTCGCGTCGCAGCCCGCCTTTCCCCGCTCGCACCAAGTGAACAGAGGTTAGATCATGCGTAACAGAATCACACCGGTTGGCCCGGCGGCGGAGCATGAAGCGGTTTTACAGGCACTTCGAGCTGTAACACAGAAAATAACCCCGAAGCAAGCGGCTAACGCATTCTTATATAGCCTATCGACCAGAGCATTAGAATACCGTGCCGTCTTGGGCAGCTATTGGTACGCTGTTACCATCCCGGATCACACACCTACAGAATCCTTGCACTGTTATGACTGCGGTTGGTACAGCAAAGACAGGATCAGCTTTTTTCCCAGAGATCCAAATAAATTGAAAGCAGAACTTGAAAAGCTGATGCCGTTTGAAGACATTTTGCTCCGGGAAGCTCTGAAATCCTCTCTGGAAGCCGTAACACTGAATAATTCCGGAAGGCCCGATTATGGATTTGTTCATACAGATCCGCAGCAGTGCCTGCTGGTTCTGCAGCACTATTTAACACTACAGCCTGTACAACACACAGATCAGGACGAGGATCTACTGCGAAAAATCTTGCAATGCGCGTATGTGCTTGAGCCTCACCAGCGGGGGCGCGCCCTTCAGAAGAAAATTTCACAAAGTAAAATCATTAAGTCCAATGCATGGGAGATTGACAATCTGCTAAACGCGCTGGGAATTTGCGGCGTTCTCTCTTCAAGCCGTGCGCCTTGTTATGCGGAAGAATTCTGCAATGAATATCAAAGATCACCGGAGACTGACTCTGACTTGCTGTATCCGCTGAATTGGTGGAGAGCCTGCGACGGGATCAATCAGGCAAGGTATCAAATTGTTTTTGGGAAACCATATTCCGTCCCAATCTCTATTGTAACGGAGACATAATGGCGCAGCGCGGGCCCTGGCTTCGCGTCGCAGCCCGCCTTTCCCCCGCACGGAAGCACCCTACTGTAGCGCGGGCTATTAGCCCGCCTTTCCCCCGCTCGCACAGTAATATCAGAATTGATTGGAGTATATATGAACAACGAAAATACAACGGATCTCAAAGATCTGAACGAAAACGAAACCCTGATCCATCCGCCCGTTCCGGCAGCGGAGCCCGCGCCCGTCCACACGGCGCTGACCGCTGTTTCGGCCAAGAAGACGGCGCCGCGCCTGAACGCGCCCGCCGCGGCCCCCTCTGTGACCGCCGCGCCTCCCGCGGCGGATCCCAACGAGCGGGTCCCGGTCTGCGACGTGCAGTTCCGCCCCGGCAGCAAGATCTATTTCTTCGACCCGGGCGAGCTGAATCTGAAAAACGGCGACCACATCATCCTGGACACCGCCCGGGGCGCGGAATACGGCTACTGCATCATCGGCAATCACCGGATCGCCCGCCGGGAGCTGGTCCAGCCCCTGCGCCGGGTGCTGCGGGTGGCCACCCCCACCGACGAGCGCATCCGCGCCGAAAATGAGAAGAAAGAGAAGGACGCCTACGCCTTCTGCCTGAAAAAGGTGGAGGAGCTGGGGCTGGATATGCAGCTGGTCTCCGCGGAATGTGCCTTTGACGGCAGCAAGTTGCTGTTCTTCTTCACCGCCGACGCCCGGGTGGACTTCCGGGAGCTGGTGAAGATCCTGGCCTCCAACTACCACACCCGGATCGAGCTGCGGCAGATCGGCGTCCGGGACAAGGCCAAAATGCTGGGCGGCATCGGCATCTGCGGCAGACCCTTCTGCTGCGCCAGCTTCCTGGACGATTTCCAACCCGTGTCCATCAAGATGGCCAAGACCCAGAGCCTCAGCCTGAACCCCACCAAGATCTCCGGCTCCTGCGGCCGGCTGATGTGCTGCCTGAAATACGAGCAGGACGCCTATGAGGATCTGATCCAGACCAGCCCCAAGCTGGACTCCTTCGTGGACACCCCGGACGGACGCGGCACGGTGATCAACGTCAATCTGATGAAGCAGAGCGTCACCGTTCGGATGGAGAAGGACGAGGACATCCGCTTCTACCGCAACAGCGAGATCTGCGTCCTGCGAAGCGGAAAGGCCAAGAAGACCGACCCGCCCATCCCCGAGGATCTGGCGCCCATCTCCGGCCGGAAGAACGGAGACTTCCTGCTGGAGCGCCTCCCCTTCCTGGAGCAGCGGCTCACCGCGGAGGCGGACGAGTCCTTCCCGGAGGAGGAAGCGATGAATGGGGAGAGCCCCGCAGCGGAGCGGGCCGGAGAGGCCGCCGAGGCCGGAGCCCCCCACAGCCGGAAAAACCGCAGGGATCGCAGGCCGGATCCGTCCGGCCGCCCCGGCCCCGAGAAGAAGCCCGCCCAGGAGAAGCCTGCCCAGGAGGGCAAGCCCGGCTCCGAGGCAGGACACGGCTCCCACCGGAACCGGAAGGGGCCCCGCCCCGCCGACAAGGCCCAAGAGCGGGCCGAAAAGTCGGAGCGCAGCGAGAAGCCCGGCCAGCCCTCCCGCCAGCAGCGCCGCCGTCAGCAGCAGGGCAAGGCGGAGCCCAAGCTCCCCCAGATCGCCCCGCCGGAAAAGAGCCCCGCCCCGGAAAAGCCCGCAGGCGAGCAGCCCGCCCCCAAGCCCGAGGGCAAGAAGAATAAGCGGCACTACTACCACAACCGGAAGCCCAACGGATAAGTAACAAGTAATAAGTAATAAGTAATATGTAAAAATGAGGTAAGCGGTATCGTTGCGGATACCGCTTACCTCTTACCTTTTACTGATTCCTTGTTATCTGGCTCAGAACGCCCAGTGGCCCTTGCGGAAGATGGGGATGTTCTTGCCGTCGCGGGTGACGGCGTCGATGTCCAGGCCCTCATAGCCGATCATGAAGTCCACGTGGATCATGGAGTCGTTGATGCCGAGGGCGCGGCACTCCTCCAGGGTCTTGTTCTCATAGTCCTTGATGGTGTCCGCAAAGCCCCGGCCCACGGCCAGATGGCAGGCGGCATTCTCATCGAACAGGGTGTTGAAGAACAGCAGGCCGGACTCGGAGATGGGGGAGTCCACCGGCACCAGGGCGCATTCGCCCAGATAGCCCGCGCCGTCGTCCATGGTGATCATCTTCTTCAGCAGCTCTTCGTTCTTCTCGGCGTGGGCCTCCACGGCCTTGCCGTTCTCAAAGCGCAGAGAGAAGTTCTCGATCAGCTGGCCCTGGTAGGACAGGGGCTTGGTGGCGTAGACGATGCCCTCGGCCTTGCCCCGCATGGGGGAGATGAAGCACTCCTCGGTGGGGATATTGGGGTTGAAGAAGATGCCCTGCAGGCTCTTGTCTCCGCCGCCCATGAACTGGGCCTCGGGGATCATGCCCACGGTAAAGTCGGTGCCGTTGTCACCCTTGTAGTGCAGCTCGGCAATGCCCAGGCTGTTCAGATAGGCGCAGCGCTGATGCAGATCCTTGTCATGGGCTTCCCAGGCCGCCAGGGGATCATCGGTCACCCGGGAGGTGAAGAGGATGGCCTCCCACAGCTTCTCCATAGCTCTGCCCTTGGGCAGCTCGGGGAAGAGCTTCTTGGCCCAGGCCGCGCCGGGGACGGCGGCAATGCACCACTGGTACTTGTTGTCCATCTGATCCCGGTAGGGCTTGGTGATGGGGTAGCGATTCCTGCCGACCTTGGCCATTTTCTCCTGGTTGATTCCCTTGAGGCCGTCCGGATCCGAGCTGACCAGATAGATCTGGCAGGGCAGGGTCTCCACGTTGTGCTCCATCCGGGCGATCTCCCACTTCTCGATCTTGGAGAGGGTGGTGACGGAGCAGTGGCGGAAGTGCAGCTTGGCCAGGGGCTGATAGTTGAACTCCACCTTGACCTTGCGGGCGCCGGCCTTGTAGCACTCATCCACCAGCAGCTCCACGAACTTCGGCTGATCGAGATCGCAGGTGATGTTGACGTCTTGGCCCTTCTGGATGTTGACGCCGACCCGGGCGATCAGGCGGGCGTAGCTGCGAAGAATCGTTTGCTTCATGGTTGTTTCTCCTTTGATTCTTGATAAATATTTGTATTTTGAATAATCAGGTTTCACAGTACCGCAATCGGCATGTGGCGTGGAAGCAGCCAGACTGATGCTTCCGTTTTTCGGAAATCGTCAGTCTGCATCGAACTCACTCGGCCCGAGCCCCCACTTGTCCGCAACGGCCGGACGCGGCGCAATTCCCACGTAATAGGCGTCCAGATCCGAAAATTCGCTCGTGATCCGGTCTGAATTACGATTCGTGGAATACATGATGTCCTTTGAGAAATGCAGCGAATTCACGTACTCCTGCGTGATCCCTTCGTCCGCGAAATACAGATCCTTCGCTCCGAAGGCGTGCAGGATCTCGTGCGCATAGTCTGCAGGGCTCATCGCGCGCAGGTAAGAGTTCACATAAATATTACAGAGCTCGAGCAAACATTCATTCTCGTGTCTGTGCGGCATACACCAGGAGCGAAGCTCGGAATTTGCGCCGTCGGTAATGCTGGAGGTATCGGTATTGAAGAAGAAGAGGAACAGAACGCTGTCCGCCTGATACTTTTCCGCAAGCGCGGAAAAATTGATATAATTGCACAGCCACTCAATTTGAAGATTGGCCTTCCCGGTATCCGACCGCACCATGGATTCATCGAATTCCGCAGTAAAAACCAGATCCTCCGCCTCACGCCAGTCGTACAGGAACGTAAGCTCCTTGCCGTATTGCTGAGCCTGTTCCGATAAGTAGGCCGAAGCAACTTCCAAATTGTTCAGGGTCGTCTGGATCACTTTTTGATCCTGTTCGCTCTCGAAATCCCAGGCCGTATCACGGTCTGAGGCAAAGATCGACAGAAGCAGCGTCGTGCCCTCCAATCTTACCGCCGATCCGTGATCGGGATCTAACTGAAAGGTCTGCCGAAGCGCTTTGGGCTCCGCATCTGACTGTGTTTGCCCGGCTTGTGGATCAGTCTCCCCAGCGCCTACCGTGCTCACAGACGCAGTGGAAACGACAGCGCACCCCGTCAGCGTCCAGAGAAGAAGCGTGACTGCCAGAAGCGCATGTGCGCGTTTGCCTCGCTTTGCTTTGTTCTTTCTATTCATAGATTGCATCCTCTCGCGCTTTTTTCCGTGTTATCTGCTCCGTTGATACTCCACGGCCTTCCCGTCGCCGGTGAGGACGAGGGTGGTATCCGTGACGGTGTAGGCGTAGCCCCGATCCTTGGTGTTGGGGTCGGTAAAGTCCACGCGGAGGACGCCGTTTTCCTCGCTCCAGCTGCCGGTGAGGGTGGCGTAGTCGCTGCCCCGGTATTCCAGGTGGACGGTCACAGTCCCGTCCGCAGCCAGGGTCAGGGTCTCCACGAAATCGTGGCCGTCGGAATACTGCCCCGCGTTGACCCAGACGCCCGCCAGCCCGGGGCCGGATTCGGTGGTGGTCACGGTCTCCCTGCCGCCGCAGCCGGCCAGCAGAAGGCAGAGCAGGAGGCAGAAAAGAAAGCGTTTCATTTCAGGCTCCAATCTATGGTTCTTTCCCCGTTGGCCGCAAGGAAGGCGTTGATCTGCGAAAAAGGCTTGCTGCCGAAGAAGCCCCGGTAGGCGGACAGAGGGCTGGGGTGCGGCGCGGACAGGATCAGCCGCGGGCCTGCCTGTAGGGGCGAGCATTGCTCGTCCGCCGATCCACGTCGATCCGTCAGGCCTTGCGGACAAGCAATGCTTGTCCCTACGCTGCGTTTCGTACCCTCATTTTGCATTTTGCATTTTGCATTTTGCATTCCGTCAACGGCTGCATTCCGTGGCGCACACTGTGCGCCGCTACGGATCCCGGTTCCCTCATTTTGCATTCCCGCAGCGGCATCGGGCGGGCGCACACTGTGCGCCCCTACGGCTGCGTTGTATGCCCGCTGGGCGGGGCTGCCCCACAGGACGAAGGCCACGGGCTGGGGCAGGCGGGCGACGGCGGCGATGACGGCGGCGGTCAGCCTCTGCCAGCCCAGGTTCTTGTGGCTGTTGGCCCGTCCGGCGGCCACGGTCAGCACAGTGTTCAGCAGCAGAACGCCCTGCTCCGCCCAGGGGCTCAGATCCCCGGAGCTTGGGGCCGGGACGCCCAGGTCCGCTTCCAGCTCCTTGTAGATGTTCCGCAGGGAGGGGGGCAGCCTGACCCCCTGCCGCACCGAGAAGGCCAGGCCCATGGCCTGATCCGGCTCGTGGTAGGGATCCTGCCCCAGGATCACCACCCGGACCCGCTCCGGAGGCGTCAGCCGGAAGGCCGCGAACCAGTCTGCCCGGGGCGGATAGACCGTCTCCAGCGCGGCGGCAGCCTCCACAGCCAGCAGGGTGCTCCGGAAGGGCTCCCGGTCAAAGGGCCGGTCCAGCAGAGCGTCCCAAGCGGGAGGGAGATTGCAAGTAATAGGTAATAAGGAATAAGGAATAGGTGGCTGGTTCGCGGCGTCGGATGAATTTTGCATTTTGCATTTTGCATTTTGCATTTCGTCAGCGTCGCCGGTCCCCAGTTCCTTATCGGAACACGGACGGCAGGGTGCCGTCCCTACGCGCTCTGAACCCTGAACTCCGAACCCTGAACCACACCCTGTTCCCTGTTCCCGGTTCCCTGTTCCCTCATTTTGCATTTTGCATTTTGCATTTTGCATTTCGTCAGCGGGTGCCATCGTCATTGGTCGTAGCCCTTCAGCGTGGCGGTCACGATCTCGTCTTCCTTGAGGCCGTCCTTGTGGAGCATCTTGCGCATCACGTCGATGTCGGCGGTGATGTCCACCACGTCGTCGGCAAAGAGCTTGTCCAGCTGCTTCTCGTAGCCGTCGGCCAGCTCGTCCAGGGCGTTGTTGATCTTCTGCTTGGCCTCCTTGATGGCGGCGGTTTCAATGCCCTGGGCCTCCAGGCGGGCGTAGCTCTCCAGCGCCTTGAGGGTGGTAGGCAGATAGTAGTTCAAAAAATTATAGAGCTGGGCCTCCTTCTCAGGTCGCTGATCCAGAATGGCGAAGATCTTCCGGGTCAGATCCTCGATCCGGTCGATCTTGGCGGAGACCTCCGGGTCGGCAATCAGGTCGTTGTCGGCCCGGATCTGCCGGAGAATGCGGTCGTTACGGGAGATCGCCTCTTCTTTCTTTTCCTTGGGCTGCGCGGCCTGCGCCTCGGTGTATTCTGTCATCATCAGGCGGTAGGTTTTCAGATCCAGCCAGGCCGGATGGAGGATGCCCCGGGTAATCATCTCCCGCAGATCCTTGGTGACCTTCTGGTAGTCAATGCCCATGACGTCCGCCAGGTAGTGAATGGGAACAGCCTGCTTGTCGCCGATCAGCTTGAGATAGGCCTCGAAGCGTTCTTTCTTCTTCTTGCGGATGCGGCCGTAGATGCCCATGGTCAAACCGACCGCAGCGAGGCAGATGCTAAACCCAGTTCCAAACAGCGGCCAAAAAGATAATCCCTCATCCCACAGAATTAAACCGCAGGCCCCGGCAGACAGCGCACCAATGGCAGTGAGAATGGCGCCGAACGCGGTAATCAGCGCACCGTGCTTCGGCATGCCGTTGACGCGCTTCTTTTGCTCCGGCACCTCGGCCACAGGGCGGTTTACCGCTCTGCTGCGGATGTCGGCGGTCAGATTATCGACCGTCTTCTGGATGTCCACGTTGTTGCCGATGTCCGGCAGGATGTCCAGATGGTTGGCGATCAGAATGCAAATGCCAATGGGGCTGCTCACGCCCAGACACAGCAGCGCCAGGCCGAGGAACCTCCACCGCCGCTTGCTGCGCTTCCGCCGTTCCTTCATCTCATTATAATTCATGAGTCTGCCTCCATTTCTATCACGATCAGAGCCCAGGTCGGGCCGCAGACGGGTTATTTCAGCCAGTAGGGAGGAAGGAGTCCTCGGTGGACCATCTCTCGCAGATCCTTCACGACCTGCTCAAAGTCCAGGCCCATTTGATCCGCCAGGTACTGGATGGGAAGGGTCTGCTTGTCGCCGATCAGCTTGAGGTAGATCTCAAAGCGGGCCCTTTTTTTGCGGCTCAGCCTGCCGGAGTTCATCATCCAGACGCCGCCTATGGAGCCGCCGACGCAAAGCAGCAGGAGAAAAAGATGTGTCGAATTCTGGGTTATGGCAAAGATTAGCAGGAGAATCAGCCCAAACCCTGTGCATGCGTAAGTCAGAAAGGCGCCGAGGAGCACGATCAAGGCCTTCAGCCAGGCTCTGGGCTCGGGCAGCGCGCAAACCCATTTCTTCCTGAGCGGCATCTTCGCCCCAGTTTGGCTTGCGCTCTCGCCCGGATCTTTCCCGGACGGATCGTTGTGAGAGCTCCGGCCAGCCACCTTGCCCATGGCTGGCAGAAGCCCCAGCATGTTGGCAAGCAGCAGGCAAATGCCGATCGGGCCGTTAACGCCCGCTATGATCAAAGCAAGCCCCAGATAATTCCATATCCGTTTGCTCCGCCGCCGCAGTGCCTCCTTCTCAGTATGCTCCATGAATCTGCCCCCATTTCCTTTCGATCGAGGCCCCGCAGGGCTACACGATATTCTACCGCAAAATTCGCCTGCTGTAAAGGGATAGTTGCGCTTTTATATTGTAAATTTTTGTTTTCGGATTGACAAGCCCCGGGAATCATGGTACATTGATGGCGTGCGGGCATCCCGCCAACAAAACTGACACGGAGGTAACACCTATGAACAATAAACCCCTGATCGGCGCGGCTGTGATCGGCCAGTCCGGCGGCCCCTCCGCCGTGATCAACGCTTCCGCCTACGGCGTCATCAAGACCGCCCTGGAGAGCGAATACATTACCACCGTCTACGGCGCCAACCACGGCATCAAGGGCGTGCTGAACGACCGGCTGATGATCATGGACAAGGAAGACCCCAAGGAGCTGGAAAAGATGCTCTACTCTCCCTCCTCCGCCCTGGGCTCCTGCCGCTACAAGATCGCCGATCCCGACGTGGACGACACCGACTACAAGCGGATCCTGGAGATCTTCAAAAAGTACAACGTCCGCTACTTCTTCTACAACGGCGGCAACGACTCCATGGACACCTGCAACAAGATCAGCCGCTACTGCGCCAAGGTAGGCTATGAGTGCCGGGTCTTCGGCGTGCCCAAGACCATCGACAACGACCTCTTCGGCACCGACCACTGCCCCGGCTACGCCTCCGCGGCCAAGTACATCGCCACCTCCTTCATGGAGGTCAGCCGTGACTGCCACGTCTACGACGTGGGCATGATCACCATTATCGAGTGCATGGGCCGCCACGCAGGCTGGCTCACCGGCGCGGCCGCCCTGGCGGGCCTCTCCGGCGACGGCCCCGACCTGGTCTATCTGCCCGAGGTGGACTTCGACATGGATCAGTTCATCGCCGACGTGAAGCGGGTCTACGCCGAGAAGCAGAACTGCCTGGTGGCCGTCTCTGAGGGCGTCCACTATGCGGACGGCTCCTTCGTCTCCGAGGCCAAGACCTCCGGCACCGACGGCTTCGGCCACGCTCAGCTGGGCGGTCTGGCTGCCCGTCTGGCCGCCGTGGTGAAGGCTGCCACCGGCGCGAAGGTCCGGGGCATCGAGCTGAGCCTGCTCCAGCGCTGCGCCTCCCACTGCGCCTCCGCCACCGACATCGAGGAGAGCTTCAACTCCGGCAAGATCGCCGTGGAGTCCGCCCTGGCGGGCATCACCGGCAAGATGGTGGGCTTCAAGTGCAGCCGTGAGGGCGGCTACAAGTGCGAGTACGTTCTGCTGGATCTGGCCGACGTGGCCAATGCCGAGCAGAAGGTGCCCCTGGCATGGATCACCCCGGAGCACAACGGCGTGACCCAGGACTTCATCGACTACTGCCTGCCCCTGATTCAGGGCGAGACCAAGCAGGCCAAGGAAAACGGCCTGCCCTCCTTCGTGCATCTGAAGAAGGTTTTCGCGGAATAATCCGCCGACACACACAAAAGGCACTCCGAGGCGGAGTGCCTTTTGTGTGCGCAATTCTTTTACTTCTTTGCAATATCGCACCGGATTACGGCTTGTGTTCCGTCTCCGGTGGTAATCGCAAATGTTCCATCCACCCGGTTTTCCTGCAAATCCGTCAAGTCAAGCAGCTCGCTTTCATTCAGCAGGTCAAACAGAACGTCCATAAGATAGGACAAAGTCACGTAGCTTTCCTCCTACAATAATTTATGTTTTCGCATCTTTAACACAATTCTACACAAATTAAGTGCTAATGTCAAGAAAAAATCCTATCATTAGCACAGGAGTGGAAATTGTAGATGAAGATATACGACTACAAAGGGAAAAAGAATGTCTGCGGGGAACGGGTACGGCAGGCGCGGGTGCTTCAACATTTGACGCAAAGCGAGCTTGCGGCAAGGCTGCAAATCGAGGAAGTCATTCTGGAACGGGACAGCATCAGCCGCATCGAAGCAGGCACGCGCTTTGTCGCGGACTTCGAACTGCTGGTCTTGGCGAAGGTTCTGCGTGTAGAACCGACCTGGCTGCTTGACGCCGGGGCAGAGATGTGACAATCCCATAGCGCTCATGCTTGAAAAAAGAAAGAATCATGCTATAATATCGCTGTGATCGATTCCGTTGTAGAAAGAAGGATGTAACAATGATGACAGAAGAAATCCGCCGTGCGGCGGAGGCCGCGGCGCGCGAGCTGCTGGCGGCGGCAAATATGAAGCCGGGCGAGCTGTTCGTGGTGGGCTGTTCCTCCAGCGAGATTTTGGGATCTCAGATCGGCAAGGGCTCCAGTCCCGAGGCGGCAGCGGCAGTTTTTGAAGGGATCTATCCGGTGCTGCAGGCGCACGGGCTCTTTCTGGCGGCCCAGTGTTGCGAGCATCTGAACCGGGCGCTGATCCTGGAACGGGCCGCGGCGGAGCGCTACGGCTATGAGCCGGTCAACGTCTGCCCCTGGGCCCACGGCGGCGGCTCCTTCGCCACCGTTACGTTCGAGCGGCTGACCGACCCCGTGGCGGTGGAGCATATCCGCGCCCACGCCGGAATGGACATCGGCGACACGCTGATCGGAATGCATCTGCGGGACGTGGCGGTACCGGTGCGGATCTCGGTCAAGCGCATTGGGGAAGCCTCGGTGGTTTGCGCCCGCACCCGGATGAAATTCATCGGCGGTGAGCGCGCCCGCTACCTGGGCGGCGATCTGAGATAGCCAGAAGCAAATTTGGGGATGCGGCCGCATCCCCAAATTTTTTCTATTTTCTTCTTGACAAAACGCTTGACAACCGCTATAATAGCAGGGCGAAAACAAAGAAGGTCGGTTGCACCGCCTCACCTCCCGCCTACGGCAAAGAGGTTCACACAGTTCTTCCCGGAGGCTTTCCGGGTGTTTGTGCGGGTGCAGTCGGCATCCGCTTTTGTTGTATTTTATGGAGGTGTTTTCCATCGCTAAAGTGACGCATCAGCTCAACGAAGAAATTCAGGACAAGGAGCTCCGTGTGATCGGAGCCGACGGGGCCCAGCTGGGGATCATGTCCAGCGAGGCAGCCCTGGATCTGGCTGCGGAACAGGATCTGGATCTGGTCAAGATCTCTCCTACCGCCAATCCTCCCGTCTGCAAGATCATGGACTACGGCAAATTCCGCTTCGATCAGATGAAGAAGGACAAGGAAAACCGTAAAAACCAGCGCGTTGTAGAGATCAAAGAGATTCGTATGTCCCCCGGCATCGACACCAACGACCTCAACACCAAAATGAAGAGCGCCTGCAAATTCCTGAAGGAGGGCAACCGGGTCAAGGTCTCCGTCCGCTTCCGCGGCCGTGAGATGGCCCACACCAACATCGGTGAACAGCTGCTCGTCCAATTCGCGGAGGGCTGCACCGAAGTCGCCAACATGGAAAAGAACCCCAAGCTCGAAGGGCGGTTCATGTTCATGTTCCTCGCCCCGAAGGTAGAGAGCAAAAAGTAAGCGCATCAACAATACGTAAAGGAGAATCAACCATGCCGAAACTGAAGACCCATAGCGGTGCCAAGAAGAGATTCAACCTCACCAAGACCGGTAAGATCAAGCGCGCACACGCCTTCAAGAGCCATATCCTCACCAAGAAGGACACCAAGCGTACCCGTCGTCTGCGTACGACCACTTACGCCGATGTCACCAACCAGGAAGCCATCAAAAAGATGATTCCTTACAAGTAAGAGATAGGAGGATATACAAATGGCACGTGTTAAAGGCGCAATGATGACGCGCAAGAGAAGAAATAAAGTCCTGAAGCTGGCCAAGTCCTACTGGGGCAGCAAGTCCACCCACTTCAAGATGGCCAAGCAGGCCGTCAAGAAGTCCGGCACCTACGCATACGTGGGCCGCAAGCTGAAGAAGCGTGACTTCCGCCGCCTGTGGATCACCCGTATCTCCGCGGCTGTCAAGCCCTACGGCATGAACTACAGCTGGTTCATGTACGGTCTGAAGCAGGCCGGTATCGAGATGAACCGCAAGGCTCTGTCCGAGCTGGCCATCGCCGACCCCAAGGCCTTCGAGACCCTGGTGGAGACCGCCAAGAAGGCCGCCAACGACGCCAAGAAGGCACAGTAATTTCCCGCATAACAAGAGCCGCTCCCGAGGGAGCGGCTCTTTTGTGTCTGTTCAGTTGTACGCCTTGTACAGGAAGGTGATGATCTGCGAGCGGGTGCAGGTGTCGTTCACGCCGAAGAGGCCGTTTCCGATGCCCTTGGTGATCCCGTTCTCTGCGGCCCACAGAATGGCCTTGCAGAACCAGTCGCCGCTGCTCACGTCGCCGAAGGGGCTTTCCATGGAGCTGGGGGCGGGCTTGCCCTTGGACGCCCAGAGGAAGGTCATGGCCTGGGCTCTGGTGCAGGCCTGGCCCACACCGAAGCTGCCGTCGGACATACCGCTGGTATATCCATTCTCCACGGCCCACATGACGGGCTTGTAGTACCAGGCATCGGAGGCCACATCGCTGAACGCAGTTTCCGTCCCTGCGGGCTCCGGCTTGCCGTTGGCCGCCCAGAGGAAGGTGACGATCTGCTCCCGGGTGCAGTCATTGTTGGGGCCGAAGTGGGTGTCGTCCACGCCGGAGGTGATTTCAGGATTCTGGCTGATGGCCCACATCACGGGACGGAAGAAATAGTTTTCGCCGGTGACGTCAACAAAACGATCCGCAGCAACAAAGCGGAAGCCGTTCTCCGTGGCGTAGGTCTCGGCAGCAGTGCCGGGGTAGCCACAGACGGTGAAGTAGTCCAGCTTCACATCTTCGCGTGATTCATCGTCCCACCTGTAGCCAAAAGCGCCCTCACCGATACTGATGACGCTGGCGGGAACGATTACGCTCTCCAAGGCATAGCAGTTCTCAAACGCCCATTCCCCGATGCTGGCAACGCCGTTGCCGATGGTCACGCTGGTCAGGGCACTGCAGTCGTAGAACGCCCCGTCTCCGATGCTGGTGACGCTGTCATGAATGGTAACACTGGTAAGGGCAGTGCAGCGGTAGAACGCAGCTTCGCCGATTTCGGTAACACTGTTCGGAATGGTCACGCCGGTCAGAGAACTGCAGTCTGCGAACGCCCAGTTGCCGATGCTGGTAACACCGTTTCCGATGGTCACGCCGGTCAAGGCGCTGCAACGCCTGAACGCCCCGCCTCCGATGCCGGTGACGCTGCCCGGGATGGTCACGCCGGTCAGGGCGCTGCAGTCGTAGAACGCCCCGCTTCCGATGCAGGTGACGCTGCCCGGGATGGTCACGCTGGTCAGGGCACTGCAGCCTTCGAACGCATTCTCTCCAATGTCGGTGACGCCGTTGCCGATGGTCACGCTGGTCAGGGTGATGCAGACGCCGAACGCCCAATCGCCGATACCGGTGACGCTGTCCGGGATGGTCACGCTGGTCAGGGCGCTGCAGTCGTAGAACGTACCTCCAGCAATTCCAATTGTCCCCTGCTTGATTTCCGCGCTTTCGATCTCTTCTTTCGCCGCAATCAGCCAACTGCCAATATACAGCAGCTGTCCGTCCCAGTTATTGCTGTCATTGTAATACGCTGTGCCAGAGAACGCACCGCTGCCGATGCTGGTGACACTGTCCGGGATGGTCACGCTGGTCAGAGCACTGCAGTAGAGGAACGCCCCCTCGCCGATGCTGGTGACGCCGGTGGGAATCTGATAGGAGGCATCCGGTTTTCCGGCGGGGTACTGGATCAATTCGGATTTTGCCTTGTTGAAAAGTACGCCATTGACGCTGACATAATTGGGATTGCCGACGGTAACATTGATTGCAGCCAAAGCGTTGCAGCCGAAAAACGCACTGCTGCCGATGCTGGTGACGCTGGCCGGGATGGTCACGCCGGTCAGGGCGTCGCAATCGTAGAACGCACTCTCGCCGATGCCTGTGACGCTGTCCGGGATGGTCACGCCGGTCAGGGCGCTGCAACCGTAGAACGCACTCTCGCCGATGCTGGTGACGCCGGCGGGAATCTGATAGGAGGCATCCGGTTTTCCGGCAGGGTACCGGATCAATTCGGACTTTTCCTTATCGAAAAGAACGCCATTAGCGCTGGAGTAATTGGGATTGCCGGATACAACGTTGATAGCCGTCAGGGATCTACTGACAAACGCAGATTCGCCGATGCTGGTGACGCTGGCCGGGATGGTCACGCCGGTCAGGGCGTCGCACCAAGCGAATGCACAGAAACAGATGCTCGTCAAGCCCTCCGGCAGACTGACGGCGGAAATTTCCTCGCGGAAGTCTTGCCAGGGGATGTCTTCGCTGGAATTATACTCTGTCATTGGGCCATAGCCGGAAATAGTCAGCAGGCCGGTTTGCGTGTCGAATGTCCAGGTCAGGTTTTCGCCGCAGCTGCCGGAGTAGGTCTCCGCGTGGGCTTTCAGGCTGACACTGGGCAGCAGGGAGCATACCAGAGCCAGGCAGAGAAACAGGGCCGCCGTTCGTTTCATTTTTTTCATTTTCATTCCTCCTCAATTTTTGAAGCAGGGGCAGAACAGAAAAAAGTTGCCCCACGCAACAAAAGCATTATAAGCTTTCGGCGCACAAAAAGCAAGCTCAAAAACTGCAAAAAAACCCCTGCATTTTTCGCAAAAACTGCAAAAATGCAGGGGTGGTTTTTCAGTAGTGCCGGCAATCTGCCGGCCATCATAGCCCGCCATCGCAGCGCTTTCTGGCGCACACTGTGCGCCCCTACGGCAGCCGGTTCCGTGGCGCTGCCTAAGTGCGCCGCTACGGTTGCCGACCTTTCGCCTGTAGCGCGGGCTATCAGCCCGCCGCTTTTTACTTGTACGCCTTATACAGGAAGGTGATGATCTGAGCCCGGGTGCAGGTGTGATTCACGCCGAAGAGGCCGTTTCCGATGCCCTTGGTGATGCCGTTCTCCGCGGCCCATAGGATGGGCTTGCAGAACCAATCGCCGCTGCTCACGTCGCCGAAGGGGCTTTCCATGGAGCTGGGGGCGGGCTTGCCCTTGGACGCCCAGAGGAAGGTCATGGCCTGGGCTCTGGTGCAGGCCTGGCCCACACCGAAGCTGCCGTCGCCCATGCCGCTGGTGTAGCCGTGCTCCACGGCCCACATGACGGGCTTGTAGTACCAGGCGTCGGAGGCAACGTCACTGAACGGGCTCTCCGTCCCCGCTGGCTCCGGCTTGCCGTTGGCCGCCCAGAGGAAGGTAACGATCTGTTCCCGGGTGCAGTCATTGTTGGGGCCGAAGTGGGTGTCGTCCACACCGGCGGTCACCTGATGATCCAGGGCCCACATCACGGGGTCGAAGAAGTAGTCGCCATCCAAAACGTCCACGAAGGGATTGGGCAGCTTGGCGATTTCTTCCTTCCGCTCCGCCTGGCAGCGGGCGCAGGTATAGCGCATCTCGCCCACAGCCTGATGGGTGGCCGCCACGGTCACTTCCCCCTCGTTCCAGTCGTGGCCCGGGGCCGGGATCTCTTCGTAGCTGGTATAGTCGCAGCGGGTGCAGGTATCGTAGGTATCCCAGCCGGCCTCGGTGCAGGTGGCAGGCTTCGCTTCGTGGTGGACCAGATCGTGGCCCAGGGCCTCGACGGGCCGGGTCTCGACGGCATCGCAGCGGGAGCATTCGCGGTTCTCCTCACCAGCCTCGGTGCAGCTGGGAGGGGTGGTCTCGTCCCAATCGCCGAAGTCGTGGCCCAGGGCCTCGACGGGCCGGGTCTCGACGGCGTCGCAGCGGGAGCATTCGCGGGTCTCCTCACCGGCCTCGGTACAGCTGGGAGGGGTGGTCTCGCCCCAATCACCGAAGTCGTGGCCCAGGGCGGGCACGTCGGTATGCACGCGGCTGAGCTCCGCGCCGCAGCCGGTGCAGTAGACCACCGTGTCATATCCGCCGGGCTCGGTGCAGGTCGCAGCCGCCGAATTTTCCTCAACAGGTTCGCCGGGGGTGTGGGTATGGAGCGTGGTGGTGTAGCGGGCAAGCGCAGGGCCGCCCTCGTTCAGCTTGTAGATGTTCAGCATGGAGATCCCGCTCATATTGTTTGCGTTCACCATGCGCCACTTGTTCGTCAGCGCACCGCTGAGATTGGTCCCGCAGTTCACATAGAAGACGTTGTCGTTGTAGGAGACGGTGTGCTGCAGGGCCAGATGGCCCTCGTAGGTCGTCAGCGTAAAGGCCGTCATAAAGGCGGTGTTGTAGCGGATGGTCAGGTTGGTCTGATTATCGGGGGTGTAGAGCCAGCCGTTGACCTCGTCGCCGAGATACCAGCCGCCTTCGACCTGGGTGACGTCGAAATACTTCAGCTCATCGGCAAGGATCTCCTCGGGGTCCTCGGTGAACGCAAAGTTGCTGACGTAGGCGTAATTATGGGACTTTTGATACAGGCCGTAGGTCCCGGTGGATTCCGAAATGACGATCTTGTCGCCATCGGAGAACGTGTCGCCCACGCTCATCTGCGTCAGTGAGGGCGGGTTGCCGTTGTAGTCGTTGTAGGTGAACAGCGCCAGCAGCGTGACGTCGCCCGTGGCGAAATATTCGCCGGTGAGGACGGTCTCGGGCTGCTCCGCAGCGTTGACGCACTCCTCCAGGACCCAGCCCAGGAAGCGGTAGCCCTGCGGCCCCTCCGCGGTGGGAAGGGTGATGCCCGTCTGGGGATCGCAGACCATGGGAGCGATCACGCCGACGTCACCCAGCACAGAGAAGGTGACGGTGAAGCTTTCCCCGAGGGGATCTGCGGGGCTGGCCGCGCAGCTGTCGGAGCGGGTCTCCGCGCGGGCAGTCAGCGCCGCCTGGGGAAGCATGGCGCAGAGCATGGCCAGGGCAAGAATCAGCGAAAAGATACGTTTTTTCATCGCTTCTGAGCTCCTTTCAGGTGCTTCATTTGTGTCTATGTTTTACGAGCCAAGCGGCTCTTTCCCCATTCTATCATACTTTTTCCTTTTTCGATGGCTTTTTCGGGGATTCCTGAAGTTCATACCGTGCGAACCGGACGACAGAGTGCCGTCCCTACGGTTTGATGTACGCGGTTTGATGTACGCGGTTTGATGAAACGCAGAGAGTACAATGCTTTGCGGGGATATCCAAAAGGGCACTCCCTTTTGGCCGTTTGAATGAGGGGAGGGTCCAGGGAGGGGGGAGAGATCCGGAATCTTCCCCCTCCCTGGCCGGTTCTTTGCCTACTTTCTTGCCGGAACAAGAAAGTAGGCCGCCGGAGGCATGACCGGGTTCCGACAACGCGAACGAGCTTAAACAACGCAGCTGGCTGGATCGCCCGTTGGGCGATTGTTTGCTTCGCAAACCGGACGAGCAATACCCATAAAGGGCACAGGTGCTCGCCCCTACGGCGGGTACGGGGTGGCCTCTGCGGGGACGGCCGGTTCCGTGGCGCACAGTGTGCGCCGCTACCGAACCACGGCGGGGCGGGGCGGGCGCACACTGTGCGCCGCTACCGAACCCCTACGGCGGCCAGGCGTCAGTTCAGGCTGTTCTCCGGGGCGACGGTGTCGTTGCCGCCGGCGTTGACGAAATAGGCGTCGAAGACGGCCTTGGCGATCTCGCCCAGAGCGCCGCCCTGGGCGCCCTTTTCTACATAGACGGCAATGGCGATCTGAGGGTCCTCCGCAGGCGCGAAGCAGACGAAGGAGGCGTTATCGGAACCGTCGGCGCCGTGCTGGGCGGTGCCCGTCTTGGCGCAGACTGCAATGGGATAGTCCCCGAAGACCTTGTTGGCCGTGCCGTTGGGGGAGGATACCGCCATACGCATTCCCTCCCAGCAGACGTCCCAGGCCTCGCTTGTGGCCCGCAGCCGGGAGGCCACCTCGGGCTTCATCTGATACAGCAGCTGCTGATAGTCCGCAGAGATGATCCGGTTGAGGAAGGTCGCCTTCAGGCGAGTGCCGCGATTGGCGATGGCTGCCGTATAGACCGCCATCTGCATGGGGGAAAAGCGGTTATCCGACTGGCCGATGGCCATGATGATCCGGTCGCCGTAGGTGAAGACCTGCAGGCTGGGGTCGGAGAACAGCTCCTTTTTGGTCTCCGGGTTGGCGCGCCAGCCCGTGGTCTCGGGCAGCTCCACACCGGTGGGCTCGCCCAGGCCCAGAGCCTTGGCCGTCCGGTCCATGGCCTCCTCGCCCGTCAGCCAGCCCACCTCGTAGAAGAAGTAGTTGCAGGACACGGCAAGGGCCTCGGCGCAGTTGACGATGCCGTGGGTCTGGTGGCTGGAGGTCCAGAGATAGCACTGGGGCGCGTAGCCCTGCTCCTCAAATCGGGTATAGACGCCCTGATCCTCCAGGACGTAGTTGCGGTTGATCACGCCTTCGTTCAGAGCGGCGATGGCGGTGACCATCTTATAGGTGGAGCCGGGGGGATAGGCCTGCATCAGCGCCCGGTTGAAGATGGGCGAATACTTGTCCTGCAGCAGCTTCTCATAATCCTGGGAGAAGGTGACGATGTTGAAGGTGGGATAGGAGGCCGAGGCCAGCACCGCGCCGGTCTTTACATCCAGCACCACCGCAGCGCCGCCCTCCGCGTCCTTACCTTCGTGCTTGGCGCCCACGCCGTTCTCCCGCAGATTCAGGATATAGCTCTCCAGAGCCTCCTCCGTGATCCGCTGGTAGTTGATGTCAATGGTCGTCTCCACGTTGGAGCCTGCCTTTGGCTCCACGGCGTACTCCTGGGAGATGATGTTGCCCTCCCGATCCACCGTGGTACGCAGGATGCCGTCGGTGCCGTGGAGCTGCTCCTCGAAGGCCTTTTCCAGGCCGTCCTTGCCCACGTAGGCGTCCATGGCGTAGCCCTTTTCCTTGTAGATCTCCCACTCCTCCGGGCTCATGGCCGCAGTACGGCCCAGGATATGGGCGGCGTAATTGGTGTTGTACTCCCGGACGGTACCTGCCAGCACCTGCATTCCGGGGATATTCAGCTCCTGGAGCTCCGCCAGCTGGGTGGCGTCCACGTCGGAGAGCAGGGTATAGGTGGGCAGATAGGTGTAGTAGCGCAGATCCAGCTCATAGCGCAGGCCCAGCACGTCCCGCACGTCCTCGTCCGACCAGTCGTTGGGGATGTGGAAGCGGGAGCGCATCAGCTTGATCAGCTGGGCAGCGGAGACGTCTGCGTCCCAGTCGTTCTGCCGGAGGAAATCGCGGAAATAGCCGTTCCAGGTCCCGGAGTAGTTTGCCGTCTCATATTCGTAGGGCTTGACCCGGGTGACGGGCAGGTGATCGGTGTAGCGGATCCCCAGCTCCCGGCAAAGCCGCGCCAGCTGGCGCAGGCTCTCGTTGGGATCCTCCGAGTTGAACAGGGCGTAGCCGGTGATGATCAGATCGTAGCTGGCCCGGTTGGTCACCAGGACGTTGCCGTTGCGGTCCAGGATCTCTCCCCGGGCGGCAGTCACTCTGGTATCGTAGGTATAGGTGCCGGTGGAGCCGGAGTTCGTCCGGGGGTTCACCACCTGGAGCTGGATCAGCCGGTAGGCGAAGGCGCCCATGAGAATGCCGAACACCGTGAGGATCAGGCCCAGACGGAGCTTGAAATTATAGATCATCTTGCACCCCGATTCTGCCAATGAGCTTCACCAGCGCGTAATGAATGGGCATAAAGAGCATGGAAAGAGCCACCGTAGGAAGAAGAATCCGCCAGTAGTTGCTCAGCGCAACGGCAGGCGGCAGAATGAGCTTGAACACAAAGATCAGCGATTCGTTCACCAGGCTCACGGCCAGGCAGCACAGCGCAGCGGGCAAAAAGCGCAGCGTCAGCACCGCCCTGCACAGAACCGCAGAGAGGATGGCCCCCACAGAGAGGACCGCCACAGAGAGATTGCCGAAATCCGCGCCGGACAGGCACCAGAACAGAGTGGCCAGGATGGCGTAGACGCCGCCCTTCTCCGGGCCCTCCCGAATGCAGACGCAGACGATCAGAATGGGCAGGGGCGACAGCTTCACCCCGAACACAGGCAGCTGGGTGAGCACCACCGTCTGCAGCAGCAGCACCACCAGCGTCAAAAGCCCATAGAGGGACCACTTTAAGATGCCGAGCCATTGCAGCTTGGTCAGATGCAGATGTCTGAACATAAAAGGATCCCTCCCTTCCCGTTTCGGTTTGCCGCTTCGGTCACTGCTGATCGAAGTCCGTAATGATGAACACCTGCTCCAGATCATCCAGATCGGCGGCAGGCTTGAGCAGCGCGTACTTCGCCACACCGGTCTGGTCGAAGTTGGCGTCGGTGATATAGCCGATGATCAGACCCCGGGGATAGACCGTGGAGCCCGTGGTCAGCACCTGGTCGTTGTTACGCAGCACGGAGTCCGTGGGCAGATAGTTCATCCGCAGCAGGCCCTCGGAGCCGGTGGCAAGCGCGCCCTCCACCACGCCGTTGTAGCCTGTGGAGGCCACCGTGGCGGAGATATCCAGGGAGGAGTCCAGCACCGTGGTGACCGTGGCCCAATTCGTCCCGGCCTCCGTCACCAGCCCCACCACCTGGCCGTACTCCGTCACAGCCACCAGGCCCTCGTGGATGCCGGAGCTGGTGCCCTTGCCGATGGTAAAGGCGGATTTCCAGTTGCTGTCCACCCAGGAGATCACATAGGCGGAGGCAAAATGATAGTCCTCCCGCTTGGAGGAGAGATCCAGCAGCTGGTGCAGCCGCTCGTTTTCCCGCTGGAGGGAGTCCGCGCTGCGGACGTTCTCCTCCATGGCGCTGATCTGCGCCTTCAGGGCAGCGTTCTCCGCCTGCAGGGACTCGTAGCGGAACACGTAGTCATAGTAGCGCTCCACCTGGCGCACCAGGGCGCTGGAGGCGGAGCGGAAGGGCGTCAGGATCGTCTGGACTGTCCGCGACGCCCAGCCCCCCGTTTTCATGGCCGAGGTCACGGTCACAAGCACGGAGAGCAGCACCGCCGCAACGATGAGCCATTTCGTTTTCGCAGATAGATGTTTTTTCATGGTTTCTTCTCCTGTCCCAGGAGCGGATCCAGCCCGAAGCGCTTCAGCGCCTGGGCGAGCCGACACACAGGGAGTCCCATGACGGTGAAGTAGTCGCCCCGCAGGGATTCCACCAGCATGGAGCCGAGATTCTGGATGCCGTAGGCCCCGGCCTTGTCCATGGGTTCCTCCGTGGCCACGTAGGCGGCGATCTCCTCCGGCGTCAGCTCCCGGAATTTCACATAGGTCATTTCGCAGTGGGTGTAGGGCTCTGCTCCGTCGCATTCCGCCGCATTCTGCATCTTGCATTTTGCATTTTGCATTTCGACAGGCAGCAGCGTAAAGGCAGTATACACCTGGTGCTCCCGGCCGGAGAGGGCCGCCAGCATGGCCCGGGCCTCGGCGGCGTCATGGGGCTTGCCCATGATCCTCCCGTCCAGCACCACGATGGTATCCGAAGCCAGGATCAGCGCGTCCCGTGGCGCACACTGTGCGCCGCTACAGGACTCTGATCCGTCATTTTGCATTTTTCGAGCTACCGCCCGGGCCTTGGCCTCGCAGATGCGGCGGACGGTGGTCTCCGGGTCGCCGGTGGCGTATTTTGTTTCGTCGATCTCCGCGGTGAGCACCGTAAAGGACAGCCCCATCCGCTCCAAGAGCTCCCGCCGCCGCGGCGACTGAGAGCCAAGAATCAGTTCCATCGTTATTTCCTCTGTATCTGGTTTTGTCCCGAAGGGACACCTCAGTTCTCAGTTCTGATTTCTGAGTTCTGCGTTTTACTCTACGCCTCTGTAATACAGTCCCCTGGTGCAGGCGCCGGGGTCGAAGGGGGCGGCTGCCCGCATGGAGGACGCCACGGAGTCCACCTCCATGGGGTTCTCGGTGGTAAACTGCACCCGCAGCGCCCAGAGGCCCAGATTCCGCAGCTCCGGGAGCTTATCCAGCAGATAGAGCTTTTTCCCGTTGTAGATGACGCTGCGGCAGCTGTCCTGGTCCGGCAGGACGCGGAATTCCTCGCCCCTGCGATCCACCAGCTTCATGGGGCCGGCGTCGCAGGCGCAGCGGCCCGTGCGATTCTTGATCAGACAGTTTTCGGTGAGCATCAGCGGCAGGCGGCCATAGACCAGCAGCTCCGTAGGCAGGGGCTTGGAAAGATCCCGGATCCGGGGGATCGTCAGCTCGAAGCTCGCGGTGGCGCTCTCCAGGCCCAGACCCCGGGCCATATTCATCGCCCGGGAGTTGAACAGGTTCAGGCCGAAATCCCCGCAGACCGCAAAGCCGCGGGAGCGGGCCAGGGAAATATGGCCCAGATTGCCGCAGAGGGTCAAGCGCACCCCCAGGGCGTGGACTGCGTCCAGCGCCTCCAGCACGGACTCCACCTCGCCGTCCAGGATGACCCGGGGCAGCACCACGGCCAGCTCCGTCTGGGCGGGGATCTGGGAGATCCAATCGCTGCTCTTTTTGAACATGGACAGGGGCGCGTAGAGGCGGACAGGCTTCAGCGCCAGCAGTCTCGGCGTGAGCTGCTCCCGGCGCAGGACGCCCACCGTCCAGCGGGGCGGCCGGGTAAAGCCGAAATAGGGCTTGACCACGGAGAAGGAGTTCAGCTCCCGCTCCGGCTGGCGGCCCCGGAGCGCCGTCAGATGGGACAGCAGCTCCCGGCGCATGGCGTTGATGGCAGCGGCAGAGAGGGTCAGCCCGGGGGCCACCACGCTCTTGGTCTCCACGCAGCGGTAGGGCGTGCCGCCGGTCTTGGCCAGCCGCTCCGCCAGAGCCTGCTGGGTCAGCGGCTTGGACACGGCAGCCTCCGGCACGGGGCCCTCCGTCTTGCAGAGGTTCCCCAGCTCGTCCTCCACGGCCAGCATGGCGTTCTGCCGGGGGTTGATCACCGCGTAGAAGCGCACGGGGACCAGGGCCGCCTCGGCGTTTTCGTAGCTGAACCGGGCCTTCTGCAGCAGCGCGTGGTTCTCCCGCTCCTTCTGGCGGGTGCCGAACATATCCGGGCCGATCCGGCCCTCATAGTAGCCCTGGGTGAAGCCCTGGCGGGAGAAGATGTCCCGCAGGTCCCGCATATCCTCGGCGGACACGGGCTGCCCGTCGATGGCCTCCCGGTAGAGCCGCGTGGCCACGGCCACGTACTCCGGCCGCTTCATGCGGCCCTCGATCTTCACGGAGGCCACGCCCATGCGGGCCAGCTCCTCCATGGAGGCGATCAGGCAGTTGTCCTTGAGGCTCAGGGGGTATTTGTCTTCAAAGCGGCCGTAGCCGTAGGGCAGACGGCAGGGCTGGGCGCACTGGCCCCGGTTGCCGGAGCGGGCCCCCACCGCCGCAGAGAAATAGCACTGGCCGGAATAGCACATACAAAGGGCCCCGTGGACAAAGACCTCGATCTCGATGGGGCTGTTGCGGCAGATATAGGCGATCTCCTCCCGGCTCAGCTCCCGGGCCAGGACCACCCGGCTCATGCCCATGGCCGCGGCCCGCAGGACGCCGTCCAGGGAGTGGATCGACATTTGGGTAGAGGCGTGGAGGGGAACCTCCGGCGCCATCTGACGCAGCAGGGAGACCAGACCGAGATCCTGCACGATAAAGGCGTCCACGCCGGCGCGGACGGCTGCAGTGATGGTCTGGGCAGCCTGCTCCAGCTCCCGGTCGGTCACCAGGGTGTTCAGCGTCAGATGAACCTGAACGCCCCGGACATGGCAATAACGCACGGCGTCCGGCAGCTCGTCCAAGGAAAAGTTCTTGGCGTTCTGTCGGGCGTTGAAAGGGCCGGAGCCCAAATAGACGGCATTGGCGCCGCTCTGTACCGCCGCACGGAGGGCATCCATGGAACCGGCGGGCGCAAGCAATTCCAGCATATTAAAAGCCTCACAGGGGGATCATATCATTCAAGTGGGGTTTTATTATAACAGACCCTTTCTGAAATTTCCAGAGCTAAGCGCAAAAAACTCCCGGCAAAAAATCCCCGCCTTCGGCATTTTTACGGAGAAGTTACAGTTCGACACTCTTTGCGGAGAACCACAAGGGATAGATTTTCGGTAGACATAATCCCCCAAAATAACAGTATACCATTTTCCGGAGGCAGCTTGGTTGTCCACATTTCCCACCTGTTTTTCCACCGTCGCAGTGGGATTTCCACCGGGATTCCTGTCGAATAATCGGGAATTATCGGAAAAATTTGTTGGTTTTCCACAGGATGGGAAAACCCCGTCGTCTTTCGGCGGCGGGGCTGTGCCCAGGGCGAAGCAGTTTCCATAATCGAGTCCATCTGCCCGCCCGCAGGGGAAACAGGGCAGGTCAATAATCGAAGGGGCCGTAATACCACTCGATCACCTGCTTCGCGTGCTGGTTGGAGTTGATCATCAACACCTTCGGCCAGCAGCTGCGGTAGTACTGGGCGGAGCCGGTGGGTCTCTCCTTGGGAAACAGCTTGGCAGGCTCCAGCGTCACAATGATGCAGGGGGCGTGACCGGCCAGCAGCAGCAAATCGTGCTGGAGTCCCACCTGCTTGACCTCGCTCCAGGGAATCTCCCGCTGTTTCTTGCCCAGCCGGTACTCCGTCAGCCCCCTGGCCGACACGCCGTAGCTGTAATAGAAAAAGCGCCGGAAGAAGAGCATCAGGATCGGGAGGCCCACCGCTGCCAGCAGGAGGATCCACCATCCGTTGGGCTGGCGTTTTGCCAGCTCCTCCCGGAAGAACAGAATGCCGATCCAGCACAGAAGGGCAGTGCCCCAATGCATGACCAGACCGAAGGTATTTCTGCCCACGATGGTTTCTTCCTGGGGGTCTTTCTTTTCCAAATCAACCATTTTCTTCCCTCAACTTTCTGAATTCTGATTCCGCTGTGTCTTTGGCCCGGGCAAGCAGCGCCTCCCGCTCGTTGGGCAGGGCGCCGGAGAGCACAGCCTCCAGCAGGGCGTTCAGCCGCAGCCCGATCTCCGGGCCCCGGGGCACGCCCAGGGCAAGCAGATCGTTTCCGTCGATGGTCAGATCCCGCACCGTAAAGCAGGGGGGCTGGGCCAGCAGCTCCCGGGCCAGGGCCGCCAGCCGGTCGCAGGCCGCGGTGCGGTCCCGGTAGTCCGGATGGTGGGCCAGGGAATCTGCCCGCTTCAGATCCAGCAGCCGGAAGAAGTCCTCCTGGCCCAGGCGGCCGATCAGCTTCCGGATCGCAGTTTCGGGGGTCCCGTCCGGAGGGTCTATCGGGTAGTCGTGCAGCTCCACCAGGGTCGAAACCCGGTTGACGGTCTCCTTATCGAAGCGCAGGCGGGTCAGGATCTCCCGGGCCAGGGGGCTGCCCGCCTTGGCGTGGCCGTAGAAGTGGCCGCGCCCTGCTTCATCCACGGTAAAGCAGGCGGGCTTGGCCACGTCATGGAGCAGGGCCGCCCAGCGGCTCACAGGCTCCGGGGGCACCGCCTCCACCGCGGCGGCGCTGTGCTCCAGCACGTCGTAGCAGTGGTACTTGCAGCGCTGATCCAGCCCAGCCATGGGGGCCAGCTCCGGCAGGGGAACGGCCAGGATCTCCCAGTATTCCGTGAGGATCCGCCGTGCGGCAGGGCCGCAGAGCAGCTTGGTCAGCTCCACGGCGATCCGCTCCCGGCTCACCAGGGCCAGGGTGTCCCGCAGAGCAAAGGCCGCTTCAGCGGTGGCGGGGTCGATGGTAAAATCCAGCTGCGCCGCAAAGCGCAGGGCCCGCAGAATCCGCAGGGCGTCCTCCTCAAAGCGCTTGGCCGGGTCGCCCACGCAGCGGATGATTCCCAAATTCAAATCCTGCTGCCCACGAAACGGATCCTGCAAGCCGTCGGTGCAGTTCCAGGCCATGGCGTTGATGGTAAAATCCCGCCGGGCCAGATCCTCGGTGAGGGAGGGGGTAAAGGCCACGGCGTCGGGGTGCCGGTGGTCGGCGTAGCCCGATTCGGTGCGGAAGGTGGTGATCTCCAACGGCAGGGCCGTATGCTTCCTGTCCGCGGGGGGCTGTAGGGCGGCCTGACCCCAGGCCGCCGCACAACGGTCACGGTCATTCGTTTCCTCCAGCAGAACGGTGACGGTGCCGTGCTTGAGGCCGGTCTCGATGATCCGTTCCCCGGCAAAGACCGCCTCCACCTGCTCCGGCAGGGCGGAGGTGGTGATGTCCCAATCCCCGGGCACCCGCCCCAGCAGCCCGTCCCGCACGCAGCCGCCCACCAAGTAGGCCGCATACCCCGCCGCATTCAGCCGCGACAGGGCCTCCAGGGCCGCACCCGGAACGATACTGCCGCCCTCATTTTGCATTTTGCATTTTGCATTTTGCATTCCGCCGGCCTCTGCCTCGGGCGGGCAACCGCGGACAGCCCCCACAGGCCCGCTCACAGGGCGGCCAGGCCGGCGGAGACCATTTCCTGCAAGGACCGCAGGATGCCCAGCTTGGCGTGGTACCAGGTGAGGCCGCCCTGGAAGTAGACGGCGTAGGGGGGACGGATGGGGCCGTCGGCGGAGAGCTCGATGGAGGAGCCCTGGACGAAGGCGCCAGCCGCCATGATGACCTGGCTGTCATAGCCCGGCATGGCCCAGGGGATGGGCTCCACGTAGGAGTCCACCGGGGCGGCGGCCTGGATGCCCTTGCAGAAGGCCCGCATCCCCGCCTCGGAGCCCAGCTCCACGGCCTGGATGATGTCGTGCCGCTCCTCGGCGCTGCCGGGGATCACCCGGAAGCCCAGGCGCTCATAGAGGGCCGCGGCGAAGATGGCCCCCTTTTCAGCTCCGGCCACCACGGTGGGGGCCAGGAAGAGGCCCTGGTAGAAGCTGGGCAGGATGCCTAAATTCGCCCCCACCTCCTGGCCCAGACCGGGGGCGGAGAGGCGGTAGGCGCAGCGCTCCACGCAGGCCTTGGTGCCCACGATGTAGCCGCCGATGGGGGCCAGTCCGCCGCCGGGGTTCTTGATCAGGCTGCCGACGCACATGTCCGCTCCCACCTGGGAGGGCTCGATGGCCTCCACGAACTCGCCGTAGCAGTTGTCCACCATCACCAGCACGTCGGGCTTGAAGCCCTTGCAGAAGGCGATCAGCTCGCCGATCTGGGCCACGGAGAAGGAAGGCCGGGTGGCATAGCCCTTGGAGCGCTGGATGGTGATGAGCTTGGTTTTCTCGTTAATCGCGGCCCGGATGGCTTCGTAGTCGAAGCTGCCGTCGGGCAGCAGATCCGCCTGCCGATAGGACACCCCGTACTCCGCCAGGGAGCAGGGAGAGGGCCGGATGCCGATGACCTCCTGGAGGGTGTCGTAGGGGGCCCCTACCGGGGAGAGCAGCTCGTCCCCGGGCAGGAGGTTGGCAGAGAGGGCCACGGTGAGGGCGTGGGTGCCGCAGGTGATCTGGGGCCGCACCAAAGCGGCCTCCGTCCCGAAGATATGGGCGTAGACCTGCTCCAGCCGCTCCCGGCCCACGTCGTCGTAGCCGTAGCCGGTGGTGGCCGCAAAGCAGGCCGCGTCCACCTTGGCCTCCCGCATGGCCAGGATCACCTTGCCCTGGTTCAGCTCGGCCATTTGGTCGATGGCGTCAAAGCGATCCTTCAGATCCGCAAGGGCCTTTTCCCCAAAGGCGTACACCGCCGGGGAAATGCCGTTTTTTTCGTAGGTTTCCAATAGTGTCATAGCAGTATTCCCTTTATCAATGAAGTATCTCCTGGCGGCGATATGAAGTATTCCTTGCGGAATAAGAAGTATCTCCTTCGGAGATATGAAGTATGTGCTTCGCACATATTGCGGTATCTGTTTATTCTGCGAATAAACAGATGAAAAGAAATGATTTGAAAAACGCGGAAGATTTCCCGTTGCGTCAAATATGGCGCAGCCATACTTCATAAGCGAAGCGTCTTCATATGCGAAGCATACTTCATATTTGCGCCAGCAAATACTTCATCCTTGCAGTTTTATGATTTCCCGCACTTTTTTGATCAGGTCCCTGGGGATATGGCAGTACCCGTTGGGGTTCTTTTCCAGGTAATTCTGGTGGTATTCCTCGGCGGGGAAGAACTGCTCCAGGGGCTTGAGCTCAATGGCGGTCTTCTGGCCGATTTTGGCCTCCAGCTTGTCCAGCTCCGCCCGGATGACGGGGACCATGGCGGGGTCGGTGTAGTAGATGCCGGTGCGGTACTGCTCGCCCTCGTCCTCCCCCTGCTTGTTGACTGAGGTGGGGTCGATGGTCATAAAGTAGCATTCCAACAGCTCCGGGGTGGAGAGGCGTTTTTCGTCATAGACCACCTCCACGGTCTCGGCGTGGCCGGTGCCCTCGTGCTTCACCTGCTCGTAGGTGGGGTTCTCAGTGCGTCCGTTGGCGTAGCCCACCCGGGTGGATTCCACCCCGGGCAGCTGCTGCAGAAAATGCTGGGCGCCCCAGAAGCAGCCCGCGGCCAGATACAACGTCGTCATAGCTTGATCCTCCTTATTCTTCTGTGCGTTTACTTTCACGGTTCGTTCTGAATGATCCGCAGCGCCGCAGCCGGGAGATCCGGCGTCTCATCCACATACAGCCAGTGGATGGCCTCGTTCCGGCGGAACCAGGTGAGCTGGCGCTTGGCGTAGTTGCGGGAGGCCTGCTGGATCTGGGCCACGGCCTGGGCCGTGCTGCATTCGCCCCGGAGGGCGGCGGCCAGCTCCTTGTAGCCGATGGCCTGCATGGCGGTGGTATTGGGATCCACGCCCTTCTCCAAAAGGGCGCGAACCTCGGCCTCCAGGCCCATTTCCATCATCTGCTCCACCCGGGCGTCCACCCGGGCATAGAGCCTGTTCCGATCCCGGAAGTTCAGCCCCAGCCAGAGGGGGGCGTACTTGGGCGGCTTCAGCTTGGATTGGGCGTTGTGGTAGGAAAGGGGCATCCCGGTGATCAAAAAGACCTCCATGGCCCGGATGATGCGCTTGCGGTCGGAGATATGGAGCTTTTCCGCGGTCTCCGGGTCTGCGTCCATAAGCATATCATAGAGGAACTGCATCCCCTTTTCCTCGGCAATGTGCTCCACGTATTCCCGCTGGGCGGGCCGGGAGGGGGCGGCGAAGGTCTCCCCCTTGATCAGATTGTCCATATACAGGCCGGTGCCGCCGCAGACGATGGCGGTCTTGCCCCGGCTGTGAATATCGGCGATGGCGGCGTCGGCCAACTTCACGTAGCGGCCGACGGAAAAGTCCTCGCCCGGGTCGGCCACGTCCATCAGGTGGTGCGGGACGCCGTCCATCTCCGCCGCGTCGGGCTTGGCGGTGCCGACGTTCATGCCGCGGTATATTTGCATGGAGTCGCAGGACACCACCTCGGCGTCCAGCCTTTTAGCCAGCGCCACCGCCAGCCCGGTCTTCCCGGAAGCGGTAGGGCCGGCGATACAGATTAAATCTTTCATAATTTGGTAACCTCGAGAATTCGTAAGTAATAAGTAATAGGTAATAGGTAGCGGCGGGCTGGGCTGTCACGGTTTGGCCTTTGTGCTGTTGACGATGCTGGTAAGGATCTTGATCAATTCTACGCACTCCGGGTAGATGGAGTCGAACATCCTGTCAGTCAAATACCCCGTTTCATGCAGAAGGCGGAGCCAATACTCGGTTTCATACGCTTCCTTCAGCGCGATGACGTTTTTGGAAAGAAAATCAGCCCGACTTTGCGCATATTTCGCTTCTGCTACATTTGCACAGATACTTGTGCCGCTTCTCTCGATTTGTTTCGACAATACGTATTCTCTGTGTTCTCGTTGGAGATACTCTTTCAGCTTCACAATGCGCACGGAAAAACGAAATGCCTTATGACGAATCAAGGAAATCCCTCCCGAAAACCGATTGCATGACAACTTATTACTTATTACATATCACTTATTACTTTGCTACGTGATGCGCTTAAACTGCTTTTCGATCTGCCGTTTGCTCAGCACCGTGCAGATGGGCCTTCCGTGGGGGCAGTATTTCAGGTCGGGGTTGGTGAGGACGGTCTCGGCCAGCTTGCGGAGCTCGGCGGGGTCGGTGACGTAGCCCGCCTTGATGGCCGCCTTGCAGGCGATGGTGTGCAGGGCCTCGTCCCGGAGGCGCTGGGGGCTGTCCAGCCTGCCGTTGCGCAGGTGCTCCGCAATCTCGGAGAGGGTGGCCGCCGCGTCGGAGGCTGGGATGTCCGAGGGGATCTGCCGCAGCAGCAGGTCGCCCTGGCCCAGGTCGTCCAGGTCGTAGCCCAGGCTCAGCAGCAGTTCCCGGTGCTCCAGCAGGATCGCGGCCTCTTCTTGGTCGAAGGCGGCGCTGACGGGCTGCAGGAGGGTCTGCCCCAGGATCTGGGTGCCCTGGGCCAGCAGGCGTTCAAAGTTGATCCGCTCATGGGCGGCGTGCTTGTCGATCAAAATCAGCTCGTCGTCCTGCTCCACCAGCAGGTAGGTGCGGAAGGCCTCGCCGATGTAGCGGAACGCAGGCCCAGGCTCCACGCCCTCCAAGGGGAGAGGCTCGGGAGAAGTGACAGGGGACGAGTCGGAAGTGACAGGGGACAAGGGACAAGGGACAGGTGAAATGCCGTCCTGTTCTGCAATTTCATTCTGCATTCTGCATTCTGCATTATGCATTCCGGAAGTCTCTGCCTCGGGCTGGCGGCCAATGGCCGCCCCTACGGTCCCTGTAGTATCATTTTGCATTTTGCATTTTGCATTCTGCATTCCCCCGTCCTCGTCGTTCGGCAGCTCCACGGGGCTGTGCAGGGTCGTTGCCTTGACTGCGTCCTGCAGAGCCTGGCTGGGGGCGGGAACGGGGTTCTTCTGGAGGGCCCGGGTCATTTGCTCGTATTCCCACCGGGTCATCGTATGCACCGGCGGCTTGGCGACCTTGCGGTATTCCTCCGCGGACATGGCCTTGAAGAAGCGGCTGTCGGGTACGGGGGCAGCGGACGGCAGGGTGCCGTCCCTACGGGCGGGATCGGGCGGGCGGCCAATGGCCGCCCCTACGGACCCTGCCTCCTCATTTTGCATCTTGCATTTTGCATTTTGCATTTGAAAAGGCACTTGTCCCGGGGTGCGGTTCAGCGCGCCCAGGACGCCGTAGTGGACGCAGTCGAAGATCTCCTTCTCGTTCAGAAATTTGACCTCTGTCTTGGCCGGGTGGACGTTCACGTCCACGGCGGTCAGCGGCATGGTGATATTCAGCACGCAGGAGGGGAAGCGGCCCACCATCAGCTGGTTGCGGTAGGCCTCCTCCAGGGCTGCGGTGATGGTCTTGGATCGGATATAGCGGTGGTTGACAAAGAAGATCTGGTTGGCCCGGGTGCCCCGGGTAGCTGTGGGCCGGGAGACGTAGCCGGAGACCCCCAGCTGCTCCCACTTACTGTCCACCGGGATCATCTCCCCGGCGGCCTGGCGGCCCAGCACCGCGTAGATGGCGGCCAGCAGATCCCCGTCACCGGGGGTTTGCAGCTGGCTCTGGCCGTCCTTGAGCAGGCGGAAGGAGACTTCCGGGTGGGCCAGGGCCTGCTTCTGGACGGCCCCTGCCGCAGCGGAGCCCTCCACCGTGTCCCGCTTCATGAATTTCATCCGGGCGGGGGTGTTGAAGAACAGATCCCGCACCACGATGGTGGTGCCCACGGGGCAGCCCGCCGCCTCACAGCAGAGGATCTTCCCGCCCTCCAGGGTCAGATGGGTGCCCTCGATGTCCTCGGCGGTGCGGGTCAGCAGATCCACCCGGCTCACGGCCGCGGTGGCTGCCAGGGCCTCGCCCCGGAAGCCCAGGGTGCCGATGGCCTCCAAGTCCTCCTTGGTGTGCAGCTTGGAGGTGGCGTGGCGGAGGAAGGCGGTCTTGGCGTCCTCCCGGCTCATGCCGCAGCCGTCGTCCGTGACCCGCAGCAGGGTCATGCCGCCGTTTTGCAGCTCCACGGTGACGGTTTTCGCTCCGGCGTCGATGGCGTTCTCCACCAGCTCCTTCACCACGGAGGCGGGGCGCTCCACCACCTCGCCCGCGGCGATCAGATTGGCAAGATGGGGGTCAAGCTGGATGATTTTGGGCATGGGATCACCTCCGGAGTTAAGATTTCGGCTTGCGCCGAAAGTTAAGATTGCTGCGCAAGTTATGATTGTGCTTCGCACAAGTTAAGATTGCTGTGCAAGTTAGGATTCCCGCTTGTTTTTTAGAGTTCGTATTGAAGATACAAGCATGCGGCGCATATCTGTGCAGTCTTTTCGCAGTGCGTCGCCGGTTTTTTTCGGAATTTGATCGGTATCAGTTAACAATTCTAACCAATAATCAACTTCATTGCATTCCTTGAGCGCAATTTCCAGCTTTGGTATAAAGTCTTTTGTACTTTGGGCATATTGCGCTTCATGCAGATTTGCCCCAATAGAAGTGCCGCTTGCAATGGTTTGTTTTATCAGAACATAATTAACTTGATGATTGCGCATTTCTTTACACAGCAATACAATTTTCCGCGCAAATTGTTTCGCGCAATCCCGTAATACGCTGTCCGTCATTGTCCACCTCAAAAAACAGTTAAGATTGCTGCGCAGGTTATGATTGTGCTTCGCACAAGTTATGAGCGTTTCGTGCGTTATGAATGCTGCGCAGGTTACAAACTGCCGCAGGCATCTTAACTTTGCCGCAGGCAAATCTTAACTTCGGCGAAGCCGAATCATAACTTGCCCGACAGGGCAATCTTAACTCTTACAGCAGCTGCTTCAATTCGTACAGGGTATTCAGCGCCTCGATGGGGGTCATGGTCTCCACCGACAGGGCCTCCACCCGCTTTTTCAGCTCCTCGGCGCTGGGGTCGCCCAGGGCGGTCTGGCCCATGGGCAGCTCCATGCCCAGGGGGGCCTGCACCGGGACGATGATCCGGCTGGGGCCCTTTTCCTCCAGCTCCGCCAGAATGTCCCGGGCCCGCTTGACCACCTTGGCGGGCATCCCCGCCAGCTTGGCGACTTCAACGCCGTAGCTGCCGTCGGCCACGCCGGGGACGATCTTCCGCAGGAAGACGATGTCGTCCTTCCGCCGCTTGACGCAGATGTTGTAGTTGCGGATCTCCGGGTGGGTGTCGGCCAGGCCGGTGAGCTCGTGGTAGTGGGTGGCAAAGAGGGTCTTGCAGCCCAGGCGCAGGGGGTCGCTGACGTGCTCCAAAACAGCCTGGGCGATGGCCATGCCGTCGTAGGTGGCGGTGCCCCGGCCGATCTCGTCCAGGATCAGCAGGCTCCGGGGAGTGGCGTTTTTCAGAATGTCCGCCATTTCCGACATCTCCACTAAGAAGGTGGACTGGCCCGCGGCCAGGTCGTCGGAGGCTCCGATCCGGGTGAAGATCTTGTCCACCACGCCGATCCGGGCGGAGGCCGCCGGGACGAAGCTGCCCATCTGGGCCATGAGGACGATCAGCGCCACCTGCCGCATATAGGTGGATTTGCCTGCCATATTGGGGCCGGTGATGACAGCGGCACGCTCCCGCTTGCCGTCCATGACGGTGTCGTTGGGGACGAAGAGGGCGTCGGTGAGGGTCTTTTCCACCACCGGGTGCCGCCCGGCGGTGATCTCAATGGAGGCGGAGAGATCCACCTCCGGCATACAGTAGTTGTTTTGCACTGCCAGCTCCGCCAGACAGCTCAGCACGTCGGCGGCGGCCACGGCCCGGGAGCTCTGCTGGATCCGGGCCGCGTTGGCGGCCAGCTTCTCCCGCAGCTGGGTGAAAAGCTCGTATTCCAGAGCGTTCACCCGGTCCTTGGCGCCGAGAATGGTGTTTTCCAGCTCCTTGAGCTCCTGGGTGATGTAGCGCTCCCCGTTCACCAGGGTCTGCTTGCGGATATAGCCCGCCGGGACCAGGTCCACCTGGCCCTTGGCTACCTCGATGTAGTAGCCGAAGACCCGGTTGTAGCCCACCCGCAGATTTTTGATCCCGGTTTTTTCCTTTTCTTCGGCCTCGATCCGGGCCAGAGTGCCCTTGCCGCCGGACATGATATCCCGCAGCCGGTCCACCTCCTCGCTGCAGCCGGGGCGGATGATCCCGCCCTCCCGCAGGGAGAAGGGAGGCTCGTCGGCGATGGTCTCCCCGATGGCCCGGCTCAGATCGGCCAGATCGTCCAGCGACTCTGCCACCACCGCCAGCATGGAGCTGCGGAAGCCTGCCAGCAGGCTTTTCAGCCCGGGCAGACCGGCGCTGCCCTGCTTGAGCTGCACCAGATCCCGGGCGTTGGCCGCCCCGGTGACGATCCGGGCGGTGACCCGCTCCAGATCGGTAACGCTTTTCAGCGCCAACAGCAGCTCCTGCCGGGGCAGGGTGCTGTCCTTCAATTCTTTGACCGCGTCCAGCCGCTGGCGGATCTCGTTGGGGTTCCGCAGGGGCTTTTCCATCCAGGCCCGGAGCATCCGGGAGCCCATGGGGGTCTTGGTCTTATCCATAACCCAGAGCAGGCTTCCCTTTTTGTCCTTGCTGCGGATGGTCTGGGTCAGCTCCAGATTCCGGCGGGCGGTGAGATCCAGCTCCAGATACCGGCCGGAGAGATAGTATTCCACATGATTGATATGGCTGATATCCGCCTTTTGCAGCTCCCGCAGGGTCTGCACCAGGGCCCCCAGGGCCAGCCGGGTGGGCAGGGGCAGGCCGGAGAAATCCTGGCCGCCGAACTGCTCCGCCAGGATCCGGGAGACGGCCTCGTCGTCATAGAGGTTCCGCCTGCCCACGTTCACCGGGCAGCGGAGCCGGAGCTGGGCGTCCAGAGCGAAGCGCTTGCCCTGGGCCAGATCCTCGTCCACGATCAGCTCCTTGGGCTCGAAGCGGCCCAGCTCGTTGAAGGCCTTGTCCCGGGCGTCGTCGCCGTCGGCCAGGGTGGCGCAGGCCTCGCCGGTGGAAATGTCGATCAAGGCCACGCCGATGCCCTCAGCAGTCTGGCAGAGGGAGGCGTAGTAGTTGTTGCTGCCCTCCTCCAGCATGGAGCTCTCCACCACCGTGGCGGGGGTGATGATGCGGATGATGTCCCGATCCACCAGCCCCTTGGCCAGGGCGGGATCCTCCATCTGCTCGCAGATGGCCACCTTGTAGCCCTTGCCCACCAGCCGGGCGATGTAGCTCTCGGCGGCGTGGAAGGGCACGCCGCACATGGGGGTCCGATCCTCCTCGGCCTTGCCCCGATCCCGGGTGGTGAGGGTGAGGTCCAGCTCCCGGGCAGCCACCCGGGCGTCCTCGTCGAACATCTCATAGAAATCCCCCAGCCGGAAGAACAGCAGGCAGTCCGGATGCCGGGCGTGGATCTCCTTGTATTGTTTCATCATGGGGGTCAATTCAGCCATAACTGTGCTCCTTTTAGTCGCAATGAAGTATGCTGCGCATATGAAGGATTTGTTGACACAAATATGAAGTACGCTCTGCGCATGAAGTATTGCTTCGCAATATGATCAAAGATCATACTTCATATCACGAATGTGATACTTCATATTCCGTCAGGAATACTTCATGCTTCTCCGGCCGCTCCGACCAGCGACCAGGTGGTTGCGTCGGTAATGGTTACGAAGATAAACGAACCGATTAAATTATCTTCGCCGGAGAAGCGAACCAGGCGGCCGCCGTCGGTTCTTGCGGTGAGCTTGTCCCCGTCCTTGCCGTCCACTAAGACCCGGAGGGTCTTGCCGATGAGGGCCTTGTGCTTCTCCTCGGAGATGGCGTTCTGCACGGCCAGCAGCCGGTCGAAGCGGCGGTTTTTCTCCTCCTTCGCCGTGGGATCGGGCAGCTCCGCCGCCGGGGTGCCGGGGCGGGGGGAATAGATGAAGGTGAACAGGGCCTCGTAGCGCACCTGCCGGATCAAGCTGACGGTGTCCTCGAACTCCTCCTCGGTCTCCCCGGGGAAGCCCACGATCACGTCGGAGGTGAAGACGATCTCCGGCATCAGCTTCCGGCCGTATTCGATCAGCTCCAGATACTGGGCCCGGTCGTAGTGGCGGTTCATGGCCTTCAAAATCCGGTCGTTGCCGGACTGGAAGGGCAGGTGGAACTGCTTGGCGATCTTGTCGTGGGAGGCCATAACGTCGAAGAGCTTGTGGCTGGCGTCCCGGGGGTGGGAGGTCATGAAGCGGAGGACGAACTCCCCCTCCAGCTCCGCGATCTGCCCCAAAAGGTCGGCAAAATCCACCCCCAGGCCCAGATCCTTGCCGTAGGAGTTGACGTTCTGGCCAAGGAGGGTGAGCTCCTTATAGCCCTTGGCAATCAGATCCCTGCACTCCGCTAAAATGTCCTCCGGCAGGCGGCTCCGCTCCCGGCCCCGAACGTAGGGGACGATGCAGTAGGAGCAGAAATTGTTGCAGCCGTACATGATGCTGACCCAGGCCTTGATGGTGTTGGTGCGCACCACAGGCAGGCCCTCGGCAATGGCCCCGGCGGAGTCCTCCACCGCGTAGGCCTTCCGGTGCCGGATCAGCACCCGATAGAGGTGCTCCGGCAGCTGCCACAGGTGATGGGGGGAGAAGATGCCGTCCACGTGGGGGTAGGACTTCTTCATCCGCTCGGAGATCTCCGGCTTGCCCATCATGCAGCCGCAGACGAAGATCTTCTGGCCCGGGTGGCGGCGCTTGGTGTGAACCAGAGCCCCCACGTTGCCGAAGACCCGCTGGGCGGCGTGCTCCCGGATGGCGCAGGTGTTGATGACGATCAGGTCCGCGCCCTCGGCCTGATCCGTCAGACCGTAGCCGCAGCGCTCCAGAATGCCCCGGATCTGCTCCGAGTCCGCCTCGTTCTGCTGGCAGCCGTAGGTCTCCACGTAGGCCACGGGGGTGATCCCCTGGCTCTGCCACCAGCCCTTGATATAGTCGCTGATCTCCTCCTGCCGCCGCAGGTCCTCGGGCGAGATCAGGGGTGTTTTCCGTTCCAAATTCGTTTCCTCCGTGCTATGGGGACAATAACCCACAATAATTCAGTATATTGTAGCATCTTCTTGGAGAAAAAGCAAGTTTTTCATAAAAAAACCAGCCAGCCTCCGGGGGAGGCTGGCTGATCGAATTATTCAAAGATCTGCTTCATCTTATCGAAGAAGGACTTTTTCTTGGGCTGGGATTTCTCCGTGGCGGCGTCGAACTGGCGGAGCAGATCCTTCTGCTCCTTGCTGAGCCGGGTGGGGGTCTCCACCACCACGGTGACGTACTGGTCGCCCCGGTTCTTGTAGCCTACGTAGGGGATGCCCTTGCCCTTGAGCCGGAAGGTGGTGCCGGTCTGGGTGCCCTCGGGGACGTTATAGCGCACCTTGCCGTCCAGGGTGGGGACTTCTATGTCCGCGCCGCAGGCCGCCTGGGCGAAGGAAATGGGCATCTCGCAGTACACGTCGCTGCCCTCCCGGGTGAAGAGGCCGTGGGGACGGATGCGGACGTTCACCATCAGATCGCCGTTGGGGCCGCCGTTGGCGCCGGCGCTGCCCTGGCCGGAGATCCGGAAGGCCTGATTGTCGTCGATGCCGGCGGGGACTTCCACCGTCTGCTTGGTGCTGCGCTTGATCCGGCCCTTGCCCTTGCAGCGGGTGCAGGGAGTCCTGATCAGCTTGCCCCGGCCGCCGCAGGTGGGACAGGCCGCGGTGGACTGCATGGTCATGCCCATGAAGCTCTGGGTGGTACGCACCTGGCCGGAGCCCCGGCACTGGGGGCAGGTCTCGGGCTGGGTGCCCTCGGCGCAGCCGGAGCCGTGGCACTGGTCGCAGGTCTCGATCCGGGAGACGTTGACCTCCTTCTTGCAGCCGAAGGCGGCCTCCTCGAAGCTGACCTCCACCTGCACCACCACGTTTTCGCCCCGGGCCGCCCGGGTGCCGCCGCTGCTCCGGGTGCGGGAGCCGCCCCCGAAGAAGTCGCCGAAGATGTCGCCCAGGTCGCCGAAGCCGGAAAAGCCGCCGAATCCGCCAAAGGGGTTGCCCCCCTGGGACGCGGCGAAGTTGGGGTCTACCCCCGCGAAGCCGTACTGATCGTAGAGCTGCCGCTTTTCCTGGTTGGACAGGACCTCGTAGGCCTCGTTGATCTCCTTGAACTTGGCCTCGGCGTCGGCCTCATGGTTCACGTCCGGGTGGTACTTGGCCGCCAGCTTGCGGTAAGCCCGCTTGATCTCATCCGCCGCGGCGTTTTTCTCCACGCCCAGGACCTCGTAGTAATCTCTTTTATTTTCGTTCGCCATATGGGTCACCTCACAGGTGAAATGAAGTATTCCTTGCGGAATATGAAGTATCGCTGACGCGAAATGAAGTATGCCTGACGGCAAATGAAGTATGCGCTTCGCACATATTGAGGTGTCGTTTTATTTGCCAATAAAACGATGGGAAACAGCTCTCCGGTCAATATGGCGAAGCCATACTTCATAAGCGAAGCGTCTTCATGCGGGTAACCCGCACTTCATATCTGCGTCAGCAAATACTTCATGCGCGTAAATCGCGCTTAATCCTTGACTTCCTCAAAGTCCGCGTCCACGACACCGTCGTTGGGGTTGCCGTTGGGGGCGGCGCCGGGGTTGAAGCCGGCGGCGTTGGGATCGCCCTGGGGGGCGGCCTGCTTGTAGAGCTTCTCGGCCACGGGGTAGAAGGCCTTATTGGTCTCCTCGATGGCGGTCTTGATGGCGGCAATGTCGCTGCCCTTATTGACTTCCTTCAGATGCTCCACAGCGGCGCGGATGGGGGCCTTCTCGTTCTCGGGGACCTTGTCGCCCAGCTCGGTCAGAGTCTTCTCGATCTGGTAGGCGGTCTGGTCGGCCTCGTTGTGGGTATCGGCCTCTTCCTTGCGGGCCTTATCCTCGGCGGCGAACTGCTCGGCCTCGCGGACGGCCTTGTCGATGTCCTCCTTGGAGAGGTTGGAGGAAGCGGTGATGGTGATGTTCTGCTCCTTGCCGGTGCCCAGATCCTTGGCGGAGACGTTCACGATGCCGTTGGCGTCGATGTCAAAGCTGACCTCGATCTGGGGGATGCCGCGGGGGGCCGGAGCGATACCGCTGAGCTGGAAGCGGCCCAGGGTCTTATTGTAGGCAGCCATCTCGCGCTCGCCCTGGAGCACATGAACCTCCACGGAGGTCTGGCCGTCGGCTGCGGTGGAGAAGATCTGCTTCTTGTTGACGGGGATGGTGGTGTTGCGCTCGATCAGCTTGGTGAACACGCCGCCCATGGTCTCGATGCCCAGGCTCAGGGGGGTGACGTCCAGCAGCAGCAGGTCCTTCACGTCGCCGGTCAGCACGCCCGCCTGGATGGCGGCGCCCATGGCCACGCACTCATCGGGGTTGATGCCCTTGAAGCCTTCCTTGCCGGTGATCTTCTTGACGGCCTCCTGCACGGCGGGGATACGGGAAGAACCGCCCACCAGCAGGACCTTGCTCAGATCGCTGGGCTGCAGGCCCGCGTCGGACAGCGCCTGGCGCACGGGGCCCATGGTGGCCTCCACCAGATGGGCAGTCAGCTCATTGAACTTGGCCCGGGTCAGGGTGACGTTCATGTGCTTGGTGCCGTTGGCGTCGGCGGTGATATAGGGCAGATTGATCTCGGTGGACATGACGCCGGAGAGCTCGATCTTGGCCTTCTCGGCGGCTTCCTTCAGACGCTGCATGGCAACCTTGTCCTTGGACAGGTCGATGCCGTCGGTCTTCTTGAACTCGGAGACCAGGTAGTTGATGATGTCGTTGTCGAAGTCGTCGCCGCCCAGGTGGGTGTTGCCGGCAGTGGAGAGCACCTCCACCACGCCGTCGCCGATGTCCAGGATGGACACGTCGAAGGTGCCGCCGCCCAGGTCGTAGACCATGATCTTCTGCTCGGCTTCCTTATCCACACCGTAGGCCAGGGCGGCTGCGGTGGGCTCGTTGATGATACGCTTGACCTCCAGGCCGGCGATCTTGCCGGCGTCCTTGGTGGCCTGACGCTGGGCGTCGTTGAAGTAGGCCGGGACGGTGATGACGGCCTCGGAGATGGTGCCGCCCAGATAAGCCTCGGCGTCCGCCTTCAGCTTCTGGAGGATCATGGCGCTGATCTCCTGGGGGGTGTAGTTCTTGTCGTCGATGGCTACCTTGTAGCTTTCGCCCATGTGGCGTTTGATGGAAGAGATTGTGCGGTCGGCGTTGGTGACGGCCTGACGCTTTGCGATCTGGCCGACCATGCGCTCGCCGGTCTTGGAAAATGCCACCACAGACGGGGTGGTACGGCTGCCCTCCGCGTTGGCGATGACGACGGACTCGCCGCCTTCCATAACGGCAACGCAGGAATTGGTGGTGCCAAGGTCAATACCGATAATCTTACTCATGATGAATTCCTCCTATATTCAGTGTATGGTTTAACAGATCGTAGGGACGGCACTCTGCCGTCCGGGTTGGGGTGCGAGGGGCGATGTGGGCATCGCCCCCTACGGGGTTTAATTGGCTACCTGCACGACGGCGTGGCGGATGACCTTGTCGCCCATGCGGAAGCCCTTCTGGAAGACCTGGGCAATGACGTTTTCGCCCAGCTCCTCGTTCTCAATATGCATCACGGCGTTGTGGGCGTTGGGATCGAAGGCGTCGCCCTTCTCTCCGAATTCCTCCACACCCAGGCCGGTCATGATCTTTTTCAGCTCCGTCATAATGAGCTCCACGCCCTTTTTGTAGGCCTCGTCGCTGGTCTCGTTGGCCAGGGCCCGCTCCAGGTTGTCATAGACGGGCAGGAACTTCGCCACGGTGTCGGCCTTGGCGTCGGCGTAGCGGGCGTCCTTTTCCTTGATGCTGCGCTTGCGGAAGTTGTCGTACTCCGCCGCCAGCCGCAGGTATTTGTCATGCTCCGCAGCCAGGGCCTTCCGGGCCTGTTCCAGCTCGCTCTCCTGGGGGGCTTCCTCCTTAGCGGCTTCCTCCTTGGGAGCCTCCTCCTTGGGGGCTTCCTCAGTGGGAGCCTCTACGGTTTCCTGCTTTTTCTCGGTGTCGGGTGCGTTCTTTTCTTTATCCTTCTTGGACATGGTATATCATTCCTTTGTACTATTGTTGCCCTCTGCCAACGCCGGCGGCATTGCGGGGTTCTCGGTCTTTTGGAACATCCTGCCCAGGTTCTCGGCAAAGTACCCGAGCTTGGCGGTGATCTTGGCGTAATCCATCCGTGTGGGGCCCACCACGCCGATGGTGCCCTGCATCCCCTCGCCGATGTCGAAGCGCATCATCACCACGGAGGTGTCCTTCAGCTCCTTGGCCACGTTCTCCGGGCCCACCAGGAACTGCACCGGCCCATCCTTGGGCAGGACGGCGGGCAGATTGGAGATCATGTCCTCGTCCAGGGTCTCGAAGACCTCCTGGGCCTTCTCCGCCGCGTCCCGGTATTCCGGCTGACCCAGCAGCCGCATCTGGCCGGTCAGATGGACGTCCCCGTGCTGCTGCCGCAGACACTCCAGAGTGAAATCCATCACCAGCGGCACCAGGGTACCGGCCGCGCCGCCGGCGCGGGTGATCTTTTCCAGCAGCTCGCCGTTGAACTGCTCGGCGGTGAGATCGGTGAGGCTGGCGTTCAGCACGGCGGCCAGCAGCTTGAGGTCTGCCTCCGTCACGCTGACGGGCAGCTTGATCAGCTTGTTCTTCACCTGGTCGTCGGAGAGCATCAGCACCAGAATGATGCTGCCGGGCCCTGCCATGATCAGATCAAAGTGCTTGGCCACGGCCTCGCTGCGGCGGGTGGCCACGGTGTAGGCGGGCAGATCGGTCATCTTGGACACCAGCTTGCCCACCTGGGACATCATCTTGTCGAACTCCTGGCTTTTCAGCTCCAGGGCTTCGTTCAGGCTCTTGGTCTCGTCCATGCTCAGCCGGTAGTCCTGCATGAGCTCGTCGATGTAGAACCGGTAGCCGGCAGGGGAAGGAATGCGTCCGGCGGAGGTGTGGGGCTGCTCCAGCAGACCCATCTGGGTCAGCTCCGCCATCTCATTGCGGATGGTGGCGGAGGAGCAGCTCACGTCGGGCAGGGCCGCGATGGCCTTGGAGCCCACGGGCTCCGCCGTGGAGACGTAGATGTCCACAATGGCACGCAGTATTTGCTTTTGCCGATCCGTCAGTTCCATCGGGACGCCTCCTGTCATTCTGAGCGAAGCGAAGAATCCGTTCCCCCTCGCTTTCGCTCCGGCACTCCGTTTTTGAAAGCGCGCAGGGGCGGCCGGTGGCCGTCCGCCCGGGGCAGCGCCTTTCCCACTGTGGATCGTCGCGCCTCCCGAGCCTGGCACTCCATTCTCGGAAGTGCTTAGCACTCTTTCCCTCTGAGTGCCAATATACACCTGCTTCCGGAAAATGTCAAGGACTATTTCAGAAATTCACAAACTGTTCAATAGTTTTTTTCCCGCTTTTCCCCGGGAATCCCGCCGGTTGACGGAATAATGCTTGCAATTCGTTCCGTTCTATGTCATAATACTATGTTGATATGTATTCTAAAAGGAAAAGGAGGCAGGATGCGCGCATGGACGACGTGTACGAGGTAGACAACCGCTACCCCGAGGTCTTCGAGCCCTACGAAAGGATCCGGGGCGTCCGGCGTCACGGCGGGCTGGAAAACGCCCGGCAGGCCGCCCGGTTCAATCAAGTCAAGCGCGGCTTCTGGACGGCGGCTGCCGCCGCGGTGTCCGCCGTGACCCTCCTGCTGGCCTCCTTCGGCGGCGGCTCCCAGGCCGCAGCGCCGGAGCCCTTCCAGGATCCCGGGGTCGAGATCATTGCCACGGCCCCCAGCGGAACGACGGAGGCAAGCGCCCCGCCGGAGACGGAGACCCTGTATACCGAGGTCCCGGAGACAGAGCCCCCGGTGACCGAGGCCACGCAGACGGAGCCCACGCCCACGGAGCTTTTCACCGCCCCCACCCTGGCCGTCACTGAGGCCGACATCCGCAACTTCCAGAACCGCTCCCGGGTGGACTCCCTGGCCATCATCTGCGCCGTGTCCTACGGCAGCGACCTGCGGAAGCTGGAAAAGCTCATGCGGGAGGCCCTGCCCGGCACCAAGGAGAACCACCCCGAGCTGTACCTCAGCGACATCCGCTACATGGGCGTGGACGAGCTGGCCGACAGCGGCGTGAATCTGAAATTCTGCGTGTCCACCACCGAGGAGAAATTCTTCCAGGCCCGCCGCGCTCTGAACCGGGACGTGAAGCTGCTGCTGGACGGCAACGGTTTCGAGATCCCCTTCCCCCAGGTGGTCGTACACCAAGGAAAATGAACGAATGAAACAATGAAAGAATGAAAATATTCTTTCATTCCGAAAAAAGGAGAACAAGATGGCAAAAACGCTCGTACTCGCGGAGAAGCCCTCCGTCGGCAAGGAGCTGGCCCGGGTGCTGGGCTGCAAGCGAGGCGCGGACGGCTACATGGAGGGTGATCGCTACATCGTCACCTGGGCCCTGGGCCATCTGGTGACCCTGGCCGACCCGGACGTCTACGATAAAAAGCTGGAAAAGTGGAACATGGACGATCTGCCCATGCTGCCCGAGAAGATGAAGCTGGTGGTGATCCCCGAGACCGCCCGGCAGTACAAGGTAGTCACAGCCCTGATGAAGCGGGGCGACGTGTCGGATCTGGTCATCGCCACCGACGCAGGCCGGGAGGGCGAGCTGGTGGCCCGGTGGATCATGGTCAAGGCCGGATGGAACAAGCCCGCCAAGCGGCTGTGGATCTCCTCCCAGACCGACAAGGCCATCCGGGAGGGCTTCGCCAACCTCAAGCCTGCTAAGGACTACGACAACCTGTTCAAATCCGCCCAGGCCCGCTCCGAGGCGGACTGGCTGGTGGGCCTCAACGTGACCCGGGCCCTCACCTGCAAGCACAACGCCCAGCTCTCCGCGGGCCGGGTGCAGACTCCCACCCTGGCCCTGGTGGTGGAGCGGGAGAACGAGATCCGCCGCTTCGTGCCCAAGGACTACTACGGCCTCTGCGCCGAGCTGGAGGGCTTCCGGGCCGGCTGGAAGGACAGCAAGGGCAACGGCCGCTCCTTTGACCGGGAGAAGCTGGAGCAGCTTTTGAAGCAGTGCGAGGGCAAGGAGGCCGTCATCACCCAGATCAGCAAGATGCGGAAGATGACCCCGCCCCCGGCGGCCTACGATCTGACGGAGCTCCAGCGGGACGCCAACAAGAAATACGCCTACTCCGCCAAGGAGACCCTGAATCTGATGCAGAGCCTCTACGAGCGGCACAAGGCCCTCACCTATCCCCGCACCGACAGCCGCTATATCTCCGACGACGTGGTGCCCACCCTGCCGGATCGCCTCCGGGCCGTGGCCCAGGGGGAATACAAGGAGCTGGCCTGGGCCGTCCAGCGGAAGAAGCCCTTCCAGACCAAGTACCTGGTGAACAACGCCAAGGTCACAGACCACCACGCCATCATCCCCACCGAGGAGGCGGCCAGCCTCTACGAGCTCACGGGGCCGGAAAAGAACATCTACGATCTGGTGGTGCGCCGCTTCCTGGCGGTGCTGATGCCGCCCTACGAATACGAATCCATCTCTCTGACGCTGCAGATCGGCAGCGAGAGCTTCACCGCCTCCGGCAAACGGGTGCTGGATCAGGGCTGGAAGGCGGCCTATGACCGGAACTTCACCGCCCTGGAAGACGAAGCCGAGGCCGAGGAGGAGGATCAGCGCCTGCCGGAGCTGCAAAAGGGACAGCGGCTCAAGGTCCGGAAGCTCCGCCTCACCAACGGCAAGACCTCGCCCCCGGCCCGCTACACCGAGGCCACCCTGCTCACCGCCATGGAGCATCCCCAGGGCCAGGTCTCCGACAAGAACCTGCAAAAGATTTTGCAGGAGACCTCCGGCCTGGGTACCCCCGCCACCCGGGCGGACATCATCGAAAAGCTGTTTTCCAGCTTCTACGTGGAGCGGCAGGGCAAGACTCTGGTGCCCACCTCCAAGGGGATCCAGCTGGTCAGCCTGGCCCCGGCGGAGCTCCGCAGCGCGGAGCTGACCGCCCGTTGGGAGGATCGGCTGGCCCGGATCGCCAAGGGCCAGGAGCGGGACAGCGACTTCGTGGCGGAAATGCGGAAGTACGCCACCCAGCTGGTCAAGGACGTCAAGGCCAGCCAGGCCACCTACTCCCACGACAACCAAACCCGCAAGCCCTGCCCTGAGTGCGGCAAGCTGCTGCTTCTGGTGAAGGACAAGCGGGGCGAGCTGCTGGTCTGCCCGGATCGGGAATGCGGCTTCCGCAAGCGCACCACCCAGGTCACCAACGCCCGCTGCCCCAACTGCCACAAGAAGCTGGAGCTCTGGGGCGAGGGGGACAGGCAGACCTTCGCCTGCGCCTGCGGCTACCGGGAGAAGCTCTCGGATTTCGAAGCCCGCCGCAAGCGGGACGGGGCGGGCAAGTCCGACGTCCGCCGCTATATGGCCCAGCAGGAGCAGAAAACCGACAGCAACCCCGCCATGGCCGACGCCCTGGCCAAATGGCTGGCAGGGAAGAAATAAACCTTTCTGTCCGCTTTCAACTGCATTCGACTGTCCAAAGCTGTTACCATAGGATTATCCATTTTACATAGAAACGAGGTAATCCCATGGCTGCTATTGAAAATCTTCAGGATCTGTTTTTAAATGACGTACGCAAGGAACGTCAGCTTGTCACCGTCTTTTTGATGAACGGCTTTCAGATGAAAGGCGTGGTCACGGGCTTCGACAGCTTCGTGGTCTGTCTGGTCTCGGAGGGCCGCCAGCAAATGATTTACAAGCACGCGATCTCCACGGTTGTACCGGCCCGCCCGGTGAAATTGGCACCTTAACCCGGCGGTTTGGAATCCTCGCGGCGCGTGCAAAAGGGGGTCTTTTCACCCATGCGAGGAGACAAATTCATGAAAGCGGTGCTCATTACGCTGTTGGGCGTGATGACCTGCTATCTGGTGTTTTCCGTGACCCGCTTCTCGGGGGACGGATTCACGACCTATAAGGCTGTGCGCTATGAAGTCGGCGATGGGATCACCACCTCCGGCTTCTTGGTGCGTTCCGAGCAGATCATCAAGGTCGGCGCGGGGGACATCATCGTGCCCTCCCGGGACGAGGGCGAGAAGGTGGGCCGGGGCCAGGTGGTGGCCGTGGCCTACCGCAGCGAGGCCGCCAAGGCGCTCCATGAGAAGATCGACGCGCTGGAGGAGGAGATCGCCCAGATGCACTACGCCTACTCCTTCTCGGGCACCGACACCGATTCCGCCACGCTGGACGCAGAGATCCTGTATCGGATGAACCAGGTCACGGTCTCGGCCGCCCGGCGGGAATACAGCGCCGCGGGGAAGACTGCCGAGTCCTTGAAGCCCTACCTGCTGCGGCGCTACATCAACAGCGCGGACGCCCAGGCGATCTGGTCGCGCATCACCGACGCCGAGAAACAGCTGGAGGATCTTCGTGCCCAGGCCGGCTCTGAGGCCGGCGTCGTCACAGCGCCGGTGTCCGGCTACTTCTCCGCGGTGGCCGACGGGTATGAGGACGAGCTCACCCCGGCGTTTCTGGAGACGGCCACCGTCTCCTCGATGAAAAAGTTCGACGGGCTTGCCCGCCGGGAGACCGGCGCCGTGGGCAAGCTGGTCACCTCCCAGAAATGGTACTACGCCGCCGTGGTGCCGTCCCGGAACCTCTCCGGCCTGGAGCTGGGAGACCGGATCGACGTGAACTTCGCCTACGATTTCTATGAGACCGTCCGAATGAAGGTGGAGCGGATCTCCGCCTCGGAGGGCGGCAGCTGTATTCTGGTGCTGTCCTCGGAATCCTACATCCAGGACGCGGTCTCCGCCCGAACCGAGACCGCCGACCTGGTCTTCGCGGATCGCTCCGGTCTGCGGGTGCCCAAGACCGCCATCTACGCCGACGAGCAAAACCGCAGCGGCGTGTACGTGCTGGAGGGCGCGGAGGCCAAATGGAAGCCCATCAACATCATCTACGACGACGGCGACAGCTTCATCGTGGAGCTGGACAAATCCTCCACGGATATGCTCTGGCCGGACGACGAGATCATCCTCACCACCGAAGAAATCTTTAACGGAAAGGTCATGATAAATTGAGTATCGCGGAAAATATCTCCGCCCTAAGGGCCAGAATGGAGGCCGCAGCCCGGGCGGCCGGACGGGATCCTGCAGAGATCCTGCTCTGCGCGGCCACCAAAATGAACGACGCCGACCGGGTCAAGGAGGCCGTGGCCGCCGGCGTGGATTGCTGCGGCGAAAACCGGGTGCAGGAGCTGGTGCAGAAAAAGCCCCTGGGCGCCTACGAGGGCAAGCCCGTCCACTTCATCGGCCACCTGCAGACCAACAAGGTCAACAAGGTCGTCGGCCAGGTGGATCTGATCCAATCCGTAGACCGGATGGAGCTGCTGGAAGCCGTGAATAAAACGGCCCTGCGGCTGGGGCTCCGGCAGGAGATCCTGCTGGAGGTCAACATCGGCGAGGAGCCCCAGAAGGGCGGCTTCACCCCGGCGGAGGCCCTGGCCCTGGCAGGGCAGATGGCCGCGTATCCCGGCGTTTTCCTGCGCGGGCTGATGGCAATTCCTCCCATTTCCGAAAAAAAGGGCGATAATTGTAAATATTTTGCGAAAATGAGGAATCTTTTTATTGACATTGCAGCAGAAAAATACGATAATGTGTCTATGGTATGTCTGTCTATGGGCATGAGCGACGATTTTGAAGACGCCATCGCCGAGGGCAGCACCATGATCCGCGTCGGCACCGCGATCTTCGGCGCCAGACACTACCCCGCGTAGCGGCAGGCGGCGCCCGCCCCCGGGCCGCGCCTACCGGCGCAACCAGATAAATAATAACAAATATACATATACAGGAGGAAAACCGCACCATGGGATTTGTGGATGAACTCAAGAAGCTGACCCGCCCCTACAACGAAGATGACATGGATGAGTATGATTACGACGAGGAGGAGGATCTGGAGCCCGAACCCGAACCCGCTCCGTCTCCCCGGCGTTCCGCCTTTTCCGCACCCGATCCCCAGCCCAGCAGCACCGCCCGCCGCTCCGGCCCCGCCAGAGTCGTCAACCTGAACAACAACAGCTCGATGCAGGTGATCCTGGTCAAGCCCGACCGCTTCGACACGGTCTCCGAGATCGCCGACCATCTGCGGGACAAGAAGGCCGTTGTGCTGAATCTGGAATCCACCAACAAGGACGTTGCCCGCCGGCTGGTGGACTTCCTCTCCGGCGTGGCCTACGCCCTGGACGGGAAGATCAAGAAGGTTGCGATCTCTACCTACATTCTGACGCCCTTCAATGTGGAGATCGTGGGCGATCTCGTGGAGGAGCTGGAAAACAGCGGCGTTTACTTCTAACACTTTCGTACGGGGGCGTCCGCTCCAAGGCTCCGCACCGTTCGGAATCGGGAGGCTCGGGGCGTCGAGGACGCCGCCCCCTACATGTGATTGACCACACAGAGAAAGGAAGCGTCAAGCAATGCTGACACCACAAGATTTACAGGAAGTATGTTTTGAAAAAGCCAAAATCGGCGGTTACGTGATGAAGTCCGTGGACGATTTCCTGGAGCCCATGATGGCGGACTACGTCACGCTTTACAAAGAAAACGCTGTGCTCAAGAGCAAAATGCGGCTTCTGGTGGAGCGGCTGGAAAGCTTCAAGTCCAACGAGGCCGCCATCAAAGCCTCCATGGAGAAGACCAAAGAGGAATGCGACGCTATGGTGGCCGAGGCCCAGCGCAAGAGCGATGAGCTGGTGCAGAAGGCAAAGCTGGAGGCGCAGAACGCCAGCCGCGACGCCGACGCCTCCGTGAACGCGGAGAACGATCGGCTGCGTCACGCCAAGGAGGCCACCGCCGAATTCGTGGCCGCTGTGGAGGCGCAGATCGCCCAGCAGCAGAAGGTGCTGGAGGCGCTCAAGAAGCTGGAGCTCCCCATGGATAAGGTCAAGCCCGTCCGCAAGGCCTACGACTACGAGGCCGAGAAGGATCCTCCCCGTCCGCAGCCCGAGAAGGAGTTGCCCCGCACCCAGTCGGAGAAGCCCGAGGACATCGCCGCCCGGATCGAGCAGAGCGTGGCCAGCATCACCGGCGAGGCTGTGCGCCCCAAGCCCGAGAACAAGCCCGACGCCGCCAAGGCAGCCACCAAGGTCATGCCCGCCCTGGACGAGCGCACCACGGCCAAGTTCGCGAATCTGAAATTCGGGAAGAATTATCAGCCCTGACCGTAGGGGCGGCCAGTGGCCGCCCGCCCGAGGCAACAGGAGCCGAGTTATGATTGCCCTTACGGGCAAGTTATGATTTCCCTGCGGGAAAGTTATGATGCCTGCGGCAGTTAGCAGCTTGCGAAGCAATCATAACTTGTGCGAAGCACAATCATCACTTGCGAAGTAATCATAACA